>CAYPPW010000013.1:0-14037 GCA_964412755.1 uncultured Thermodesulfatator sp.
GATTGCGACTATTTTAAATGTTAATTTTCGGAAAGAACACTTTTTATTATCTCAAAAGGGGGATTTTCAAGAAAATAAGCTTCTCCAATCCTCTTAAGAAGAATCATAGTTAAGCTACCTTTCCAAACCTTTTTATCTTTCTGGATATGAAAAATTATACTTTCAGGATTTATCTCTTGAGAAATCTGAGATAGCTTATAAGGCATATCTAAAGCAGTTAAAAGTTCTTTTAAAGGAGTAAAAACTTTCTCTTGTGCAAGGTTAATCTCTTCTGAAAGTTTTGCAGCAACAGCCATTCCTACCGAAACCGCAAGCCCATGAGGAATTTTATAGTTAAGTTCGGTTTCTATTGCATGACCTATAGTATGACCAAAATTGAGTATTCTTCTTAATCCAGCTTCTTTTTCATCTTTAGAAACAATATAAGCTTTTGCTGAACAACTTTCAAAAATTATATATTCTAAATCTTTAGGTTTTAATTCATAAATTTTCTCCCCTCTTTTTTTTAAAAAATAAAAAAGTTTTCTTTTAAGAATACAACCATACTTTATAACTTCAGCTAATCCATTTTTTATTTCTGATTTAGGAAGACTTCTAAGAACTAGAGGATCAATATAAACTTTTAAGGGTTGATAAAAGGTGCCTATTAAATTTTTCCCCTCAGGCAGATCAACACCTGTTTTCCCCCCAATGGATGCATCTACCTGAGCAAGTAAAGTAGTAGGAATTTGAATATAAGGAACCCCTCTTAAATAAATGCTTGCTAAAAATCCTGCTACATCCCCTACTACACCTCCGCCTAAAGCTAAAATTAAATCCTTTCTATCAAAATTTTTTTGTATCATTTTTCTTGCCAAACTAATAACAGTATCCATATTTTTAGAAGTTTCACCAGCAGGGAAAGAAAAGATTTCTGCCCTTATATTTTTTTTAAAAAAATCTTGACATAATTTTTGGGCATAAAGTTGTTCTACCACAGTATCAGTGATAATAGCTATTTTCCCAAAATTCAGATTTTTTAAATTCTCTGGGATTTCTTCTAAAAGACCTTCTCTTATTAAAATTTCATAAGGTGATTTAGTTTTAACTTTCAAAACTTTCATTTTAGAGATTTCAGATATTTTCTGATTTCCTGAGGGGCTTTTTTACCTTTCTCTTCTATAATCTTTACAATAGCACTACCAATTATTATTGCATCTGTATAAGGAGAAAGCATATTTATATGCTCTTTTTTAGAAACTCCAAACCCTACACCTACCGGAATTGAAGAAAATTTCTTTACTAATTGTAGACGTTGAATAAGATCTTCTGGTAGTTTATCTCTTGCTCCTGTAACTCCTGTTAAAGATACATAATAAAGAAATCCTGAGCAAACTTTTGCAATTTTTTTAATTCTTTCTTCAGAGGAAGTAGGTGCAGCTAAAAATATAGTAGCAAGACCTTTCCCTTTATTAGCTTTTAACCATGGACGAGCTTCTTCAATTGGAAGATCAGCAATGATAAATCCTGAAAGTCCTGAATTGATAGCATATTCCACAGTTTTTTCTAATCCAAATCTGTAAAGAATATTATAATAAGTCATACAAACTATAGGAATAGGATAATTTTGACTGTTCAAATTCTCTATGAATTCAAAAAACTCTTCAAAAGTGGGCTTATGCTGAAGAGCTCTGACTATAGCCTTTTGAATAGTGGGGCCATCAGCTACAGGATCAGAAAAAGGAAATCCCAATTCTATACAAGCAGGTTCAATTTCTACCAATTCCCAAAGAATAGCTGAAGTGGTATTTAAATCAGGATCCCAACAAGTAAGATAAGGAATTAATGGAGTTTCTCCCCTTTTTTTAATAGATTTTATCCGATTTTCTATTAATTCAGCTCTTTTCATCATTTTTAAAGCCCTTTTTCAAAACGATCCTTTACGGTCATAACATCTTTATCTCCTCTTCCAGAAAGATTTATAACTACCACAGCATTTTCAGGAATTTTTTTTGCTATTTTTATTAAATAAGCTACAGCATGAGCAGATTCTAAAGCAGGTATAATACCTTCAGTTTCAGACAAAATTTTAAAAGCTTCAAGAGCTTCTTCATCAGTAACTGCCACATATTCTGCTCTTTTTATTTCTTTATAATATGAATGTTCTGGACCTGTTCCAGGATAATCTAAACCTGGAGCAATTGAATGAGCTCCTTTTATTTGCCCTACTTTATCCTGCAGAAGATATGTTAACATACCATGAAGAACTCCAGGTGTTCCCTGGCAAAGGGTAGCTGAATGACGATCTGTATCAAGCCCATATCCAGCAGCTTCAACTCCTATAAATTTTACTTCTTTATTTTTAACAAAAGGATAAAATATTCCCATAGCATTAGACCCTCCACCTACACAGGCAATAATTATATCCGGAAGTCTTTTTTCTTTTTTAAGAATTTGTTTTTTAGTTTCTATCCCAATGATGCTTTGGAAATCTCTAACTATCATAGGATAAGGATGAGGTCCCACTACTGAACCAATTACATATAAGGTATCTTTTACATTGGTCACCCAATCTCTTAAAGCTTCATTTATGGCATCCTTTAAAGTCTGAGTTCCAGAATAAACTGGGATAACCTCTGCTCCAAGAAGTTTCATACGAAACACATTTAAAGCTTGTCTTTCAACATCTTTAGCTCCCATATAAACAACACATTTCATATTAAGAAGTGCACAAGCGGTTGCAGTAGCAACTCCATGCTGTCCTGCTCCTGTTTCTGC
The DNA here is from genome assembly GCA_964412755.1 of uncultured Thermodesulfatator sp. Taxonomy (GTDB): domain Bacteria; phylum Desulfobacterota; class Thermodesulfobacteria; order Thermodesulfobacteriales; family Thermodesulfobacteriaceae; genus Thermodesulfobacterium. The sequence continues at coordinate 2,758 of CAYPPW010000013.1, forward strand.
TATAATACGGGTTTTACCCATTTTTTTAGCAAGCAAAACCTGCCCTATAGTATTATTAAGTTTATGAGCCCCGGTATGTAAAAGATCTTCCCTCTTAAGATAGATTTTAAAGTGTCCTCCTAAATATTGAGAAAAATTAGAAGCATAATAAAGTGGAGTAGGACGACCTGCGTATTCTTGTAAAAGAATTTTCCATTCTTTCCAAAATTGTGGATCTTTTTTAGTTTGCAAATAAGCCCTTTCTAATTCATATAAATTGGGAATAAGGGTTTCTGGAACAAATCTTCCACCAAAGGTTCCAAAATATCCCCTTTTATTAGGAAGCCTCATAACTTTTCAAATATAAAGCTTTTTATTATTTTAGCAATAATCCGATTTTTAAATTATCTAAAATATGCTAAATTTTAATTTATTATGCGGGTAGCTATACATATTACCCATGAAGCCTTATATAAAATAGGGGGGATAGGAGAGGTAATAAACCAACTTTGTACCTCTCCCTCCTATCTTTCTTTTTTTGATAAAACTCTTCTTTATGGACCTCTTTTTGAATATATTGGTTCTCCCTCAACCAGACTCGGTAAGGATGGAATTGTTTTTTACTCAAGTAAGGATCTTTATGATTCTGGAAAATTTTCTCAGTTATTTAAATCTCTTCTTGAAAAATATAATATTGATGTTGTTTACGGAAAAAGAAGGATTATTAATGAATTTAATCCTCAAAAAACATCAACAGTTGAAGTTTTATTAGTTGATATTACTCATATGAAAAAAGATATAATAAATTATGCTAAATATCTCTTTTGGGAAAAATTTGGTTTACCTTCAGATAAATATGAATATGACTGGGATTATGAACAATATTTTAGAATAGGAATACCTTATTTTGAATTAATTTCCCTTCTTTATCCAAATGCAAAAGAGTTAATACATTTTTCTCATGAATATATGGGGATTCCCTCTTTATTGAGTTTAGAATTAAATCCAGAATTTAGTTCAGTAAAACATAAACGCATTTTTTATGCTCACGAGGTGGCACCTGTGAGAAGGCTTATTGAAAATTTAGGAGGAGCAGATATCTCTTTTTATAATATTCTTAAAATTTGTTGCAAAAAAGAACTTTCTCTTGAGGATTTTTTTGGATCTCAAGAAGATTGGTATCGAACTCCTTTGGTAAAATTAGCTCAAAGATTTGACAAAATATTTGCTGTAGGTGATTTAATAATAGAGGAATATAAATTTTTATGCCCCCAAGTAGAAAAGGAAAAAATTGTTCCTGTATATAATGCTATTTCCTTAGATCACTATACTTTTGAAGATAAAATTAACTCTCGAGAAAAAATTAAAAGATGCTTAAAAAATAGTTGGGATATTAAAAAAATAGATGTTATTTTTACTCATATTTGTAGATTAGTTAAAAGTAAAGGTATTTGGCGCGATTTTATCCTTTTATCTTATTTAGATAAACTCTTTCAAGAAAATGATATATTTGGTGTATATATTCTTCTTTCCTCTATAGTTGCTACTGGAAGACCTCCTAATGAAATAGTAAAAATTATTAAAAAATATAATTGGCCCTTTGAACACCAAGAAGGTTGGCCTGATTTAATAGGTTATGAGATAGAGATTTATAATTTAGTTAAAAGTTTTAATGAAAAAGCTAAAAATATTAAAGCTCTTTTTGTAAATCAGTTTGGTTTTTCCAAAACTAAATGTCCTTCCTTACTTGTTGAGGAAGTAGAGACAATAGATTTAAAAAAGGCAAGTGATGTAGAATTGGGAATGTCTATCTACGAACCTTTTGGTATTTCTCATATAGAGGTTTTACCTTTTGGTGGAATTTCTATACATTCTAGTTCTTGCGGAGTGTATTTTTTGTTAGAAAAAGTATTTAAAGACACCTTCAAACCTTATTATGCTTTAGATTTTATCTCTATAGGAAAAAACTTTACATTAGAAACTCTAAAAACATTAACCCCAGAAAAAAGAATAGCTTTAGAGGAATTTTGTATAGCTAATAATATATTAAAAATTTTTGAAAAAATACCTAAAAATTTAAAAGAAAAAGAAATAATTTTTAATAAAATGGGTGAAATAGCTAAAAATTTAAGCTGGGATGAAATAATAAAATCTTATTTTATACCTCAAATAAAATCTCTTTCTTTTACGGTTTAAGATATACAACAGGTTGATATTTTTCTTCCCATTTTTTATAAAATTTTTGATGGATTTTTTTTACAATTTCGTCATATTTTTTGAAATCTATTTTTGCTCCTTTAATTCCTCCTTTAAGACTGATTTCAGAAAGATAGGGACCTTTCCCATCGATCCATAATAAATCTAGATGAGCATAAGGAAACTTACCCCTTTCCATTACTTTTAAACAAAATTCCACTTCTTCTTTTTTTAATTTATAAGGTTTTGATTTGCCACCTAAAAACAAGTTTTTCCTAAAATTATGAGGATTTTCTCTTTCATAGGCTTCAATATATTCCTCACCTAATATTATAACTCTGACATCTTTTATATTTTCATAAAAGGGTTGAAGAACAAAAGGATAAGACAAAATGGAAGTCCCTGCAACATTGAAAATTTCCTCTAGGGAATTCCAAAGCCTTACTCCTAATCCACAATTAGCTCTATCATCTTTAGTAACAAATTTTTTAAATTTTTTTAAAGCAGCAAGTTCTGCTATAGCTGAAAGTAAAAAATTTCTATCTCTTATTGAGAAAGTATAAGGTAAGATGTATTCCTTTAATATCTCAGCTTGAAGAGTTTTGGAAATAGATAAAAGTTGAGCTAAATAAGAAGGAAAAGCTTCTACTTTTCTATAAGTTAAATCAATTATTAATCCTATTTCTTCTTTTTTAAGGGGAAGCCTTATTCCTATAAGGTCTCCTTCCCTTAATTCATGAAAATGTTTTTTAAAAGCTTGATAACTAAGGATTATATAATGAGGACGCATTTTAAAAATAATTTTATACTTTCTTTTTAAGTTGGGTTAGATCTGCATTACAGATACCACAAAAAAATTTTACAGGACCTAGGATTTCTACTTCCTCCTCTACAGGTTCTAAAAGCCCCTCATAATTTTGAATGTAGGAGATAAAAAAAGTAGCATTCTCTATAATTTCATAAAAATCTTCACTATTTTGACAATAAGGACAAACTATTTTTTCTCTATATTTTATACTAAAGGGCTTTTTTATCTTTATTTTATGTATTCTTGGTAAAGCATTCTTTTCAGCCATTCGATTTTTTTCCTCCCTCTTAATTACTCTCTATTTTTCTCAAAGATTCTTTAACTTTATTATACATTGTATCTGTTTTAGACAAAAAAGAAAGAGCTTTTTTATAATGAAAATATGCTGTTTTATAATCTCCTTTTAATTCGTAATATTTACCAAAATAAAAATGAGCTTCACCTTCTTTATTTGCTTTTGAACAGGTTCTACCAAAATAAAAATAAAAATAGGGATCATTTTGTAACATTTCATTTTTTTCAAGATCTACAAAAATATTATAGGCTTGTAATATTTGAGAAAGTTCAAGCAGGGTTTTTGCCTTTATATATTGTAATTTGGAAATATAAAGCTTTTCCCACATATTTTCTAAATTTGGGGTAAATTTAACTTGTTCAAGAATATTGAGAGTTTGAGAATAGTCTCCGGAATTAAAATATATCTCAGCAAGGTCTATTAAAAAATATGGTTTAAAAGGAAGTTCTTTTAGAGCTATTTGCATTTCATAAATTGCTTCTTTAAAAAATCTTTCCTGTGCCAGGGCTAAGGCTAAGGAATATCTAATCCAAGGGTCATTTTCTTTATTTAATTCTTCACGGTATTTTAATATTAAATTAGATGATTCCTTAGAAATAATTTTAGCTTTTATTGAAATTCTCTTAAAGTAATAGGGATCAGAATTTATTAAATTTAAGCTTTTATTAGTTTCATATTTTTGAGCTAAATTTATTAAGTAATTTAACCTTTCCTGAGGTAAAGGATGTGTGAGAAGATATCTGTAATTTAATTCTATGGCAAAATTACCTTGACGAGATAATTTTTCCATGACCCTTACCATTCCCCATGGATTATATCCTGCTTTAGTCAATATTTGAAAACCTGTTCTATCTGCTTCTTCTTCATCTGCTCTACTATAGGCTAAAAGTTTTGTCTCTGCTAAGGCTGAGGAGGTCAATCCAACAGCTTCTCCAGCTTTTCCTCCACCTAATAAAACAGCTGCTAAAATTGTTGCAGTAATTGTTATTTGCATTTTTTTTATATCTTCAATTCTTCTTGCAATATGTCTACAAATATTATGTGCTATCTCATGGGCCATGATAGCTGCTAATTCTTCTTCTGAATCAATACTATCAAAAATTCCAGAATTAATGAAAATATATCCTCCTGGTATTGAAAAAGCATTAAAGGTATCATCTTTTATTAAAAAAAATTTAAATTGGAAGGGAGAAAAATCTAATCCTTTCTCTATTAACAATTTACCCATAGCATTAAGATAGGCAACTAATTCTATATCTTGAACAAATTCAATTTTTGAAGAAATTTCTTGAAGCACTTTTTTACCTATTTTTTCTTCTTCAGAAAGACTAATTAGAGCATAACTTAAAGGAAGGGGATAAATTAAAGAAATACAAAGAAAAAAAATAAAAAATTTTTTTTTCATTTTAGTTATTAGCGGAAGCGTGTGGGAATTGAACCCACCCACCCCTAAATTTGGGGTGCACCGGGTTTGAAGCCCGGGAGGGACACCAGCCCCCTTACGCTTCCTTCATTTAAAGGGGCTATTGGGAGACTGTGGCACCCAGAGAGCCTGGCTACCGTTGCTCCCTTTCGGGCCTGGCGGGATTCACCAGGATCTGTCGCACAGGTCCCAATAGCCTTAATTTAAAATATAATACAATTTTTCAAAATATAAATTCATCTTTTCTTAAAGTCTTAGCTATTTTAGGTCTTTTCCCAAAAAATTTTATCTCTAAAATTTATTCTTTTGATTCACACTTATTTAGCTTTTATAATTAAATAATCTTTTTAGCAATTGAGAAAAATATATTCAATTGGTACTTTTTCCCTTTTATTTTGCAAAAGTTTGATGAAATCTAAAAACTGAAATAATCAAAAGAGAAAAACCAATTAAAAGAATACCTATTATATCCTTCCAAACATAATATAATCCGTTACCCTTTAATAAAACACCATATCCAAAATCTAAAAAATATCTCATAGGAGAGAGAAAACTAATACATTTTATTACAGGATGCATTGCTTCAGGCGGACTCCAAGCTCCTGAAATCATAAGCATAGGCACTAAAATAACAAGAATTACCATCATAGCTTGAGATAAATTATTCACAAAAGTTGCAATAGTTATACCTAAAGATGACATAGTAAATATATAGAAACATGTCACAATGTAGAATAAAAATATATTTCCTTTAACAGGCACTTTAAATATACCCTTTACCATAAAAAACAAACTAAATAAAGAAAGAGTACTTATTGTTAGCACAGTAGGTAAGATTTTAGCCAAAAAAACCTCCCAACTTTTAACAGGAGTAATTAAAAGCTGCTCAATAGTCCCATATTCTTTTTCTCTTATAAGCGCTGCTGAAGAAAGAAGAAGTGATACCATTGTTATCATATTAAAAAGTTCAAGTAAACTCATAAACCAAGAACTTAAATTATTAGGATTAAAAAGCAACCTCACCTTATCTTCAATTTGAGGTAATTTATAAGGTCTTTTATAAAATTTATCTTCTACTATTTCTAAAGAATAACCGTAGGCAATATTAGATAAATAAGAGATAGCAATAGTAGCAGTCATAGACATGGTTCCATCTATTATTATTTGAATCTTTGCATTGTTTTTTTTAACTTTTCTTTCAAAATCAGGAGGAATAACCAAAACCAAAGAAGCTTTCCCTTTATCAAGCCATTCAACTATTTCTTTATCTGAGTCAACAAATGCAAGTATTTTAAAATAAGGAGGCCTTATTTTATTTATAAATTCTCTACTTAAACTGGATTTGCTTTGATCTTGAATAATTACGGGAAATCTTTTAACTTCTAAACTTATTCCTTTACCACCAGTATAAATCACCACTGTAAAGGCATAAATTAGAACTATAATTAAAATTTTATCTCTAAAAAGTTGCAAAAATTCTTTTTTTATAAGAATGATAACTCTCATAAATTTCAAATCTTTTTCTTAAAATTCAAAATAGTAATAGCATATATTACTGAAGCATAGACAAACAGACTTAATATATTTTTTATAAAATAGGTTAAAGGTAATCCTTTTAAATAAATCCCTCTTACTACTTCTAAAAAATAAGTTGCAGGAATAAACCTACTTACGATCTGACCGCTAAGTTCCATACTACTTACAGGATAAAGAAATCCAGAATAAAGATAAGTAGGAATTACAGTAGTAATAAAAGCTAAAAGCATTGCAGTTATTTGAGTTTTTGTAATAGTAGAGATAAATATCCCGAGCCCAACAGTGCAAAAAAGATAAAGTATGCTGGATAAAGATAAAATAAAAAAATTTCCTATGAATTTAGCTTTAAAAATTAATACACTAATAAGAAATAACAGTAAATAAGTTAAAAAACAAACAAATATGTAAGGCAAAGCTTTACCAAAAATGATTTCCCAAGGTTTTGCAGGAGATACATAATAATTGAATATGCTTCCAAATTCTTTTTCTCTTACTATAATTAAGCATCCCAACAATACAGGATAAAAACAAAGAGTTGTTACTAACATTCCAGGCATAATAAAATTTTTGCTCTCTAAAGCAGGATTATACCAGGCTCTTATTTCTACTTCTATAGGAGGTTCAGAAAAAATTTGATTTACAATTTTTTTATTTTTCAGTAAATCTTGGTTAAATAGCATATTTATGGTGGTAACATACCCTTTTATTATTTCTGCTCTAGTTGGATACGTTCCATCAATAAAAATTTGGACCTCAGTTTTTTCTCTTTTGTAAAGTTTTCTTGAAAAATCAGAAGGAATTACTATTAGAGCTCTTATTTTGCCAGATTTTATTAGATTTTCTGCTTCTATATAATCTTGAACTAATGTATAAATACTAAAATATTCAGAATTAATATAAGCATCTATATAACTTCTACTTAATTTACTCCTTTCGTAATCAAGAAAAGCTATAGGGATATGTTTTACATCTAAATTTAATCCATATCCTAAAAGGACCATTACTGTAACAGGAACTACGAAAATAAAAATAAGGTAAAGCTTATCTTTTACTAGTTCTTTAAATTCTTTTTTTATTATTCCTTTAAATATATCAAGCCTGAGCATTCTCTTTTATTATAAAATCCACAAAAGCTTCCTGAAGAGGAATTTTTGCTTGAAAAATTTCGAAATCCAAAATATGATGCTCAAACAGAATTTTTTCAATTTCTTGTTGATCTTTTTCAGGATAAAAAGTTCTTATAAATATTTTACTTCCGTAAAGAGTAAGGTTTTTAAAATTTTTTTGTAAAATATTATATACTTTTCTAAAATCTAAAGCCTTAATCTGGATCAATTTTCCTGAAATTTTTTCTGACTCTTCTTTTAGTTGCTCAGGTGTTCCTAAGGCAATAAGTCTCCCTTTATTCATAAGTCCGAGTCTATCACAATTCTCAGCTTCATCCATATAGTGAGTTGAAATGATTATGGTTTTACTTTCTTGCCTTGAGAGGTTATATATTATTTCCCAAAAAGCTCTTCTTGCCACTGGATCCACTCCAGAAGTAGGTTCATCTAAAAATATAATAAGTGGTTTATGTAAAATGGCACAACAAAGTGCTACCCTTTGTTTTATTCCAAAAGGCAAATCTTTAACAAGTCTATTTTCCCATCCTAAAAGATTAAGTTTATCTAAAAGTTCTTCAAAATGACTAATTTTTATACCATATAATCCCGCATAAAGCTTCATATTTTCTAATACTGTCAAATCTTTATAAAGAGAAAACTTCTGAGACATATACCCTATAAGATGTCCCATTTTAGTTTTTTCTTTTTTTACGTTATACTCTGAAATAAAGATTTCTCCTTCTGAAATGTCTAAAAGCCCACACATCATTTTTATAAGTGTGGTTTTTCCTGCACCATTTGGACCAAGAAGACCTAAAATTTCTCCTTTTTGAACTTCTAAATTTATTCTATCTACTGCTTTAAAATTTCCAAAAAATTTACTTACATCTTTACATTGTAAAATAAAACTGTTTTTATTTTTTGAATATATATAATAAGAATTTTTTAAAAGAGGTCTTGGTTTTTGTTTAGAGATGGCTTCTATGAAAGCTTCTTCTAAATGAATTATATTTTCAGGTCTATCTTTTAAAATTATTTTACCTTCATGCATTAAAGCAATACTATGACATCTTTCAGCTTCATCCATATAAGAGGTAGCTAAAAGAACCGTGATTTCTCTTTCTTGAACGAAGGTATGGATAATTTTCCATAATTCTTGTCTCGAAAGTGGATCAACCCCTGTAGTAGGCTCATCAAGAAGAATTATATCTGGAAAATGAAGAAGTGCACAAATTAAACCCAGTTTTTGTCTCATTCCTCCAGAGAGGGTTTTAACTGGTCTATTAAGAAATGGTTTTAATCTAGTAATTTCCAAAAGTTTTTCTTTATTTTTTTGAAAAATATCTTCAGAGATTTGTCTTAATTCTTTAAAAAAGAGTATATTCTCCTCCACAGAAAGAGAATCATAAAGATTTAATCCCAATCCTTGTGGCATATATCCAATGATTTTTTTAATTTTTTCTGCTTCCTTAGTAACTTCAATTTCATTTATATAGGCTTTTCCTGAAGATGGATCTAAAACTCCTGCTAAAATTTGAATTACAGTAGTTTTACCAGATCCATCCGGGCCAATAAGACCGAAAACTTCTCCTTTTTTGACTTCAAAAGAAATATTTTCTATTGCTCTTATTTTCCCATAAAATTTTGAAAGATTTTGTACTTTTATAACTACTGAATTTAAGGCTTTATCCATTCTGCATCGGGAAATAATTTTATTACCACATCCGCTGGCATACCAGGTTTAAGTAATTCTTCTCTATTATCTACTGAAACTTCAGCGCCAAAAACAAGTTTTGTTCTTTCTTCTTTTGTTTCTATATTTTTAGGAGTAAATTCAGCTTGTTTATAAATTCGTGTTAAAGTTCCATTGAAATATCTATCTTTATACGCATCTACATAAATCCGTGCAGGCTGCCCTAATCTTACCTTTCCAAGATCTGGCTCTGGAATATAAACCTTAACATAAAGATTTTGTAAATTTATCATAGTATATATTGTCTGCCCCGGATTTACGACTTCTCCTTTTTCAGCTGTTCTGGTTAAAATCACTCCATCCATGGGTGCATAAATTTCAGTCTCTTTGTACACAATTTCTACTTCTTTTAATTTTTGTAAAGCTGCTAAATATCGTGCCTTAGCCTGGGAAATAAATTCTTCATTTATTTTTACTTCAGCAAGGGCAGCTTTATATTCAAGCTCTGCAAGTTCTAAATCTCTTTGAGAGATAACCCCCTCTTTGTAAAGGATTTTATATCTTTCCAAATCTCTATTAGCTTGTTCTAATTTTGCTTTAGATTTAATAAGATAACTTTCTGCCATAAGTTTAGTTTGATAAGCTGAATTTACTTCATTTTGAGCAGATTCTAATTGAGCCAAAAATTCATCAGGACGAAGTTTTGCTAACAATTCCCCCTTCTTTACTTCATCACTTTCTCTTTTATAAAGTTCTATGATCCTTCCTTGAAGTTTAGAAGCAATATTTATTTCTCTTCCTTCAATTCTTCCATGTAAAATTAAAACTCCTGAAGGAACCTTTTTATATTTCAAAAATTGAGTATAAATCAATAATCCAATAAATATTAAAATAACCAAAAAAATTACATATTTTAATTTTAAAGTCATTAAAAATTAATTATACCGAAATTCTTATATTTCCCAATAAGATTGATATCTTAAAAGATCTTTTAGAGGTTTTAATATTTGATTTTCTATTTTTTGAGAATTTTCTGAAAAAGGAATTTTAGGAAAAATTTCTTTTATTCCCAAAAAAGTCAAAATTAAATTAGCAACACCTGTTTGTAAATTTATTAAATTATAACCACCCTCTAAAGTAAAAAGAATTTTCCCTTCGCAAACTTCATTTGCAATCTCTTTCAATATTTTAGTTAACATAGGTATCCCGAAAGATGAAGTTACTTCCATAGAACCAAGAGGATCATTTTCACAGAGATCAAATCCTGCTGAAACCATTATAATTGCGGGTTTGTACTGCAAAGCAACAGGTTTCAAAAAAGTCTCAAAGATATATATGTATTCTTCATCTCCGCAATAGGGTGGTAAAGGAATATTTATTGTAAATCCTTTTCCCTCACCATTTCCAATTTCTGAATAATGTCCGGTTCCAGGATAATAAGGATATTGATGTACAGAAAAATATAAAACTTCCGAATCAGAATAAAAAGATTTTTGAGTGCCGTTCCCGTGATGAAGATCCCAATCTACAATTAATATTCTTTTTATTCCATAATAATATTTAGCATAATAGGCTCCTATTGCGATATTGTTAAATAAACAAAATCCCATAGCTCTATCCCTTTCTGCATGGTGTCCGGGAGGTCTAACTAAAGCAAAAACTCCTTTGTATCCTTTTTCTAAGAGGAGCTTTAATGCTACCTTTTGAGCTCCTACCGCTTTTAAAGCCGCTTCAAAAGAATATTCATTAGTAGCTGTATCAGGATCAAGTTGAATATAGGTTTTACCTGATGTTTGAGCTATGAGATTATAGAGATATTCACTATGATTCCATAATATTTCTTCTTTAGTAGCTACCTCCGGTGAAAATATTTCTATATAAGGTTTTATATCATCTTTTTGGATTCTTTCCCATATAGCCTTTACTCGCTGAGGAGATTCTGGATGAAAAACTCCAGGATTATGTTTTATAAATATTTCATCATAAATAATTGCAAATTTATCCATTTTTTAACCTCTATGATAAGGAATTTTATTTATAATAGTAAAACTTCTATAAAGGGCTTCCATCAGAACAAGTAATGCTATTTCATGATTTAATGTAAGATTAGATAAACTCCAAATCTCCTTAGCTTCTTTTTTTAAATTTCCCGAAACTCCCTCTTCACCTCCTATTATGAAAGTTATAGTTGAAAAGTTAGTTATTAAGTTTTCTACTTTTTTTGCTAATTCAATACTTTTAAAA
>CAYPPW010000013.1:14047-33551 GCA_964412755.1 uncultured Thermodesulfatator sp.
TTTTAAAAAATTTACCTTTTTCGTCTAAAATTATCAAATATTCTTTATTAAACACCAAATATTTCTTCAAAATTTCTTCTTCTTTCTTTATTTTTTCTTCTTTTGTTATTTTTACTATTTTTATTTTAGGTAAAATAATCTCTAACATAATGAAGGGCTTAATTTTTTCTAAATAATACTTTATTCCCTCCTTAACAAAGTCAAATTTAATAGGACCTGGCATTAAAATTTTAATCTTGTTTGCCATTAAAATTTATTTTATTTAAATGTACTATATCCTCCCAATCCTTTTAATTCAAATAAAAATAAAAATTTAGTATCTTCTGGGGTAACTGAAAAACCCAATCCTACCATATAACAATTATGGAAATAAGTTCCTTCGATTTTCATTTCGGTTGTTTCATTTCGTACAAGATTTCTACTTATATAAAATTTAACTAAAAATTTATCTAATATAAAAGATCTTAAATCTAAGATAATTTGTTGAGTATCCCAGGCTTTATCTTCTTGATAAGTTAAATCTATCCAATCTAAAAACACATCTCTTAATCCAAAATTTAAAGAATGTTTTTTAAAACCTAAACCATAAAAATTGTATGTAGTATCATATCTTGCAAAAAAATGGGGATAATAATTAAATATCGCTTGAAAATATATGTCAGAAAAGGGTTTTTCCTCTGGTTTTATAGCTAAAGCTAAATGCTTAGCTTTAATAAAATCATATTGTTGATACGCTCTTATAATTAAAAAATTCTTTCTATGAGGAAGACTAAAAAATTGCCATAATCCATATTCTAAAGTTTGAGTTTTATTACTTATTAAATCTGTATAATCAAATTGAGGAACATTTATTTCAGTTGGTCTTGAACGATAAAAGTATATTATGTATGGTTTCAAAACATGCAGAAATTTCAAATTTTCATTTATAAAGGTATAATATTTAGAAAGAATTGTATAAGAACTTAATTCAAATTCAAAAAAGTTTCTAAAGATATTAGTTTTTTCGAAGATATCTTTTTCTCCTAAATAATACATATTTAAGTTGTATCTGATTTGAGCTTTATTAGAAAGTATTAAAAATTTAAAAGGATATGTAATATCAACTTCAGTATTAATTTTATGCCCATAATAACCTTCTTCTCTATAAGAGTAAAGATATTTAATGTTTAAATTAGATAACAAATCTCCAAAAATATGAACAGGAAGTAAAGTAAGATTGAGATTAAAAAAAGGTTGCAAAATAGTATCTTTATCTGCTGTTCCATGATAATTTAAATATGCACTTTCTATTCTTCCATAAATACTATCCTTATAATATTGAAGCCAAAATTTAGAAGTTCTATACTCCTGAGATTTATCTTCTATGTCTCTACTAAATCTTTCTAAAAATATTGATTTGGTATTAGAATAACTTCCTTCCCCTACATCAAATTCTTCTAAAAAACCTCTTTCTGATACACTATCCAGATCTAAATGAATATCTAAATTAGGTTTTACTGCATAGTCTATTTTACCTACTATCCACCATTTATTTTTTTTAGGCTCTTCTTTTATAGCATACCCTTCTTTTTTAATATCTTTAAGGTATCTAAATTTTAATATACCTTTTAAATCTTCTCTAAATAAAAATTGATTTTCTAAATCTATTAATAAACCTCTCTTAGTAAAATAAAGAGGAGAAATAGTAAAATCTATTTGATCAGTTAGGGTCCAAAAGAAAGGAAATTGTACCCCTACACCTAACCTGCTACCTTGAGCAAATTTAGGATTTAAAAATCCGGTTTTCCTTGGTATGGTGATGGGAAGACTCATCTTGGGCATATAAACAGTTTTAGGAATATATGCTAAAGGAACTTTACCTATCCTAAACTTACTTGCAGATCCTTCGCTTATTCCCTCTGGAGTTAAAATAAAATTATCTACTTCTAAACTCCAAGCAGGGAAATCTCTTTTTTCTTCACATTCCCACTCACAGGTAGTAATAAAAGCTTTTTTAGCAAAATATTCATTTAAGGCATTTTTACGGAAGTCAAAGGCTTTTATTCGAATTTGTTCTTTTTTCAAATATAAAAATATTTGATCTGTCCAAAGTTCTTCATTTCTAATATCTAAAAACCCTTCATTACCTTCAATGGTAGCATTTTTTGAAATATCAAAAATTTTAAATTTTTTTAAAGTGATATATTGAGTTTCTATTTCATATCTGATTTCTTCAGCCCATATTATCAAATCTTCTCTACTAATTACCACATCACCTTTAGCAACTACAATTTCTGGCTGATGAAAAACTTCTATTTTATTAGCAGTAATTTCAAAATGTTTATTATATGCAGAAAAACCCTGATTAATTAAAAGACCAAACTCAAAAAGAAAAACCAAAAAAAATTTCCATAAAACCAAAGATTATTCTTCCTCTTCTTCCTCTAAAAGTTCTTCTATCTCTTCTTCTCCTGCAGCGAGTTCTTCTTCTTGTTCCTCATCTTTTCTTAAAAGCATGGTTAAGAATTCCCCTACATGAGTTTTTTCCTCTCTTGCAATATCAAGAAATACTGCTTTTAGGTTTTCATCTTCTGTAAGAGAGGCTAACTGTTCATAAAGATTTATTGCATCAAGTTCAGCTATAATAGCTATCCTAAGAATTTGTTTCTCTAAATCTTCTTCTTCAATTCTACCAAGATCAAAAGGAATTTTAGATAACATTTTCTCCTCCCTGTTTTTATTTTATAAATCTTCATTTTAATTAAATAAGTTTAACTTTCAAGCTAATTGATAAAAAAATCTAAGATCAGTATTATTTTGAAGATATTTTTAAAGAAATTTTATCAAAAGTATCTAAAATTAAAATAATATTTTCATAAGAGGGGTTAATTTTATATTCATCTAATTCAAAACAAACTAAATAATCAGGATATTTTAAATATAACTGGATAGGTAAACCTTCTGAGCTTGTTTCTTCTTTTGTTAAAAAATTTTTAAAATATTCAAGAGTCTCTTCATTTAGATTATCTGAAGAAAAAACTACATCTATCTTGTAATTTTTAAAAAATTTTAGATCTCTTAAATCTGCAAGATCTTCTATTAAAAGAATTAAGTTATCTTCTTCTTTATCTATTTCCACTTTAAACCAACACATAGCTCCTTCAAAAATATTTTGAATATATTGATTATATAAATCAGAAAAAATTAAAGCTTTTAAACTGTCTTTTTCATCTTCTATTTTCAATATTCCTATTTTATCTCCACTTTTAGTATTCTTTAATTTTATTTCTGAAATTATACCTGCTATAATAGCTTTTGTCCCTTCTTTTTTTTCCTTTAATTTTCCTAAATTATAAGGAGAAAAAATATTAATCCATTTTCTGAACCTTTTTAAAGGATGTTCAGTTAAATAAAATCCTAAGGCTGATTTTTCAAAATTTAATTTTTCATCAAGACTCCATTCAGGCACTTCTTCCATTTTAAATGCTTCATCAATTTTTAATAAAGAGGTTTGTTTAAAAAGAGTAAAAACCTTATTTTGATTACTTATAGAAAGTGCAGAAGAAAGGTTATATAGTAATTTAGCTCTGTTGGGTTCTAAACTATCAAAAGCTCCTGCCTTTATCAATCCTTCTATAGTTTTTTTATTTATTTTTTTGGCATCTACTTTTCTGCAAAAATCTATAAAAGATTGATAAGGCCTTTTTTTTAAAATTTCATTAATAGCCTCTTCCCCCACATTTTTAATAGCGTAAAGCCCTATTCTGATAGCAGAATTTTCTATTGAAAAACCTGCTTCACTTTTATTTATATCAGGAGGTAAAATTTTAATGCCCATTTCTTTAGCTACTGCTAAATATTTACTTACTTCTTCACTTTTATTGGCTTCATAAGTCAATATAGAAGCCATAAAATAAATGGGGTAATGAGCTTTTAAATAAGCTGTTTGGTAAGAAAGCATAGCATAAGCTGCTGAATGACTTTTATTAAATCCATAATCAGCGAATTTCTCAATTAAATCAAAAATTTTCTGTGCTATTTCTTCTGAAATACCTCTTTCTTTTGATCTCAAAATAAATTCTTCTCTTAAATTTTCCATTAATTCTTTTTCTTTCTTTCCTATAGCCCTTCTCAATAAATCAGCCTCTCCCAAAGTATAACCAGCAAAAACCCTTGCAATTTCCATTACTTGTTCTTGATAAACAATCACTCCATAAGTTTCTTTAAGAATGGGCTCAAGAAGAGGATGTAAATACTCTGGTTTTCTTTTTCCTTGTTTAGCTTCAATATATTGGTCTACTAACCCACCCTCTAAAGGTCCAGGTCTATAAAGAGCCAGTGCTGCGATAAGGTCATTAAAATTTGAAGGTTTAAGCCTTCTCAATAACTCTTTCATTCCCTCAGATTCAAGTTGAAATACTCCGTCAGTATTACCTTGCTTTAAAAGCTCAAAAGTTTTTTCATCATATAAAGGAATATTGTTAATATCTATCTCTATATTTTCATATTTTTTTATTAATTTCAGAGTATGGTCTATAATGGTTAAAGTTTTTAATCCCAAGAAATCAAACTTAATTAAGCCTATGGTTTCGCAAGCTTTCATATCAAATTGAACTAGTATTTCTTCCTCTTCACCTTTCATTAAGGGAGCTACTTCTATAATAGGTATTCCTGAAATTATCACACCTGCTGCATGCTGACTTACATGTCTAGGTAATTTTTCCAATTTTTTAGCAAGTTCAAAAAGCTGTTTAATTCTTTCATTTTTTTGAATTAAATTTTTAAACTCCGGTCTTTTTATTTCTTTTTCCAGGCTAACTGCCGTTCCTACACTTATCATCTTAGCAATTGGATCAATTTCCTTAGGCTTAAAGCCAAGAACTCTACCTACATCTCTAACAACTTGTCTTGCCTTAAGCTGACCAAAGGTAGCAATTTTAGCAATATATTCTTTCCCATAAGTATTTGCTACGTATTCTATTACTTCATCCCTTCTTTCCATACAAAAATCTACATCTATATCCGGAAGACTTGGTCTTTCTTTATTTAAAAATCTTTCAAAAAGAAGTCCCCAC
The DNA here is from genome assembly GCA_964412755.1 of uncultured Thermodesulfatator sp. Taxonomy (GTDB): domain Bacteria; phylum Desulfobacterota; class Thermodesulfobacteria; order Thermodesulfobacteriales; family Thermodesulfobacteriaceae; genus Thermodesulfobacterium. The sequence goes on from CAYPPW010000013.1 coordinate 19,102, forward strand.
CTAAGAGGATCTAAATTAGTGATACCTAAAGCATAAGCTACAAGTGAGCCTGCAGAAGAACCTCTTCCTGGACCAACAGGAATTTTTCTCTTTTTTGCCCATTCAATAAAATCCGCTACAATCAAAAAATAACTAGCATAACCCTTTTCAATAATAACCTCAATTTCATAATTTAATCTTTCCCAATATTCTTCAGGATCTTTTGCTAAAAGATCCCTTTCCCTTAACTCTTTTAGTCTTTTATCCAATCCTTCCTTAGCTCTTTTTATAAAATATTCCTCTACTGTATTTGATCCCTCAATTTTAGCTTTCGGAAATAACATCTCACCAGTTCTTATTTCCAATTTTACCTTATCAAAGATTTCCATACTATTAGTAATAAGCTCTGAAGGAAGATCATTAAATCTATTTTTCATTTCTTCCTCATTAGCTAAATAAAGCTTATCTGTATTAAACTTAAATCTATCTGGATCAGTAAGTTTATGTCCTGTTTGAATACAAAGTAATACCTCATGAGCTAAAGCATCTTCTTTATCAAGATAATGACAGTCTGCTGTAGCTACACATTTAATTCCTAATTTTTCCCCTATTTCCAAAAGAATATGGTTTACTTTTTCTTGTTCAGGCAATCCGTTTCTTTGAATTTCTAAATAAAAATCCTCTTGAAATAAACTTTTATACCACTGAGCTGCTTCTATTGCCTTATCTATTTCTCCGTTTAATATAAGCTTAGGAATTTCTCCTTCTAAACAGGCACTCATTATAATCAACCCTTTATGATATTTTTGAAGAATTTCTTTATCTATACGAGGTTTATAATAAAATCCTTCTAAATAGGCTAAACTTGCCAATTTTAAAAGATTTCTATAACCCTCTTCATCTTTTGCAATAGCTATTAAATGAGTTCCTGCATATCCCTTTTTATCAGCCTTTTTCTCAAAGCGGGAATTTTCCGCCACATAAAATTCGCATCCCAAAAGGGGTTTAAGCCCAGCAGATTTAAGTTTTAAATAAAAATGAATAATTCCATAAAGAGTACCATGATCAGTAATAGCACAACCTGGCATTTTATACTCAAGAAGTCTTTCAAGCAAATCATCTATCCTTATGGCTCCATCAAGCAAACTCCATTCAGTATGAAGATGTAAGTGAACAAAAGAGCCCATAGAAAAGACACCCCCTCAATAAAACTCAATAAAAACTAATCTAGAATAACCAAATTATCTCTGTGAATTATTTCTTTATTTACTTTTTCATCAGAAATTTTTAGTTTTAATAGCTCTTCTGAAGAGAAGTTAATCAATCCTTTAGCTAAGGATTTCCCTTGAAGATTTAAACACTCTACGCAAGCTCCTTTAGTAAAATTACCTTCTACGCTGATTATTCCTCCAATTAAGAGACTTTTACCATTTTTTAATATTGCCTTTTCAGCTCCTTCATCTATATATAATTTCCCCTCTGGTTTTATATAATACTTTATCCAAAGTTTTCTCATATTTAAGGTTCTTTCTTTTGCCCAAAAAATAGTTCCTACATCCTCTCCATTCCAAAATTTCTCAATAATAAGTGAGGATCTTCCAGGAAGTATTACCACAGGGATACCCATAAAATTAGCCATTTGAGTAGCTATTAATTTAGAATACATACCTCCTCTACCTAATCTTCCTGGTTTATTCCCAGCCATAGACATTATTTCTGAAGTTATTTCCTCTACCTCGCTTATTCTCTCAGCTTTTGGATTTATTCGAGGATCTTCTCTATAAAGTGCATCTATATCAGATAAAATAATAAGAAGATCTGCTTCAATTGTACCTGCAACAAGAGCAGATAAAATATCATTATCACTAAATTTAATACCCTCGGTAGTAACCGTGTCATTTTCATTTACTATAGGCAATATTTTCCATTTTAACAAAGTCTCTAAAGTTTTTTTAGCATTGATATATCTTTCTCTTTGAGAAAAATCTTCATGAGTAAGCAAAATTTGAGCTACTTGAATTTGATATTTATAAAATATATTTTCATAAGCTTGAATTAGTGCAGCTTGCCCAATAGAGGCTAAAGCTTGTTTTTCTGTTAAGGAAATGGGTTTTTTAAAATATTTCAATTTAGACCTTCCACAAGCTATAGCTCCAGAAGAAACAAGAACTATTTTATAATCCTTTTTCCAAAGTCTATTTATTTCATAAGTAAGATTATGGAGAACTTGATAATCTAATCCCTCATCCTCCTTAGTAATAACTGCACTCCCTACTTTTATAACCACCTTTTTTATTTTTTTTAATAAATTTTGAACTTTTTCTATTCTGGTTCCTGCTGTTTTATTCATTTAGCTTCTTTTTCCTTTATATTTTTAAGTGTATTCCATAAGGCATAGATAAGATCTAAAACTCCTTGCCCTGTTATTGCTGAAATTAGATATAATTTAATCTCTTTTTTCTGAAAATATTCTATCACATCTTCCAATTTTTCTAAATCTGGTACAAGATCTATTTTATTTAAAGCTACAAAATACTCTTTTTCTAAAAGATGGGGATTAAATAATTTTAACTCATTTTTTAAGACTTCATAATCTTTTATAATTTCTTTACCCCTTGAAATATCAAGTATATAAAGAAGTATTCTAGTTCTCTCTATATGCTTTAAAAAATCGTGCCCTAAACCTATTCCTTTATGTGCTCCCTCTATTAGACCAGGGATATCTGCTACTACAAAAGTGTTACCATCAAAAAGCTTAACTACACCTAAATTAGGTTGTAAAGTAGTAAAAGGATAATCTGCAATTTTAGGTTTAGCCGCAGAAATTCTACTAAGTAAAGTTGATTTACCTGCATTAGGTAATCCCACTAATCCTACATCTGCAATTAATTTTAATTCCAAAATAATCCATTTTTCTTCTCCAGGAGCCCCTGGTTCTGCTATTTTAGGTACCTGTCTGGTAGGAGTTGCAAAATGAGCATTACCTCTTCCTCCTTTACCACCATGAGCAACTATTAAACTTTGACCTGGTCTAATTAAATCACCCAATATTTTACCTGTCTTTGCATCCTTTATTATGGTACCTACAGGAACTTTCAAAATCAAATCTTCTCCATCTTTTCCTTTCATCTTTTTTCCCATTCCAGGTTTACCATTTTCTGCATAAAAATGTACTTGAGAATAGAAATCATAAAGAGTATGAACTTGAGGGTCAGCAACTAAAATTACATCTCCTCCCTTTCCCCCATCTCCTCCATCTGGACCTCCTTTGGGAACATATTTTTCTCTCCTAAAACTTATACAGCCTGGACCACCATTTCCTGCTTTTACATAAATCTTAGCCTGATCTACAAATCTTGACATCTTTAGATTTCTTTCTTTTTCGCTTTTGATCGAAAATATTTTTCAAACAATTTAATAAATTGAAGGGTATCAAATTTATCACTTTCCAGATTTAAATTAGAAAATTGAATCTCTGCACGTGCTTTTTCTCTATGTCCTCCTGCTAAACCTATATCTTTAAAAAGTCTTTTAGCTAATTTACCTGCATCCTTTTTATACCCATCACATCTTATTATAATTATTAAATTCTTTTTATATTCTCCTCCTACAAAAATCCAAGAAGTATCTGCAACTTTATTAAAAAAATCAGCTATTAATACTAAAATATCTGTATTAGAAACCTTTCCTATATACGAAAAAATTTTCCCCTTTTGAATTTTTAAATTATCTAAGGCAATTTTAAAATATTTAAGTTCTGATCTTTTTAAATGAGCAGATTCTATTTTACTAAGTAAGTGTTTATTCATTTTTTTATACAGTTTTTGAAAAGCTATCACATCTTGTAGCTGAGCACTTTTTTCAAAATTGTCTGTATCTGCTTTTATTCCATAAATAAGAGCTGTTGCTAAATATACGGAAGGCTTTATTTTTAGAGTTTTTAAATATTCAAATAAAATAGTAGAGGTAGCTCCGTAATTAGGACGGATATCTATATAATCTGACTCCCATCCATTAGTTAATGGATGATGATCTATTACCGCTGTAAATTTTATGTTTTTAAATTCTTCTCTATGCGCTGGCTGAGAATCAACTAAAATAACTTTGTTATAAAATTCTAATAATTGAGGAACAAATTTCACCATAGGAATTTTTAAAATTTCTATCATTACTTGATTATTTAACCTTTTAATTTCATTTACATTAGAAATAGTAATTTTTTCTACTTTATTTTGAAGAATTCTTTTTAAAGCCAAAGCACCAGCTAATGCATCAGGATCAGCCCAAATAAGAATTAACACCCTATCTTCTTTTCTAAAAAGTTTTAAAAAATAATTAACTCGTTCTTTGTTAGATTTGAACTTTAATTTTTTATTATTCATTTATAAAGAAAATAAGTCTTGATCTCTTCTGAATAATTTTTTAAATTATAATACAGATAAAAATCAAGGTCAATTTCTTCTCCATTTTCTAACCAATTTAGAACATATTTATTTCCTACAAGAATTTCAATAGGTTTTAATTTTTGCTCAAATTCGTATGGCCCATCAATAAACTTAAATTCTTCGTGAGTTTCTTTAATAAATTTTAAAATTTTTAAAGTAGTTTTTACTGGTCTAAAAATTTTATAATCTAAAATATGAATCTGAAAACCATAACATCTCGTACCTTTCCACTTATCAAAAGTAGGTTCAAAAATTACTGGTCTTAAAATAAATCCTTCCTTTTTAAAATCTTGTTTTTCAAAATATTGAAAAATTTCTTTAATTCTTAAATAGGGAGCTCCAAAAATTAAAAATGGATTAGTTGTACCTCTTCCTTCAGAAAGATTGGTACCTTCCAATAATACCTGCCCTGGATAAACAAAGGCTGTCTCCCATGAAGGTATATTAGGGGAACTAAAAACCCAACTCCGTCCAAGTTCAAAAAATAAATATTTTTTCTTATATCCTTTCATTTTTATAATTTCTAAATCTAAATTAGTAAAATGTCTGCTTTTAAATAATTTGGAAAGTTCTCCAATAGTTAAACCATGTCTCAATGGTAAGACATCCATTCCTATAAAAGAAAAATAAGATGGTTCTAAAAGGGGACCTTCAATTGAATCCCCAAGAGGGTTTGGTCTATCCAAAATAATTACTTTTTTCCCCTTTTTTTCACAAGCTTCCATTAAAAGATATAATGTCCATATATAAGTATATACTCTGCACCCAACTTCCTGTAAATCTACAAAAACTATATCTATTTCTTCTAAATGCTCATCCTCAGGTTTTAGTCTCGGACCATATAAACTTATTACAGGCACTTGAGTAAAAGGTTCTATTTCGTCTTCTGAAGCTATCATATTGGCTTGTTTTTCAGAAAATAACCCATGTTGAGGAGAAAAAATAATTTTGAAATTTTTTTGAAAATATTCTTTAAATAGAAATATCGTAGGAATAAAATAATAATTTACTGAGGCTTGATTACATAAAAGTGCTATTCTTTTTTGTTTATATTTTTTAAAAATTTTTTCATTAAAAAGTCTCTCTACACCATAAATCACCTTAGGATTTTTTATCATAGTAACTTTGAGAAAATTTAAGACTCTGAATATATATTTCTATACCTTTAGCAATTCCATCAGCTATTAATTCTAAATAATTTCTATCTTTTAACAAGCTCTCCTCTACAGGATTGGTGATAAAAGGCAACTCTATTAATACTGCCGGCATTCTTGTTCCTACAAGTACTAAAAATGGAGCATATTTTACTCCCCTATCCATAGTATTGGGATAATATCTCCTTAAGAAATTTACCAATTGAGTTTGGATTTTTTCAGCTAATAATCTTGATTCTGAAAGTTTTGTATTTGCTAAAATAGCCTTAATTAAATCTTGTAAATCACTTAAATTTTTATCTGAAGCAGCATTTTCTAAAGCTGCTACTCTCATAGCTTCAGGATCAGTGGTAAAATTAAGATAATAAGTTTCAATTCCACATCCATTAGAATTTGGAGAAGCATTGGTATGTAGAGAGATGAATAAATCTGCTTTTTTACTATTAGCTATAGCTGGTCTCTGAATAAGTGGAATAAATTTATCATCCTCTCTAGTTAAAATTACTTCAATTCCTAATTGAGTTTCTAATTTTTGTTTTAAAAGTTTAGCTACAAAAAGAACAACATCTTTTTCTTTTACTCCCGAAGGCCCCACTGCTCCTGGATCTTCACCTCCATGTCCAGGATCTATCACTATTTTCTTAATATTTAAACCAAATTGACGAGCTAAATTAATATATCTTTCTTCTTGCTTTGATTCCGGTTTTGTTTCTTTAACAGATTTCTTAGCAATTTTTTCTTTTCCTATTAAATCTAATACTAACTGATAAGGTTCTTTTAGTTTAAAAATTTTATAATATGTTAAGCTACTTAAATCTAAAACAACTCTTACTGTACTTTTATCAAATTGGGAAGCCCTAATTTTAGTTAGATGAGCTTCTTTTAACTCTAATTCCTTAGGTATATCTTTATCTATGGTAGCTGGATAAATATCTACATATATTCTGGGAGGTTTATCTTCTGTTCCCTTTAATATATTAGCTTGATATTCAAAATTATCAGAGACAGCTATTATAATTCTGGTATAATCTTCTCCTGTAACTGGTTTAATTTCTAACACCTTTCTTAAATTTGTTATTATTTTTTCTTCTTTTTTTTCTTCTGTTTTAATTTCTTTAATTTCTTCTTTTTTAGGTGTTTCTTTTAATAAATTTTCTTTTTTAATTATCAATTTTTTATCTTTTTGAGAAATACTTTTTTCTAATTTAAATAAATAAGGACTCTGAGGATATTTAGCCCTAAATTCAGTTTGTAATTTTTCTGAAATTTCTTTATTTTTAAGTTCTTCTTTATAAATTAAAATTAAATTATAATATGCTTCTTCTGTTTCTTTAAAATGAGGATAATTTTTTATTAAAAACTGATATTTTTCTATAGCTTGTTTAAGATATTCTTGGGAAGGATAAGATTTATAAAGGCGAAAATATATATCTGCTGTTCTAAGTATAGCTTGTGAGGCGATTTTATTTCCTGGATATAAAAGATACAGTCTTCTATATTTACTAATAAGAATAAGCCATTCTTTTTGAGTAACTTTAGGTTTATTAATTAAATTTTGGTATTCCCTTTCATAATCCAAAAAAATTTTTTCTATATCTGAAATTTCTTTAGACTTTTCTTTTTCAACTTTTTTTTCTTTTATTACTCCTACTATCAATTTTTGTCCAATTTTTATTCTATTAGTCTTTAAATTATTCCACTCTTTTAAGTCCTTTATACTTACTTTATATTTTTGGGCTATTTTTTCTAAAGTATCTCCTTTTTTTACTTGATAATAAATATATAAATTTGAGGATTTAGGAGGTAAGGCTGAAGTTTGTATAGAATTTAAAAAAAATAAGATAAATAAGATAATTAAAAAGATAAAAATTGATTTTTCTCTCATTATTTTTCCTTTTTTTCTTTGGCACAAAGTTCTTTTTTTAATTCCCAAAGAAAATTTAATGCAAAAAGAGGACTTATGTTTTCGATGTCCAAATTTTTAATTTTTTCAAGTATTGGATGTTCTTCTTTAAATATAGGAAGTTGATAAAATTTTTTTGAAGCCACAGTAAACTCCTTTTTTTCTTTTAAACTCTTGTTTTCTAATTTATAAAGTATTTCTTTAGCTCTGTCAATTACTTCCTGTGGTATTCCTGCTAATTTTGCAACTTCTATTCCATAGGATTGATTGGTAGCACCAGGTAAAAGTTTATACAAAAAAATAACTTCCTCATTCCATTCTTTTACAGAAACATGATAATTTTTTATTCCTACATAGAGTTTAGAAAGTTCTGTAAGTTCGTAATAATGAGTTGCAAAAAGAGTAAAAACTTTTTTATGATACAAATTTTCTACAATAGCCCAGGCAAGGGACATTCCATCATAGGTGCTAGTGCCTCTTCCTAATTCATCAAGGATTACCAAACTTCTAGAGGTTGCATTTTTTAAAATATATGCACATTCAGTCATTTCTACCATAAAGGTACTTTTCCCACGGATAAGCTCATCTCCTGCTCCAATACGACTAAATATTCTGTCACAAACTCCTATTTTAGCAAATTTTGCAGGAACTAAACTTCCCATTTGTGCCATTATTATAATAAGCGCATTTTGTCTTAAATAAGTAGATTTGCCTCCCATATTAGGTCCTGTAATAATCAAAAATACAGCATTTTCCTTATTCATTTCCAGAGAATTAGGAACAAATTTTTCTTTTCCTTGTATTTTTTCTAAAACAGGATGTCTTCCCTCTTCTATAATAATCACAGGTTCTTCTACTATTTCTGGCAGTGTATACTGATTTTCTATAGCTACTTGAGCAAGAGAAATGAATACATCAAGTTTTGCTAAAATATAAGAGGTAATCTTTAATTTTTCTTTATATTGAGAAACTTTTTCTCTTATTTCTAAAAATATTTCATATTCTAAGTTTTTAATTTTTTCTTCTGCAGAAAGTATTTTTTCTTCAAGTTCTTTTAATTCCGGAGTAACAAACCTTTCAACATTAGCTAAGGTTTGCTTTCTTTCAAAATAAGAAGGAACCATTTTAAGATAGCTTCTGGAGACTTCGAAATAATAACCAAAAACCCTATTATATCCTATTCTTAAAGTAGTAATACCTGTTTTTTGTTTTTCTTTTTTTTCAAGCTCGGAAAGATAAAAAAAAGCATTTTCTTTTAATTTAAAAAGCTCATCAAGTTCTTTATTAAACCCTCTATTAATTATTCCGCCTTCCTTTAAAGTATGAGGAGGATCTTCCACCAATGCTATATCTAAGAAATTTATAAGGTCTGAAAAATCGTCAATTTTTTCTAAAATCTCTTTTATTTCCTCAGGAATTATTAAAATTTTTTCTTTCTCTAAAAGATTTTTTATTTCAGGAACATATCTCAAACTCTCTCTTAAAACCCCTAATTCTTTAGGAGTAGCTAATTTTAATGCACATCTTATACTTAATCTTTCCAGATCTGAAATCTTTTTTAAAATCCTTTTAATTTCTTCTCTCAAAAATTTATTTTCCATGAAAAATTTTATAGCTTCCTGTCTTTTTTGAATTTTTTTGACATCTTTTAAGGGATAAAGAATCCATTCTTTTAAAAGCCTTGAACCCATGGGAGTATTTGTTTTATCTAAGAGCCAAAATAAAGAATATTTTTCAGTTCCATCCCATAAATTTTTTGTAAGTTCCAAATTTCTCTTAGTTGCTTCATCTAAAAAAAGAAATTCTTCTGGATAATAAAAAATAGGACTTTCTATTTTATCTATTAAATAAGGTTGATAGGTTTTTAAATATTCCAAAATTGCAGAAATAGCTTTTATTCCTTCATCAAATTTTTCAAATTCTGGTTTTTGTTCTTTTTTAAAATTATTTTCTTCTACGAAAGTTAAAAAGCTTTTAGGTAGTGTTTGTGTAAGAATCTCAATAACAGAAGATTTTTCTAATTTTTTACTAAGAATTAACTCTCTTGGTTCTTTTTTTAAAAGTTCTGCTAAAAAGGAAGTTTTATCCACTTCAGTAAAAATAAATTCACCACAAGAAAGTTCTAAAAAAGCTAAACCTACTTTTTTATCTATATAAATACTAGCTAAATAATTTTTTTCTTTTTCTTTCAAGGTATCTAAATCTATAAGAAGACCCGGTGTATAAATTTTTACTACTTCTCTCTTAACTAATCCCTTAGCTAAAGATGGATCTTCAATCTGTTCACAAATAGCTACTTTAAATCCCATATTTACCAATTTTTGGATATAAAAGCTACTTTTCTCTACCGGAACCCCACACATAGGAGCTATTAAAGATGTTCCTGCTTCTCTTTTTGTTAAAACAAGTCCTAAAAGAGGAGCTACTGTTTCAGCATCCTCAAAAAACATTTCATAAAAGTCCCCTAATCTGAAAAATAAAATGGTATCAGGATACTTATTTTTAATTTCCAAATACTGTTGAAACATTGGAGTTATTTCTTTTTTAACTGATCCTTTCATTATTTATAAAGTCTTTTTTCTTTAATATAAAAATATACTTTTTCAGGTACTAGATACCTAATTGATTTTCCTTGTTTAGTTAGTTTTCTTATTAAACTACTTGAAATATCAAAAGAAACTGTCGGGCAAAAGAATACTTTTTTTATTGCTTTTTCTTCAAACCAAAGTTCTCTGATTTTATTATAAAAATATGCTTGAATTTCCTCCCAGGTTTTTACTCTTCTTGGAACAACTACAATATTAGTATAATCTAAAAATCTCTCATAATTCCACCAAGTCTCAAACTCACAAAAACTATCCCATCCTATGATCAAAAAAAATTCACTTTCACTATAATTTTCTTTTAATTTCTGAAGAGTTTTTAAAGTATAAGATGGTTTTATATCTCTTTCTATATCCAAGACCTCAAAATAAGAATTTCCCTCAATAGCAAGTTCAACCATTTTAAATCTATCTTCAAAAGATGAAATAAATTCTTCTTTCTTATGAGGGGGGAGTCCCGCAGGGATGAACCAGATCCTTTCTAATTGGTATGTTTCTCTTACTTCTTCTGCTATTCTTAAATGAGCAATATGAGGAGGATCAAATGTACCACCTAATATTCCTATTTTTTTAAGTTCTAATTTGTCCATTACCAAAAACTATAAATTTAGTTGTAGTTAATTCCTCAAGTCCCATAGGCCCGTAAGCATGAATTTTAGTAGTAGAAATTCCTATTTCAGCTCCAAGCCCAAGTTCTCCTCCATCATTAAATCTTGTAGAGGCATTTACTAAAACTACACTAGCATCAACTTCCTTTAAGAATTTTAAGGCGTTAGTATAATTTTCTGTTATTATAGCTTCAGTGTGATTACTTCCATATTTAGCTATATGTGAAATAGCTTCATTTATATCATCTACCACTTTAACTGCTAAAATTAAATCTAAGTATTCAGCATACCAATCTTCTTCAGTAGCCTTTTTAGCCCAAGGAATATATTTTAAAGTTTCCTCACATCCTCTTATTTCAACTTTATATTTTTTATATTCTTCTCCAATAAGGGGTAAAAATTCTCCAGCTATTTCTCTATGAACTAATAATGTTTCCATAGCATTACAAACTCCCGGTCTTTGACATTTAGCGTTGATTGCAATTTCTTTTGCCATCTCTAAATTAGCTTCTTTATCCACATATACATGACAAACCCCTTTGTAGTGTTTAATTACAGGCATTCTAGCTTTTTCAGTAACAAATTTAATAAGACCTTCTCCTCCTCTTGGAATTACAAGATCTATATACTCTTCTAAGTCTAACATATATTCCATAAGTTTTCTTTCAGGACTTGGAATAATCTGAACAGCATCCTCTGGAAGATCAAACTCTCTCAAGGTCTCCCTAAAAATTTCTCCTAAAGCAATATTAGAATTTAATGCCTCTTTTCCTCCCCTTAAAATTACTGCATTACCACTTTTAAAACAAAGCCCAGCAGCATCTATAGTTACATTAGGTCTGCTTTCATAAATAATTGCTATGACTCCAAGAGGAATTCTCATTTTTCCCACAATAAGCCCATTTGGTCTTTTCCACATTTTAACTATTTCTCCGACTGGATCAGGTAAAATTGCTACTTCTTCAAGTCCTTTAGCCATACTTTCTATAATTTTATCTGTTAAAGTAAGACGATCTATAAAAGCCTTAGTATGCCCCTGCATCAGAGCTTGGGATACATCTTTTTCATTAATTTTTTTCAATTCTTCCTTCCTTTCCCGTAACTTTTTAGCTACTTTACATAAAACTTCATTTTTTATTTGAGTGGAAATAGTAGCTATTTTATTGGATGCAACTTTAGCTTTTTTAGCTATTTCTACTATCATCTCTCTCATTTGCTCTTCTGTCATTTTTACCTCCTATATTTTTTTCTTTAAAAGTCAAAATTTTTATGATAATATTAAATTATTATAATTTTACAATATTTTTATTAAAAACAAAAATGGGAGAATTAGATAAACTTCTTAAATTTACTCAAAAAAACTTATTCCCCTTACCTAAAATAGCCAAACAAATTTTAGATATTCTCTTATTAAAGCCTGAAAAAAAACTTGTAGATTTTGTTTCTCAAAATGATGAACTTTCTTCTTTTATACTCTCTATAGCAAACCATCCTATGTATAGAAAAGAAAATCCTCCTGTAAAGGACCTAAATTTAGCTCTTTTGATTCTTGGAGAAGATTCAGCAAAAATTTTGATCTTGGGTTTTTTATCAGCCAAAATTTGTAAAACCACTTTTAATGAATTTAACTTTCGTTTATTTTGGGCAAGAGCTCTAGCTAATCTTTGCTTTTCTTTTGCTTTAGCTAGTCAACTAAATACTTATCCCCCCCATCTTCACATATCTTCTTATTTAATGGATTTCGGGATTATTATTTTATATCTTTTATTTCCAGAGGGATATTTAAAGGTTCTTAAATTAAAACATTTAGGTAAATCTATTTGTGAAGCTGAAAAAGAAGTTTTTGGAGTAGATCATGCGATAATAGGAAGTGAATATTTTGAATTGTATAATCTGCCTCGCAGATTTATTCTTGATATTCAATATCATCATCAATTCCCAGAAATTCCTGAAGAACTTCCACCAGAAATTTGGGAGGATTTAAAAACATTAAATTTTATAGATCTCGCAGTAAGAGTTTATTTTAATGTAGATAAAGATCGAAAATTTAAAGAATTTAAAAATTTTGGATACACTTATTTTAACTTTAATTCCTCTCAAATAGATTTTTTAATAGATTCTCTACCTGAATGGGTAAATCCTTTTTATGAATTTTTAGGATATAAAGAGTTTTATCTTGAACCTTACAGCAAATGGATTGTGATAAAAAAAGAAAAAATAAAAGAAGAAATTAAAAGATTACAAGAACAAAAAAAACAAGAAGAAACTTTAATTGAATTTTATCAAGAAGAACTTACTAAAAAAACACAAGAAAAACTTTTACTCCTTGAAAAAATAGAGGAACTTACCACAAAACTTAAAACTAGCTCTTTTTTGGATCCTTTAACAAATTTATATAATGAAGAGTATTTTTTAAGGAGATTAAAGGAAGAACTTTTAAGAGCCAAAAGATATCGTAGGATTTTAAGTATCCTTTTAATAGAAATTGAAAAACTTACTCAAATCACCGAACTTTATGGAACTAAGGAAGAAGAAAATATTTTAAAGGTCTTATCTCAAAATATTTTAAAAAATTTAAGAAGAGTAGATATAGTAGCGAAATTATCAAAAAATGAACAATTTGCTATTATTTTGCCTGAAACTCCTTTGTCAGGAGCTTTAGTAGCTGCAAGAAGACTTTTAAGAATAATTGAAAATACTTTTCAGGAAAGATATAGAACTATTTATTCTCCTTATATTTCTCTAATATCTTATGATCCCTCAAAATTAGATCCTAAAAAAGAACCTAAAGTGGAAGAAATCTTAAATGTTTTAAATAATGGTCTTTCTGTTCTCAAAGCACGACAACAAAAAAGAATTATTTCTTTGGTTATAGATACTGAACTTGAAACAAGACAAATTTAGAATAGATAAACTTTTAGTTGAAAGAGGTTTTTGTGAAAGTAGAGAAAAAGCTCAAGCTTTAATTCTTGCAGGTAAGGTTTGGATTTCTAAAAATGGAAAAAATTTTGAAAAAATTGAAAAATCAGGATTATTAGTATCTAAGGACATTTTTATTAAGATTGAAGAAAGCTTTCCTTATGTATCAAGAGGTGGTCTTAAATTGGAACATGCTTTAAAAGTTTTCCAAATAAATGTAAAAAACTTTATTTGTTTAGACATTGGAGCATCAACAGGTGGTTTTACTCATTGTCTTTTATTACATGGAGCTAAAAAAGTCTATGCTGTAGACGTAGGTAAAGGTCAACTTCATTATTCCCTTAGAAATAATCCCAAAGTTATAGTAATGGAAAAAACAAATGCGAGATATTTAAGTCCTCATATGTTCCCAGATTTTTTTGATTTAATTACTGTTGATGTTTCTTTTATCTCTCTAAAAAAAATTTTGCCTGTATTACCTCCTCTTTTAAACCCTAAAGGAAAAATTTTAGCTTTAATTAAGCCTCAATTTGAAGTAGGACCTAAATTTTTGAAAAAGGGAGTAGTAAAAAACTCCTGGCTTCACAAAAAAGTTGTAGATGAAATTTGGAATTTTTCTGAAAAAATAAATCTTAAGCCCCTAGGTGTGATAGAAAGTCCTATTCTTGGACCTAAAGGCAATAAGGAATTTTTCATTTTATTATCTTTTGCTAATCTTGACAATTTATAATTTTAAATTCATATTTTAATAAAAAACTGAATGGGGGATCGTCTAATTGGCAGGACAGTGGACTCTGGATCCACGAGTGGAGGTTCGAGTCCTCCTCCCCCAGTAATTT
>CAYPPW010000014.1:0-32178 GCA_964412755.1 uncultured Thermodesulfatator sp.
ATATTTATTTAATATTTTTTGGTAACTTCAAATAAAAAAAATTTCTAAAAGTATTAAAGTGAAACTTTTTCTCATTTATTTTGTCTCCATTCTATTTCCTTCTTTAATTCTTATTTTAGGAAGCTTCTTATTTTTTAAAAAAACCTTAGATTATTGGATCAAAGAGTTCTTTGAAGAAAAAATAATTTCTCAATTTATGAAGGCAGAGGATTATTATAAAGAAATAGAAAGAGATTTATTGGTAAAGGGACAAAAAATAATTAAAGACTATATAAGGGAAACTGAAAATATCAAAAGTAAAGTTTTAAGAGAAAGATATAGGTATTTTTATGGAGTTGATTCTATCGAGATCTTCACTTTTTCTGGAGAATTATACAAAAAAACTTACTCTTCAGAAATTCCAAATAAATTAGGAATTCCTCCTTCTATTTTAGAAAAAATTATTAAAGAAAATAGGCCCCAGACTCAAATTTCAATAATAGGTTCTAAATCATTGGTAAGGGTTTTTATACCTTGTAAAGACAAATATCAAAGAAATTTAATCCTTTCTCTTGGAAAGGTATTAAATTTTCAAAGACTGGTTGAAGTTTCAACTTATCCAGAAAAAAAATATTTTGAGTTTTTTAAAAAATTTCTTTTAATAGCAGGAATTTCGGTAGTTCTTCTTATTGTTTTTGTTGGAATTTGGGTAGGAAGTAAATTAGGTAGAAATCTTACTGAACCCCTTAGAAATTTAGTTTTAGCAACACAAAAAATCTCTCAAAAGGATTATGAATTAAAGGATTTCCCCTTAACTTTAACCTCAGAAGATGAAATAGGTACCTTAGTCAATTCATTTAAAGAAATGGTTTTAAAATTAAGAGAATATGAAGATGAAATGAAAAAATATAATAAATATCTCATATCTATTCTAAATCACTTACCTGTTGGTATCCTTATTATTAATACCCAATTTCAAATAAAATTTTTAAACGAAAATTTAAAGAATTTTATAAAAATTTACCAATTTAAAGATATTGAAGAATTTTTAAATTATCTAAATGTTTCTCAATTTTTACATACTATAGAAGAGAAAACCCCTTTTTATAAAATTTTTGAACTTAAGAAGGGAGAAAAAGAGATATTTATTGGAGTAACCATTTTTCAGTTTAACCTATTTAAAGAGGAAAATTTAATGTTTATTTTAGAAAATTTAGAAGAAAAAGAAAATCTCAAAAAATTATCAGTATGGAAAGAAGTGGCATTAAGAATAGCACATGAAATTAAAAATCCTTTAACACCTATTAAATTATCAATAGAGAGATTAAAAAAGAAAGTAGAACCTAACCTTGATTCAGAAACTAAAAAAATTTTTGTTAAAACCACCGAAATGCTTGAAAAGTATATAGAAGAATTAAGAAAATTAGCAGAAGATTTCTATTATTTTTCCAAAAAACCTTCACTTAACTTAGAAAAAGGAAGTCTTCTTGAGAATATTATAGAAGTAGTTAATCTTTATGAATTAGCTTATCCGGAAATAAAATTCACTATTAAAGCTGAAGATGATGGCGAGTGTTTTTTTGACAAATTTCAATTTAAAAGGGTTTGGATCAATCTAATAGATAATGCTATTAAAGCTATTCCAGAAAAGGGAGAAATAAAAATTATTTTAAATAGAGAAGATAATCATATTTTAGTAAAAATTTTTGATACAGGAAAGGGGATTTCTTCAGAAATTAAAGATAAAATTAATCAAGGAGATTTTATAAAATTAAAAGAATTAGGCACCGGGTTATTAATGGCTTATTCTATTATTCAATGGCATAAAGGAACTTTGAGAGTTGAGGAAGCAAAACCTAAAGGAACTTGTTTTATAATTAAAATTCCCTATTTACAAATTTAAAAATTTCTTTAAATGTTTTATCTCTTCCACAGAGAGTTTCTTTATTTCTCCAGGTAATAGATTTTCAATATTTATAGGACCTATACTTATTCGTTTAATATTTAGAACTTTATATCCTAATTTTTTAAACATCCTTTTTAGTAGATGATATCTTCCTTCATAAACAATTATTCTTAAAAAATCTCCTTTTTCATTCAAAGGAATAACAATACAGGGAAGAGTTTTGCCCTCTTTTAATTCTATTCCTGTTTCTAATTGAATTTTATCTTCTTCCTTCAAAAATGGGGTTATTTTAATTTCATAGGTTTTAGGAACTTTCCACTTTGGATGAAGAATACGATGAGCTAAAATTCCATCAGTGGTAAGAATTAAAAGCCCCTCTGCATCTTTGTCAAGACGACCAACAGGAAAAAGCTTTTTATATCCAGGAAGTGTAGGAGAAATATACTCCATTATGGTAGGACCTGGATCTTTAGTAGAGGTAACATATCCTTTTGGTTTATAAAATTTATAATAAACTTGTATTTCACTTATTTGAAGAATTCTATCTTTTACTTCTATAAGATCTTTTTGGGGATCTATCTTTAAGGATGGATCTTTAACAATCTTAGAGTTGACTTTAACTTTACTACTTCTAATCAACCGAATAACTTCTTTTCTAGATCCAACACCTGCAAAACTTAAAAATTTATCTAATCGCATTTACTTACATTCTGCCCAAGTTTTACCAAAAGAAAAATTTACTTTTATAGGAACTTTTATTTGATAACCCAATTCTAAATATTGAAATGGGTTTTCCATTATCTTGGGAGCAATTTCTCTAACTATTTCTGTCTCATTTTCAGGGACCTCTAAAATCAGTTCATCATGAATTTGTAATATAATAGAGGTTTTTAAGGATCTTTTCTTTAATTCTTTATATAATGCTACCATAGCACATTTAATAAGATCCGCAGCAGAACCTTGGATAGGAGTATTTATTGCTATTCTTTCCCCAAATTCTTTTACTGTTCTATTAGAACTAAACAATTCCGGGATATATCTTTTTCTTCCTACCAAAGTTTTTACATAACCATTTTCTTTAGCAAATGTTAATGTTTTTTCAATATAGTCCTTTATTTTAGGATATTTATTAAAATACCTATTTATAATAGTTTCAGCTTCTTTAGGACTAATCTTGAGTTCTCTACTCAATCCATAAGCACTCATTCCATAAGCTATTCCAAAATTGATGATTTTACTCACCCTTCTCATTTCTGGAGTAACTTTGTCAGGGGTAACACCAAAAATTTCACAAGCTGTAAAAGTATGTATGTCTTCTCCTTTTTCAAAAGCTTTAATTAAATTTTCATCCTCTGAAAAATGTGCAAGAATTCTTAATTCAATTTGAGAATAATCTAAACTACAAAGCAGGTAACCTTCTTCAGCAATAAATGCTTTTCTAATAGAAAGACCTTCTTCTCCTTTTATGGGAATATTTTGAAGATTGGGATTTTGAGAACTTAATCTTCCGGTAGCTGTACCTGTTTGATTAAATTCAGTATGAATTCTTTTGTTTTTAGTAGAGACAAATTTTAAAAAGGGTTCTAAATAAGTACTTTTAATTTTGTATAAAGTTCTATATTGTAAAAAGTACTGCACAAAGGGATGCAATGGAGCAAGCTCTTCTAAAACCTCTGCATCCGTAGAGGGAAGCGCACTTTTTGGAGTTTTTTTTATTTGAGGTAATTTCAACTTTTTAAAAATAATATTACCTACCTCTTGACTTGATCTCGGATTGAATCTAAAACCAGCTATTTCAAACAATTTTTCTTCTAAATCTTTAAGTCTTTTTTGATATTCCTGGTTAAGTTCTCTTACATATTCCAAATCAATTTTGAATCCTTTATTTTCCATTTCATAGAGAACTTCACTTAGTGGAACTTCTACCCTTTTTAGCCATAAATAAAGATCTTCTTTTTTAAGCTGTTCCATTAGAAATTTTCCTAATAAGTAAAGAGCACAAGATTTAAGAGCATATTCATTATTTTGGGAAGATTTCAATGAATTTGAGCTTATATTTATATCAAGATGTTCTTGTAAAAGAAATTCTAAATTATAATTTTTAAGTGATGGATTAAGAAGATAACTTGCAAGTTTAGTATCAAAAACATTTAAAATATTTATATTAAAACTTTTAAGAAAATTCTTATAATCATGAACAATAAATTCAGTTTCTGGAAATTTATCTAATAAATTTTTTAAGTGAGAAATTTGTAATTTATAAGCTTCTTTTTCAGAAAAAGCTATTAAAAATTCGGAACAAGATGAAAAAAGGAATTTTTGAGCTTTTATAGGTAAAATACTTAAACAATCTGGAATGAAAGAAGAAGTTAAAAAATCTAAATTTTCTTTTTCTATTAAAATGGGTTTAAAAAATGAAGTGGGATATTCTATTTCTGATAAAAATTTTCTAAATTCCAGTTCTTTAAAGATTTTTCGCAATATTTTATAATCAGGGTCTTTTCTTTTATAGAAAAAAAGCTCTTCTGAAGGAAGAGGAGCATCAAAGTTTAAAACAAGTAGCTGAACATTATTAAATACTTGATTTTTATACTTTATAAGATTTTCTTTCAATTTAGAAGGAAGTTTATCTATATTTTTATAAAGATTTTCTAAATTTTTAAATTTATTAAAAAGTTCTTTACCGGTTTTTTCTCCTATTCCTGGAATTCCAGGAATGTTATCACTAGGATCTCCAATTAAGGCTCTGAATTCAGGAAAAATTTGAGGAGAAAATTGGTATTTTTCTAAAAAATTTTCAAGATCTAAAACTTTTTCTCTAACAGGATCATAAATAATAACTTTTTCATTAATTAAAGAATAAAGATCTCTATCACCAGCTACAATTATAGTAGGTAAATTTAATTTTTTTGTTATTTTTATAATAAAAGATGCAATGAGATCATCACTTTCATATCCTGGAGATGAGAGGACCGGAATTCCTAAGGCTGAAATTATTTCTTTAATGTAGGGGATTTGAATTTTAAGATCATCAGGCATCTTAGGTCTAGTAGCTTTATATTCTTCATAAAGTTTATGTCTAAAGGTTGGTTCTTTTTCATCCATAAACCATATTATATATTTTGGGTTCCACTCTTTAAGAATTTTAAGAACCATTTGAGTAACACCAAAAACTGCTTTAGTAGGAAATCCCTTTGTAGTGGCTAAATATCCAGGTATAGCAAAGTAAGCTCTATAAATAAAAGAAGAACCATCTATAAGGACAATCCAATTTTGGTCAATTTTATAAGAAATTTTTTCTGGCATGAGTCTTTAAAATATATACTATGAAATTTTTAGCTTGACAACATGATTTTTGAAGTTAATTTATTAAAAGGTTACGGGGCGTAGCTCAGGTTGGTAGAGCGCCGGCTTCGGGAGCCGGAAGTCGCAGGTTCAAGTCCTGTCGCCCCGATTTTAAAATGCGCCGGGGTGGCGAAAATGGTAGACGCGCTGGATTCAGGATCCAGTGGAGATTAACTCCGTGCGGGTTCGAATCCCGCCCCCGGCATTTATTAGAATTTAAGGTTTTCTATTTTTTCAATTTTAAAAAGTCCATCAAAAATAAAATCTAATCTTATCCATGGAAAACTGGTTTTTAAGAAAGCATGCAAGAAAAATGGACAAGAAAAACATGTACGAAAAGTTATAAGCACTCCGGACAAATTTTCTGAAAAAGAGTTAGAGAGGTTGTTAAGAATTTGTTAAAGAGACTTCAAATAAAAATAAATCCCAAAAACAAACCTTTTGAGCAAAAATTTTATAGAAAATCAATTAAATTTAGACAAATTTCTTTAAATTTTAGCAAACTAAAATTGCTTTAAAATTCTTAATCTGGTAATTTTTATTTGAACTCTTTGACCTATGCTAAATTCATTAAACATGGGCGGAAGAGGATTTGAACCTCTGACCCCCGGCTTGTAAGGCCGATGCTCTCCCCCTGAGCTATCCGCCCACTGTGTTTTTAAATTAATCTATTTTTTAGTTTTGTCAAGTTAAATAAATTCAGGATATAGAGTCCAAGAAATAATCCACTCTCCTTTTTCTTGTCTTTCTAATGCTATTACACCCCCTTGTCTAAATTTAATTATAGGTTTTTCTGGTTCTCCTATCACTAATAAAGAGCATAATTTCTGAAGATGAGGTAAATGTCCTACTAACATTATAGGATCTTTTATATTTAATATTTGATTAAACCATATCTCGGGAGGATCAAGTGGATTTAATCCTTCAGATTCTATGATACCCTGTTTGGGATTTAAATAATTTCCTAAAATTTCTGCAGTCTGCCTAGCCCTAAGTTTACCTGAATGAAATATCTTATTTACCTCTATCCCTATACTTTTTAAAACATTCCCTACTTTTTCCACTTCCTTTTTACCAATTTCAGAAAGAGACTTTTGAGGATCCTCTGTTTCTGGTTTTGGAATTCCATGTTGTACTAAATAAAGCTTCATATTCATCTCACCTCCTTTCAAAAAACTTGCTTTTTATAAAAATTAACTTTATAATATATTAATTTTAATACATTAATTTACTTATGAGAAAATTTAAAGCCCTTCTTTTAATTATATTCATTTTTTTTAGTTCCTGTACTTTTTCTACTTCTAATAATCAAACTTTTACTCTTATTCCTGAAGAAAAGGAAATAGAACTTGGAAAACTTTATACATTTTCTTCTATTGATGAATTTGAGGGTCTTTACCCTGAGAAAGAAATACAAAATTATTTAAATGAAGTGGGGTTTAAGATCTCTAAAGTCACTGATAGAAACTTACCTTATAAGTTTTATTTGGTAAATTCAGGAATTGTAAATGCTTTTGCTCTTCCAGGAGGTCCTATAATTATTACAAGAGGACTTTTCTTAAAACTTTACAACGAAAGTCAACTTGCAGGAGTTCTTGCTCATGAATTAGGTCACATAAATGCGAGACATCATGTAAAATTTTTAGAAAAACAGTTAGCTCTAAGTCTTATTTTACAAGTTGGAAGCCTTCTTGTTCCTGATGACTTAAAAGGAGAAATTTTACTTCAATTGGGACAGATCTCAGCTTCTCTTTTAGCTCTCAAATTTAGCAGAGATCAAGAAAGAGAAGCAGATAGATACGGTTTTTTATATGCTTTCAAAGCTGGCTATTCTCCTGAAGGAATGATAGAGGTTTTTGAAACCTTTAAGAATTTAGAAAAAAAATATCCTCCTGAGTGGCTTTCAACTCATCCTTTGCCAGAATCAAGAATAGAAGAAGCTAAAAATTACATAGTCACTTTTAAACCAAGCGGTGCTGTTGTAAAGGATACACAAAAATTTCATGTAATGAAAAATTTATTGATCCAAACTGAAAAATCTTATGAATATGTAGAAAAAGGTAAAAAAGCTTATAAAGATAAAAACTTTAATTTCGCAAAAGAACATTTTAAGGAGGCTATAAACTTATATCCCAAAAATACAGTAGCTTTGGTATATCTTTCAGATATTTCTCTTAAAGAAAATAATTTAGATAATGCTAAATATTATATTGATCTAGCTATTAAACACGATCCTCAATTTTTTACGGCTAATCTTCTTGCTGGCATTGTTTATTTTAAATTAAAAGATTTTGAGGAAGCTTTGAACTTTTTTGAAAAAGGAAAAACATTAGTACCTTTTAATGGAATTTCTTTTTATTATGCAGGAAGAACCTATGAGGAAAAAAGAAATATAAAATTAGCTCTTCAAAATTATGAAAAAGCTCTTGAAATTGGACCCAAAAATGCAGAATGGTATCAAGATTGTTATAAAAGATATATTTCTCTAAAATAATAAGGAAAGAGGGACATGAATTTACCTTTTTCTATCTTTTTTCCCATTTCAGGAGTTAAGACTTCTGTTTTTATTCCTCCTTTAGTTTCTTTTTTTATTTCTTTTTTATGCGCATCTGGAGGAATAAGTGGAGCTTTTTTACTTCTTCCTTTTCAAGTAAGTATTTTAGGCTATACTTCTCCTTCTGTAAGTGCTACTAATCATCTTTATAATATTTTTGCTATTCCCTTTGGAGTTTATAGATATTGGAAAGAAAAAAGATTTTTTTATCCTCTTACTTTAATAATTATATTAGGAACCCTTCCAGGTGTATTTTTGGGTTATTTTTTAAGGATAGGCTTTTTTGAAGAAGTAAAAAGATTTAAACTATTAGTTGGTTTAGTGCTTTTTGTAATTGCTATTAGGCTTATCTATGAGTTTTTTGCTGTAAAAAAGGAAACGAAGTTTTCTCCAAACCCTCCTCAAATAGTGGCCTTTAACTGGAAAGTATTAGAATTCATTTATTCAGCACAAAATTTTAAAATAAATTCTTTTATTATTTCTTTTTTAGCTTTTTTTATTGGAATTATTGGAGGAATTTATGGAATTGGTGGTGGGGCTTTAATGGCACCCATTTTACTTGCCTTTTTTAGATTACCACCCTATGTATTTGCAGGAGCTACCTTAGCCGGAACTTGTGTAACTTCTATAGCTGGAGTGATTGTTTTCACTTTAGGAGGAAATCAACCAGACTGGTTATTAGGTCTTCTTTTTGGTATAGGAGGTGCTGCTGGATTATGGTTTGGAGCACGAATCCAAAAATATCTACCTCAGAAAGTTATCAGATTGATTATAACTATGGCAGTTTTATTTATAAGTTATAAATATATAATTTCTTTTTTTAAGTAATCTAATCATAAAATAATTTAAGCCTAATTTTTTTAAATTCTTTCAAAGTCTCTAATAAGAGGAATTTTTTGATATCTAACTCCTGAGCAAGAAAATATATTTTTTCTTTTTCTTGTTCTCTTTTAAAATGACACATGGTATAAAAATTATATTTCCAATAGGGATAACTTTTTCTTTCATAACAATGGGTTATAAAAAGATGTTTTGAAAGTTTTTCTATAAGAGAATCTATTTTTTCTTTTTCTATTTCCCAAGCAATCATTACATTTGTTTTAAATCCCACTTTATCATGTTTTAAAAGAGCACCAAACCTTCTTAATCCTCCTTTTTGCTTCATTTTTTTTATCCAAGAAAAAAGCTCTTTTTGATCAATACCTAGTGAATTTGCTATTTCTTTAAATGGATTTTCTACTAAAGCCAAGGGTTCCTGAAGCTTTTTCACCAGAATTTTATCCCATTCGGTAAAATTGTAGGTAATCTTCATACTTTCTTCTTTTTCAAAATTTGTAAAATCTTCCTCAAATACTGTAGAAATTTTAAAAATCCTTAAAGCTGGTAAATAAAGATATTTTTTTATCTTACAAATAGAGGCTAACTTTTTTACTTCCTCTAACAAATCTCTTTCTGGAGGAGAAACTAAAATAAACCACAAATTGTATTTATGATTTCTTAGATAATTATGAGTTACTCCTGGATGTCTGTTTATTATAGAAGCTACCTCTTTAATCCTTTTCAAAGGAACCTCAAAAGCAAATAAAGCCGATTGATGACCAAAAAACCAAGGATTAAAGATAGCTGAAATTTGTCTTATTATTTTATTTTTTTGTAGATCTCTTAAAATTTCAATTACTTCGTTTTCTCCAATATTTAACTTTTGAGCTATTTTTAAAAAGGGTCTTTCTTCTAAAGGAAATTCCTTTTGAATAATTTTAAGGAGTTCTCTTTTTATAGAATCAGAAAGATTAACTTCCATAAATCAGGAAATTCTTCAATAATTTAATTCTATTAGGATGTTTAAGTTTCCTTAAAGCTATATTTTCAATTTGTCTAATTCTTTCTTTTGTAACTCCGAATTTATTTCCTACTTCCTCAAGTGTACAAGCTTCCCTTTCTCCTATTCCGAATCTTAATCTTATAATTTTTTCCTCTCTCGGAGAAAGAGTCTTTAAAAGTTCTCTAATTTTTTCAGAAAGTGCCATATTAAATGTCACTTCATCAGGTCTCAAAGCATTTTGATCTTCAATAAAATCCCTAAGTGTGGTATCATCATTTTCACCTATTGTAGTTTCAAGAGAAACAGGTTGTTTCATAACTTTAAAAATATAATTGAGCTTTTCTATAGATAGTCCTGTTTCTTTTGATAATTCATCAAGATTGGGATCCCTTCCATATTCTTGATAAAATTTGGTAGAAATGATTTTACTTATTTTATATATTGTCTCAATAATATGAACAGGAATCCTTATAGTTCTTGTATTTTCAGCTAAATATCTGGTGATGCTCTGTCTTATCCACCAAGTAGCATAGGTACTAAATTTGAATCCCTTTCTGTAATCAAATTTTTCTATAGCCTTAAGTAATCCAATATTACCTTCTTGGATAAGATCACCTAAAAACATCCCTTTAGGAGAATATTTTCGAGCAAGTGATATAATTAATCTTAAATTAGCATTTACCAATTCTTCTTTATTTTTTTTGATCTCATTAAAAGCTTTACAAATTTTTTCACCACTTTGATAAATTTTTCCTAAAGGTTCCCCAAAATATTCATAGCTTTTATTAAAAAAATTGTGATAACTCTCTAATTCTTTTTTAAATTTTTCTATATCAAATTTTTCTAATTTAAGCTTTTTAATATACCTTTTTAATTTATTTTTTTGACCATCAAGAGAAAAAATTTTTTCTATATCTTGTTGCTGAATTTTAACCTCTTTTTGAAGATTTTCTTTAAATCTATTAAACTTTTTAAGCTTCTCATAAACCTCAAGAATTTCACAAGAAAGTTCATCTAATAGAAATTTAGTAGGTCTTACCTCATAAATGAAATTTATAAGCTTTTCTATTAATTTTGGTTTATTTTTTTTATTAAACTTTTCAATTAATTCATTTAAACTTTTTTCCAGGTTTTTTAACCATTTTTGAGTTTTGGTATTATCTTTTGAAAATTCATCATAATCCTTAAACAAAACAGTTAATTTATCTTTGTTATTCAGTAATAAATGAAAAAACTTAACCACTTGGGAATAGTAATTTAAAACCTCCCTGAGAATTTCTTTTTCATTTCTCTCTATGCTTTCTCCTATTCTTATCTCATCTTCCCTAGACAAGAGCTTATGAGAAAAAACCTCTTTAAAATAAATTTTTATAGGATCATCTACTTTCCTTCTTTTAAAGTTTTTTATTTTTTCTTCCTCTTCTTCAAACCATTCATCTTCCTCTCTAACTAAATCTTCAATATTTTCTTCTTCTAAGAAACAAAACCTTTTATTATCTTGGAGGTTCATAGGTCTACCTCCTTTAATATTTTGCTTTTTAAAATCCATAAATATTTTTCTATTTCTTCTTTAGATCCTTTTCTTTCAACTACTTTTAAATTTTCTATTACTTTTTTTATTTCCTTTTTAGTAAGTTCTTTTTTAATATATTCTTTTATGTGAATAAGGACTTCTTCTTTATTCTCAAAAGGGGGACTCAAGAGAAGATCACTTAAAATACTTTGAAATTCCAGATCAGGTACATACTCTACTTCCTTATTACCCCTCTTAAATTCCTCTATCAAATTTTTTAAAAATCTAGTATAAGGAGTAGAAGGCAAAGATTCAATTAAATGAGTAAGTCCGGTAGATTCTAATTCAGAAAAATGTTCGGGATATTCAATTAAAAACTGAGCAATTATTTTTAATCCTGATTCACTTTCAGAAAGAGTTTCTTTTTTTTCTATTGTATTTTCTTGTAATGATGAAGATTTAATGAAATACTTTAATACTTCTGTTTCAGGAATTCCTAAATAGGAATTAATTTCTCTAGCTATTTTATTTCTTAAAATAGGGTTTTCCACAGGTTTAAAAACTTCCATTATCTCTTGAAAAACCTTGGAAGGATATAAAGAATAATCATTTTTGTAATATTCAAAAACAAAAGCTGTACTATCTAAAGTTAGTTCTTTAATCTTTTCCTTTAAGGCCTCATTTTTAAAATCCTGTTTCTTTACCCAAGAATCAGGATCTTCTTCTGAAATGAAAACACATTTAGGTAATATCCCTTCTTTTAAAAATAATGAAATAGCTCTAATGGTTGCTTTTTTCCCTGCTAAATCACCATCATAAAAAATGATCCAATTTTCTGTAAGGGTTTTTAATATCTTTACATGTTTTTCAGTTAATGCAGTTCCGCAAGTAGCTACTACATTTTTTATCCCCTTTTCCCATAAACTCAAAAAATCAAAATATCCCTCTACTAAAATCCCCAGATCTTCTTTTTTAATAAATTCTTTGGCTTGATAAAGCCCGTAAAAAATTTCACTTTTCTTGTAAATTTTAGATTCCGGTGTATTCAAATATTTAGCCTCTTCATAATTTTCTAAAGTCCTTCCTCCAAAACCTACACATTCTCCTTTAAAATTAAAAATAGGAAAAATTATTCTTCCCTTAAAGAGATCTACATAAGAGCCATCTGAAGTTTTTTTAATTATTCCCAATTCCTCTCCCATTATTAAATCTTGAGAAGAATTACGAAGATAACTAGCCAGTACCCTTCCATCAGAAGGAGCAAATCCTAATAAAAATATTTTAATAGTTTCTTCACTTATTCCTCTATCTCTAAGATATTCTTTTGCTTTTGAACCCTGGGGATGGAAATAAAGAAGATGTTGATAAAATTTAGCAATCTTATAATTCAATTCTACTAAACTTTTTTCCCTTTTCTTTTCTATGAAATATTTTTTATCTATAGAAATACCTGCTTTTTCAGCAAGTTCTAAAAGAGCTTCTTTAAAGGATATATTTTGGATTTTGGTATAAAAAGTTACTACATCCCCTGCTACTCCACATCCAAAACACTTAAAAATTTGTTTTTCTGGACTTACTACAAAAGAAGGAACTTTTTCAGAATGGAAAGGACAAAATCCTACATAATTTCTACCAACTTTTTTAAGCTTGATATAATGAGAAATTAACTCTATTATATCATAATGATTTTTTACTTCTTCAAAAAGATCTTCTATAGGCATATTTTAAAATTTTTAAATATTTCTAAAAATTTATATTCAGCTTTGAAACAATAAGAAATTCATTAGATCAAAAAGAACTATCAAATGGTGCTCCATAGATAGTCGCTCGAATTAATTACTGATTTTATATTTTCTAACATACTTTAAAAAAAGTTCAAGGGGCTATTTTTAATTTTTTTCTTCTAAATAAGCTATTGTGACTCCGGAACCTCCTTCTCGGATATCAGCAAATTCAAAATTTTTAACTAAAGGATGATCAGTGAGATATTTCCAAATATTTTGTTTAAGTTTCCCTGTGCCATGTCCATGAATCAGGTATATTTTTTTTATTCCCTCCAAAAAAGCATTATTAATTATTTTTTCAATCTCCTTTAAAGCCTCCTCAACCGTTAAGCCTATAAGATTTAAGATTTTTCTATCTTTATAAATTTTATTTGGCTCCTGAAGTTTTTCCTTTTTAAGTAATATTTGAGAATTTATACAAGGCCTTTTTTTAGTGATATTTCCTTTGAACACTTCAGCTTTGAAATTTCCTATTTTTACTTCTACTAGGTTATCTTTTATTTTTAAAATTTCTCCTTCATTTTTAAAAGGCAAAACCCAAACTTTATCGCCTTCTTTAAAATCTTCTTCTTTTGTAATTACATCCTTTTGAACCTTCTCTAAAAATTTATGATAAGTATCTAAAGCCTTTTTATAACTTATTTTCTCAGCCTTTATTTCTTTTAATAATTTTTTAAATTCTTCATTCCAAAAATACATTAGTTTTTCTCTCTCTTTTTCCAATTCCTGTCTTTTTTTTTCAACTTGATTCAATTTGAGAATTAATTCTTCCTCTTTTATTTTTATTTTCTTTTTTTCTTCCTCTAAACTTTTATAAGCCTCCCAGTAGGCTTTATTGTGTAAGTAATTTATAGCTTTTTCTAATAAATTCTGTGGAAATCCTATTTTTTGAGCTAAATCCAAAGCTAAAGACTCTCCCCAAACCCCATAAGTCAATTTATAATTGGGTTCTTTGGTATCCAAATCGTATCCCATAGTAGCTAGTTTTAATTCCTTTATTTTGAGAGTGAGATTTTTAAGTATAGGAGAATGAGTAGTTATTATTATTTTAGTTTTCTTTTCTATCAATTCTTTGGTAATAACTGCAATTAATGCTGACCCCTCATCTGGGTTTGTTCCTTTACCAGGTTCATCAAGTAAAACTAAGGTTTTATCATCAGCTTTTTCAAAAATTTCTTTTAGATTTTTTAAATGAGAAGAAAAAGATGACTCCCCTTCCATTATGTCTTGTTCATCTCCCAGATCTATAAAAACTTGAGAAAATATAGGAAATTCTGCCTCTTTAGCTGGTATAGGGAAACCACTTTGACCCATAAGAATAAGAATTCCTATTGTTTTTAAAGCAACAGTCTTACCTCCAAGATTAGGCCCTGAAATAATAAGACCATTTTCAATAATAAAATCATTATAAATTACTTTTTTTATTTTATTTTCTATTTTTCTTAAAATTAATAAAGGATGAGCAGAAAATAATAATTTAATATCTCCTTCTTTTTTAAGCACAGGAAAAATCCCTTTATAAAGCCTCCCTAACTTTACTTTACTAACAGTTATTTCAAAATCTTGATAAATTTCCTCTAAATTTGAAAAACTCAAATATTTATTAAATATTTCAGAGGAAACTTCCTTCAAAATTTTAATTACTTCTCTTTGTTCTTCAAACTTAAGATCTTCTATTTGGTTATTTAAAGAAGTAATACTTATTGGTTCTATAAATACAGTTGCTCCACTTTGAGAAACTTCATGTAAAATTCCTTTTACTTTATTTTTATATTCTACCTTTATTGGCAAAACATACCTTCCTTCTCTATGAGTAAATAAGTTGTCTTGAAGATATCCTTTTTGATGATAAAAATTTTTTATTTTCTCAAGTTTTGAAAAAAGTAATTCTTTAATTTCTTTTAATTTTTTTCTTATTATAAAAAGATTATAAGATGCCCTGTCTTTTATTTCAGTTTTTTCATAATCTAAAATTCTATCAAGAGATTTTTCTAATTCTTTAATTTCTTCATAAATTTTCAATAATTCTTCAAAAGGAGAATCTTTTAATAAGGGAATCAATCTTTTAAGAGTTATAAACCATTTTTTAATTTGAGCTAATTCTATAGGTAAAAAAAATCCTCTTTTTGAAGCTTTGTTAAATAATTCTTGCAAAGAAATAAGGGGGGTTAATTCTATCTTTTCTCCCTTTTCTAATAAATTCCAAACAAACTTTGATTTTTGTTGAATTAAAATTGCTTCTTCAAAGGAAAAGGCAGGTTTCAATTTTTGAGAAGCTTCTTTTGAAAAATTAGAGAATAAAAATTTATTGAGATAATGAAGAAGTTTATCCCAATCTAATTTTTCTAAAGATTTAGGGTCTACCAATTAAAAATGAAGGCTTAACCTTTATTTTTTTGTTGAATTTTTTTAAGCTTTTTTATTAATTTTTTTCTTGAAGCCTGAACTTTTTTTCTTCTTCTTACTCCAGGTTTTTCATAAAACTCTCTTTTTTTTACCTCAGACAATATTTTTGTCTTCTCCACTAACCTTTTAAATCGTTTAAGAGCCTGTTCAAAGGATTCCCCGTCTTTAACTATTATCCCAGCCAAAAATATTCCCTCCTTTTCTTAGATTTTGCTAAAGTCTAAACTTTTTTCTGAATTTGTCAAGAAATATAAGATCCATTTTTTAAAATAAATCCTCAATATAATGAATCTTTTCAATATGTTTATTATTGACAAAAAATTATTCTTATTTTATACTCAAATTAAAAAAAGAAATATATCATGATATTATGGAGGTGAAAATATGGATGTGCTATGGTTATCAAGACTTCAATTTGCTGTAGCAGCTATTTTTCATTTTTTATTTGTTCCCTTAACATTAGGGCTTTCTTTTTTAACTGCTATTTATCAAACTCTTTGGCTAAAAAAAGGAGATGAAGATTATAAACATGCAGCTAGATTCTGGGGAAAGATTTTTCTTATAAATTTTGGATTAGGTGTAGTTACTGGAATAACTCTTGAATTTCAATTTGGTACAAATTGGAGATATTATTCTGAATATGTAGGAGATATATTTGGATCTTTACTTGCTATTGAAGCTACTTTAGCTTTTTTTCTTGAATCAACTTTTATTGCTGTATGGTGGTTTGGATGGGAAAGACTTAACCCTAAAATTACCACACTTGCTATATGGCTAACAGCTATAGCTTCTACTATTTCAGCCTTATGGATACTTCTTGCTAATGGATGGATGCAAAATCCAGTAGGGTTTGAAATAAGAGGCACAAGAGCTGAGTTAATTAATTTCTGGGAGGTTATTACAAATCCTTTTGGATGGTCTCAGTTTTTACACGTTGTGCCAGCTGGATTTGTTTTGGGTGGATTTTTTGTTCTTGGGGTATCGGGATATCATATTTTAAAAAAAAGAGAATTACAGTTCTTCAAAAAATCTTTCAAATTAGCTGCTATTTGGACATTAATCTGGGCTTTATGGGTAGTTATATCTGGACATTATCACGGAAGTATAGTAGCTCATACTCAACCTACGAAACTTGCTGCTATGGAAGCTATATGGGAAACTAAAGAAGGGGCTGACTTCGCATTGATTCTTATACCGGATGAAAAAAATGAAAAAAATGTTTTAGAAAAATTAAAGCTTCCTCATATGGTTAGCTTTTTAGCCTATCATGATTTTAAAGCAAGGATTAAAGGTTTAAAAGAATGGCCTAAACAAGAAAGACCACCTGTAAGTTTAACCTTTTGGAGTTTTAGAATTATGGTAGGATTAGGATTTTTATTTCTATTTTTAGCTATATGGGCAATGATAAAAAGAAATAATCCTGAAACTTCTCCTATTCTTTTAAGACTTTTAATTCTTAATATCCCATTACCTTATATTGCTTCGCAATTAGGATGGATTGTAGCTGAAGTAGGAAGGCAACCTTGGATCGTGTATAAACTTATGAAAGTTTCTGAAGCTGTTTCTCCTCTTTCCTATACCCAAGTTCTAATCTCTTTTATTACTTTTGTTATAGTTTATGGAATGCTTGGTGTTATCTGTTTTTGGTTAATGGCAAAAGTTGCCATTAAAGGTCCTGAAAAAGAAAAAATTATTGAATATTAAGAGGGGGAGGTGAAATTATGGAGGGAAATATTTATCAAATAATATGGTTTATCCTTTGGGCTATTCTCTGGACAGGATATTTTATTTTAGATGGTTTTGATTTAGGTGCTGGTAGTGTTTTTTATTTATGGAAAAAGGAGGAAGAAAAAAAAGCTATATATCAAGCCTTGGGACCATTTTGGGATGGAAACGAAGTTTGGTTAATTACTGCAGGTGGAGCCACCTTTGCAGCTTTTCCTAAAACTTATGCAATTATGTTCAGTAACCTCTATTCTGCTCTTTTGCTTTTACTTTTTTCTCTTATAATAAGAGGGGTTGCCATAGAATATAGAAATAAATACGAAAATTATTCATGGAAAAAATTATGGGATTTGGGGTTCTTTTTAGGAAGTATTTTACCTCCCTTTCTTTTAGGGGTCACTTTTGCCAATATTTTTAAAGGTCTTCCTATAGACGAAAAAGGAATTTATCATGGAAATTTATTTACCTTATTAAACCCCTATGGTGTTTTAGGAGGTATCCTTTTTTTAACATGCTTTATAGTACATGGTTGTAATTGGATAGCTTTTAAAACTACAGGAAATCTCTCTGAAAAAGCCGCAAATCTTTCTAAAAAATTTTGGTCTTTAAGTATAGTATTAATAAGTTTATTTTTCTTTGCTTCTATTATCTCTACAAATCTCTGGCAAAAATATTTAAATTATCCTATACTTTTGATTTTTCCTTTTATCTCTATATTAGGGTTTATTCTTGTTCCTGCTATGCTTACACAAAAAAAATATCTTAAAGCCTGGTTAAGTTCTGCATTAGGTATTTTAGGCTTTTCTGCCTGGGGATTTATAGGGCTTTTCCCTAATATGTTACCCTCCAGTCTAAATTCTTCTTGGAATTTAACTATTTATAATAGTTCTTCAAGCTTACTTACTCTTCAAATAATGACAATAGTTGCTTTAGTTTTTGTTCCTATAGTATTAGTTTATACTTTTTGGACATATAAGACATTTGCTTTTAAGGTATCCTCTCAAGAGCCTCAAAAATCAGCATATTAATTTAAGTTGATAAAATTTAAAAGATAATTAAAATTTTGTGAAGAATTAATAAAAAAAGAGGATTTATAAAATGGAAAAAATCTTAGAAATCAAGGATTTATGGGTGGAAGTAGAAGGAAAGGAGGTATTAAAAGATATTTCTTTAACCTTATCAGTAGGAGAAACTCATGTAATTTTTGGAAGAAATGGCTCAGGAAAAACTTCTTTATTAATGACAATTATGGGATTTCCCGCTTATAAAATCAAACATGGAAAAATATTTTTTAAAGGTGAAGATATTACCGAGCTTCCCCCTTATGAAAGAGCTAAAAGAGGAATTGGGATTATGTTTCAAAGACCTCCCACTATAAGAGGTGTTAAATTAAGGGATATTCTGAACTTATGTATAAAAGAAAACAAAATAAAAATTGAAGAATTAGCTCAAGATTTTGGCTTTGAAACTTTTTTAGATAGAGAAGTAAATAAAGGATTTTCAGGAGGAGAAATTAAAAAAAGTGAACTTCTTCAACTCTTAATCCAAAATCCAGATTTAGTTCTTCTTGATGAACCAGAATCAGGAGTAGATGTAGAAAATATTCAACTTATAGGAAAAATGATAAAAAGACTTTTACAAAAAGAAACTCCTCATAAACCGAGAAGCAAAAGCGGATTAATAATTACTCATACAGGATTTATCCTTCAATATATAGCTGCAGACCTTGGATATGTAATTATGGATGGAGAAATATATTGCAAAGGAAATCCAATAGAAATTTTTGAGGGAATCCAAAAATTTGGATACGAAGGATGTAAAAAATGTTTAAAAAGATGTGGTTTTTAGATAATAAAAAGAGGAGATATTAATGTCAAAAGAAGTTATAGACCCAAAAAGTTTTGAACCCGCTAAAAAAGTAAAACCTTTAAAAGACATCTCCGAACTAACTGAAGAAGAAAAGGAACGTTTAAGAATTTTGGGATTAGATGAAAAAGCTAAAAGAGGTGGAGAATATGTTCAAGTAGATGCCTATCCACTTTTGTGTCAAAAAAAAGTAGAAGGTTTGGAGATTCTTCCTATAATTTTTGCTTTTAAAGAATATAAATGGCTTCAAGATTATTCCTGGAAGTTAATATCTCCTGAAAAAGACGAATTTACTAAAGCTGTAGCTGAAGATTTGGATAATGGTTATTTTATTAGAGTACTTCCTAATTATAAATTAATTTATCCTGTACAGACTTGTCTTTACATAAGAACTGAAAGAGTGGCTCAGAAACTACATAATATTGTAATAGTTGAAGAAGGAGCTGAATTAAATTTAATTACCTCTTGTTCTGTTCATCCTCACATAACTTCAGCTCTTCATATAGGAATATCAGAATTTTATATAAAAAAGGGAGCCAAACTAACTTTTACTATGATTCATATGTGGGGAGAAGAAATAAATGTAAGACCAAGAACAGGGATATTAGTAGAGGAAGAAGGAACCTATATCTCCACTTATATAAGTTTATTCCCTGTTAAGAGTATCCAGACCTCTCCTATATGTCGGTTAATTGGGAAAAATGCAAAGGCCTCTTTTATTTCTATAATTGCAAATTATCCCAATTCTTATATAGACTTAGGAGGAGAAGTATATTTGGAGGCAGAGGAGACAAAAACTGAAATGATCTCACGAAATGTAGTTTATGGAGGAGAAAATATCGCAAGAGGTAAAATAATTGCCAAAGCTTCAAAAGTAAAAGGACATTTAGAATGCCAGGGACTTATGCTTTCTGATAACGGAATAATGAGAGCTATACCAGAATTAGATAGTTTTTTTTATGATGTGGAATTAACTCATGAAGCAGCTGTAGGGAAAATAGCTCAAGAAGAAGTAGAATATCTTATGGCTAGAGGATTAAGTGAAGATGAAGCAACATCTCTCATTGTAAAAGGTTTTTTAACTGTAAAAATTGAAGGACTATCTCCTTTTTTACAATCTCAAATTGATAAAACCTTAGAACTTGCTAAATTAGGATTTTAATTTCCCCGATGAAAATCAAACCCCATCTTAAAAATCTTGTTCCCTATCCCTCTGGAAAAACTATAGATGAAATAAAAAAAGAAGTAAAAATTGATGGAAAAATTTATAAGATGAATTCTAATGAAAATCCTTTGGGTCCTTCTCCAAAAGTATTAGAAGTTTTAAAAAATTATCTTTCCCAGATACATCTTTACCCTGAAGCAAGCTATAAAGAGTTAAAAAAAACTTTAGCAAAAAAATGGGAGGTCTCTCCTGAACAAATAGTATTGGGTAACGGATCAAATGAAGTAATTGAACTTTTATTCAAATGTTTAATAAATCCAAAAGATGAAATTATTATTAGTAAACCAAGTTTCTTAATGTATGAGAGATTTGCTAAAATATATAATTCTAAAATAAAGACAGTACCATTAAATAAACAACTAAAACATAATCTTAGCAAAATAGCTAAAATTATTACTAAACATACTAAAATTATCTTTTTAGATCATCCAAATAACCCCACAGGAAGTATTTTAGATAAAAAAGAATGGGAAACTTTTTTAAACTCCCTACCTTCGCATATTTTGTTAGTAATAGATGAAGCCTATGAAGAATTTATTGAAGATACATCTATTCCACGCGGTATTGAATTTTTAAAAGCTGGATATAAAGTTTTAATTCTCAGAACTTTTTCCAAAGCTTACGGACTGGCAGGTTTAAGATTAGGATATGGAATTACCTTTTTAGAACTTTCTAAAGTCCTTGATTCTGTAAGGCAACCTTTTAATATAAATTCACTAGCCTATAAAGCTGGTTTAGCAGCTTTACAAGATAAAGAATATTTAAATAAAAGCATCCAAATAGTAAAAGAAGGAAGAAAATATTTAATTCAAAATTTAATAGATTTAGGATTTAAAGTATATCCCTCACAAGCTAATTTCATAATGGTAGATTTTGGGGAAAAGGTTGAAAAAATTTTCCAAGAATTAACCAGACAAGGTATAATAGTAAGACCATTAAAAGCTTATGGCTTCCCTACTGCCTTAAGAATTTCTATAGGTTTACCAGAAGAAAATAAATTTTTAATAAAAGTATTAAAAAAATTAACTTGACAATAACATTTTTAAGACTAAATTAAATCCATAATGAAAAAAACTTTAAAATTATTTAATATAATCTATTCTTTAATTGTTTGCTCTTATAACGGCATCTTCATGATATTTAAAGAAAATGAAAAGTTTAAAGTATTTTATCCATCTCCTTTTCCCTCAAGAGAAATTCTTGATATGAAACTTTATAAGAACTTTTTATTTGTTGCAAGCCTTGACGGTCTTTTTTATTATGATATTAAAAAAGATTTATGGAAAAGGGGGAATTTTTCAAAAGGTTTTAATGTTTCGGTTCTTTGCTTGATGACAAAAGATGACACATTATGGGTGGGAACAGATAAGGGGATTTTCTTGTTTAAGTTGTGAAGGCTAAGATTCTTGTTATAGATGATGAAAAATTCTTTTTAGAATCCCTTTTGAATATTTTAAATGAAGAAGGATATGATGCCTTTGGGGCTCCAAATGCTGAAGAAGGAATAAGGTCTTTAAAGGAAAATAATCCTGATGTAGTTCTTCTTGATGTTCGCCTTCCTGATGTGGATGGTATAACTTTACTTAAATACATTAAAGAAATAAAAGATATCCCTATAATTATGATATCTGCATATGGTACAATAGATATTGCTGTTGAGGCTATAAAAAACGGGGCTCAAGATTTTATAGAAAAGCCATTTGCATGGAAAAGAGCAAGGATAGCAATAGAAAATGCACTCAAAATAAAAGGTATGGAAATGGAAATAAGCGGTCTTAAAAGTTTCATAGATACGATTCATCCCTTTATAGGGGAAAGTGAAAAAATAAAAAAAGTTAAAGAACTTATAGATCTTGTTGCAGCAAAAGATATAAGCGTATTAATAACAGGTGAAACAGGAACAGGTAAAGAGCTTGTTGCAAGACTTATACATATTAAATCACAAAGAAGATCTTTTCCCTTTCAAATGATTAACTGTGCCACAATACCCGAGTCTCTTTTTGAATCTGAAATATTTGGATATGAAAAAGGAGCATTTACAGGTGCTGATAAAAGAAAGATAGGTAAGGCAAAACTTGCTGATGGTGGAACCCTTTTCCTTAACGAAATAAGCGAATTATCAAAAGAAGCACAGGCAAAACTTTTGAGATTTCTTGAGTATATGGAGTACGAGCCAATTGGAAGCATAAAAACTGAAAAAGTTAATGTAAGAATAATAACAGCAACAAATAAAGATCCTGACGAACTTTTAGAAAGAGGAATTTTAAGAGAAGATTTTTTCTATAGAATAAATGGAATTAGAATCCATTTACCTCCCTTAAGGGAAAGAAAAGAAGATATTCCGCTTCTTTGCGAATATTTTATTAAAAGTTTTTGCGAGTCTAATAATATCATGGTTAAAAAATTAACTCGCAAAGCAATGGAAATTTTGATTTCCTATGAATGGCCAGGAAACGTGAGGGAATTAAAAAGTGTTTTAGAAAAGGCTGTTATCCTCTCTGAATCAGAAGAAATAGAAGAAGAAAATTTAAAGAATATAATCAAAACACAGGAGAAAAAAACTCTTAGAAAAGCAAGAGAAGAATTTGAGAGGATGTATATACTTGAAACTTTGATAAAAAATGGATGGAAGATAGAAAAAACAGCAAAAGAACTCGGTATTTCAAGAAGTCAACTTTTTAGAAAAATTAGAAAACTTAAAATAAATTTTAATTTAAGGTAATCCAAGCCTTATATGTAATCTATCAGAATAATTGAAATTATATTTTTTACATAACTTTATAACAATCTTTGATTTTTCTTCAAGTTCTTTCTTTGTTTTTGCACATGGCATAAGATAAACTCTCCTATTATCTATCTTTAATTTTTTCACTTCTTCAATAACTTCCTTTATATCAATTTCTTTATCAATCACATATTTAAAATAACTCTTTTTATTTTTTGCAAACCATTTTAAAACTTTAAAATTCAGTCTTTTTTCCTTTTTTTCACCTGAATTGGAGAGTTTAGGTGAGACATTATATTGATCTATATATTTATCAAATTCTTTCAACGGAATTATTGTTCCGTTTGTTTCAATTTCAATAAACTTTTTTATACTTTTAACAAGGGGTAACAAATTTTTCTGCCATAAAAGTGGTTCACCCCCTGTAATAACAATATTTGGTATATTAGTTTTTTTAATAATCTCAAAAATTTCTTTTACATTTTTCCATTCAAATTTTGGATTTTCATAAGTATATTTTGAATCACAAAAAGAACATCTTAAATTGCAAAATGGAAGCCTTAAAAATATGCTTAAAATTCCTTGATTTTTCCCTTCTCCTTGAATGCTCTCAAATATTTCAACTATAGGAATTTCCAAAATTTTTAAAGATAGGGTAAAATTTTTTTAATTTTTTTCTCGTCCCCTCCTGAAAGATAGGCAGGCTTTCTAAGCCTTCTTTTTCTTTTTGGGTTTTTACTCTGGGCAAGATGGGAATGAAACGCTCTATATCTTTTTATTTTTCCCTTAGCTGTTATTTTAAATCTTTTAAGAGCGGATTTTTTAGTTTTTATCTTTGGCATTTTTTTCTCCTTTTAAGGTTTTAATTATATATCTTTACCCTTGACAAATTCAATTTTACCCTGTATTTTTAAAGTGTTATTTTATGAATCTAAACGATTTAAGAAAAGAATTTTTAAAAATAATTGAAGAAAGTAAAGATTATAAAGAACTTTATTTAAGAACATTAGCAGATTTTAAAAATTATAAAAAAAGGCAATTAGAGGAGATGGAGAGAATTAAAGATTTAACAAAGGGAGAAATTATATTGAAAATTATTCCTGTAATTGATAATTTTGAAAGGGCAATGTGTGTTGAAATGAATGATAATAATTTTGAAAGTATTAAAAAGGGAATAGAAATGATATATAAGCAATTTTTAAATATTTTAGAAAAGGAAGGAGTTAAGCAATTTTCTTCAATAGGTGAGAAATTTGATCCTTCAAAGCACGAAGCAATTGGTATTGCTTATGATGATAGTAAAGAGGAAGATACAATTTTAGATGAAGTTGAAAAGGGTTATTATTATAAAGATAGTTTATT
Organism: uncultured Thermodesulfatator sp.; assembly: GCA_964412755.1. Lineage (GTDB taxonomy): Bacteria > Desulfobacterota > Thermodesulfobacteria > Thermodesulfobacteriales > Thermodesulfobacteriaceae > Thermodesulfobacterium. The sequence continues at coordinate 24,213 of CAYPPW010000014.1, forward strand.
AAGGCCGGCAAAGGTTATTGTTTCAAAAAAAATGAAAAAAGAAGGAGGTGATGAAAATGGCTAAGGCAGTTGGAATAGATCTTGGGACAACCTTTTCAGTAATTGCAATCATGGAAGGTGATGAACCAAAGGTAATTGTTAATAAAGAAGGAGGAAGAATAACTCCTTCAGTTGTTGCATTTAAAGAAACAGGTGAAATAATTGTTGGGTCTGTTGCAAAAAGGCAAGCAATTACAAATGCAGAGAATACTGTTTTTTCAATTAAAAGATTTATGGGAAGAAGATATGAGGAAGTTTTAGATGAAATAAGGAGGGTTCCTTATAAAGTTATAAGAGGACCCCATGATGATGCAAGAGTTGAGATTAGAGGGAAAATTTATTCACCACCTGAAATTTCAGCGTTTATATTAAGATATTTAAAAGAAAGTGCTGAGAGTTATCTTGGTGAGAAAATAACACAGGCTGTTATAACTGTTCCTGCTTATTTTAATGATGCACAGAGACAAGCAACAAAAGATGCAGGAAGAATAGCTGGTCTTGAGGTCTTAAGGATTATAAATGAACCAACAGCAGCAGCACTTGCCTATGGACTTGAAAAGAGAAAGAATGCAAAGGTTGCAGTTTATGATCTTGGTGGAGGAACTTTTGATATATCAATTCTTGAAATTTCAGAAGAAGGTGTTTTTGAGGTAATTGCTACAAATGGAGATACCCATTTAGGTGGTGATGATATAGACCAGAGAATTATGGAATGGCTTATTGAGGAATTTAAACAGGAGACAGGGATTGATATCAGGAATGATAGGGCTGCACTTCAAAGACTTAAAGAGGCAAGCGAAAAGGCAAAGATAGAGCTTTCAACCCTTATGGAGACAACAATATCTTTACCATTCCTTGCATCTGATGCATCAGGTCCAAAACATCTTGAAAGAATTCTTACCAGAGCCCGTCTTGAAGCAATGTCAAAAGACCTTATAGAAAGAAGTATTGAAATATGCAGAAGATGTCTTGAAGATGCAAAGTTGACTCCAAAGGATATTGATGAAGTTATTCTTGTTGGTGGACAGACAAGGATGCCACTTGTTCAAAAATATGTGAGAGAATTTTTTGGTAAGGAGCCGCATAAAGGAGTAAACCCTGATGAAGTTGTTGCACTTGGTGCAGCAATCCAGGCAGGTATTCTTGTTGGCGAGGTTAAAAAAGATATTGTTCTTTTAGATGTAACTCCACTTTCCTTAGGTGTTGAAACACTTGGCGGAGTTATGACTGTTTTAATTCCCAGAAATACAACAATTCCAACAAGAAAATCAGAAATATTTACCACAGCACAGGATAATCAGACTGCTGTTACAATCCATGTTCTTCAGGGTGAGAGACCACTTGCAAAGGATAACAGGTCCTTGGCAAGATTTGAACTTTATGGAATTCCTCCTGCTCCAAGAGGTGTTCCACAGATTGAAGTTACCTTTGAAATAGATTCTGATGGAATACTTCATGTTTCAGCAAAGGATCTTGCTACAAATAAAGAACAGAAAATAAGAGTTCATGCCTCATCAGGTCTTACAGAAGAAGAGATTCAGAGAATGGTAAAAGAGGCAGAACTTCATGCAGAAGAGGATAGAAGAAAGAAAGAACTTGTTGATTTAAGAAATCAGGCTGATGGATTTATCTATACTATTGAAAAAACTTTAAAGGATATATCTTCAAGAGTGCCCCCTGATAGATTGCAGGATGTCAAAAATAAAATAGAAGAATTAAGAAAAGTAATGAATAGTGAAAATGCAAGTGAAATAAGAAATAAACTTCAGGCTCTTCAAGAAGCATGGTATAAAGCAACAGAAGATGTATATGGAAGACCTGGAAGAAGTTATGAAGAGACAAAAAGTAAAGAAGAGGATAAAGGGAAGGAAAAGAAAGATAAGGCAGTTGATGCAGATTATGAAGTTGTTGAGTAACGGGGTGTAGAGGAAGTTGGTTAATCAAAAAAAAGATTATTACGAGATTCTTGGTGTTCCAAGAAATGCAACCCCTGAAGAAATAAAAAAAGCTTATAAAAGGCTCGCTTTAAAATATCATCCTGATAGGAATCCTCAAAATAAAAAAGAGGCTGAAGAAAAGTTTAGAGAAATTTCAGAGGCCTATGAAGTACTTATGGATCCAGAGAAGCGGGCTTTGTACGATAGATATGGACATGAAGGACTTAAAGGAAGATTTGGGGAAGGTGGATTTACATGGAGAGATTTCACTCATTTTGATGACCTTGAAGATATATTTGGAGATATAAGAGAAATATTTGAGAAATTCAGTTTTGGAGAAGATATATTTGATATATTTTTTGGGAAAAGAAAAGTAAGAGAAAGAAAAAAAGAGAGCATAAGGAGTTCTCCTGGTGAAGACTTAAGGATTTATGTTCCTTTGACTCTTGATGAAATCTATAGTGGTGCTGAAAAGACAATAAAAGTAAAAAAATATGAAGTATGCTCTGAATGCAATGGGAAAGGTGCAAAGGAGGAAGGGTGGAAAAGTTGTCCTATTTGTGGTGGAAGAGGCATGGTTGAGAAAATTAGTTCTACTTTTTTTGGGCAATTTATTCAAAGGAGTACCTGTCCTAACTGTTTAGGAAGAGGTGAAATTCTTTCTTCACCATGCCCTGCTTGTAAAGGGGAAGGAAGAAAAGAAACAGAAAAATTAATAAAAGTTAATATTCCAAAGGGTGTAAGGGATGGAAATTATATAACTTTGAAAGGAGAAGGGAATGCTGGAATAAGAGGGGGTCCTCCAGGTGATATTTTGTTGTATATAAAAGAAAAAGAACATAAATTTTTTAAAAGAGATGGGGATGATTTATATGTTCAAATTGAATTAACACCTTCCCAGATTATTTTGGGGGACAGGATTTCTATAAAGCATTTAAACGGTAAAGAGGTTAGGGTTGAAATTCCTAAAAATATAAAAGAGGGGAAAAAAATAAGGATAAAGGGTGAAGGAATGCCAAAACTCAGTGGAGGATACGGGGATTTTTATATTTATATAAAAGTTAAAATTCCGGAAAAGATAACGAAGGAAGAAGAAAAATATTATAAGGAAATATTAAAGATTGAAAAAGAAAGGAAAGAGGCAAAAGAAATATTTGAATAATATGGAAGAAAGATATTTTTATGTATCGCCTGATAAAATTTATAAAAATGAGGTGATAGTTGAAAATGAGGAATATTATCATCTTTATAAAGTTCTTAGAAAAAAGAAAGGTGATCTAATTCACGTAGTTGATGGCAAAGGTAATGATTATTTAGTAAAAATTGAAGAATTTAAAAATTGTAAGGCAATCGGAAAAATTTTAGAAAAACATTTTATGCCAAATGAAACAAATAGTTTTTTTGCCCTCGGAATTGGTATTATAAAAGGAGAAAGAATGGACATGATTTTTGAAAAAGGAACAGAACTCGGTGTTTCTGCTTTTTATCCAATTTTATCTGAGAGAGTAGTTGTAAATCCAAAAAATTTAAAGATAGAAAGATGGAGAAAGATAGTTTTGAGTGCGATGAAGCAATCAAGAAGGAGTATTTTACCTTATGTTTATGACCCCCTTCCTTTAAATCAATTTTTAAAGGAAACAAAGAACTTTGATACCAAAATTTTGCTTGATGAAGAGGGAGAAAATTCCTTTGAAATTAAAGAGAATTCTGAAAAAATTTTAATTGTTGCAGGTCCTGAGGGTAGTTTTACAAAGGATGAAAAAAAACTTTTTGAGCAAGAAGGTTTTTTTAAAGTTAAGATGGGGAAAAGAATAATGAGAACAGAAACCGCCATAATTGCCGGTCTTTCAATTTTTGTTTTTTTAAAAAAGGAGATTTAAATGGAGTGTTTATTTTGTAAAATAATAAATAGGGAAATAGAATCAGAGGTAATTTATGAGGATGAAAAATGTATGGCAATAAGGGATATAAATCCACAGGCACCATCCCATATTTTAATTTTACCAAAGAAACACATTCCTTCTTTAAGAGACGTAAAAGAAGAAGATATTTATCTTCTTGGATATTTATTAAAAATTGCGAAGGAAATTGCATTAAAAGAAAATCTTTTTGATGGTTTTAGAGTGGTTATAAATGATGGGGCAAGAGCAGGGCAGAGTATTTTTCATTTGCATATACATTTACTGGGCGGCAGGGTTATGAAATGGCCGCCGGGATAAAATTAAAAGAAAGGAGGTGATATAAAATGACAGGGGTAAGGCTTAAAGAAGGTGAAAGCTTTGATTCCCTCTTGAAAAGGTTCAGAAAAGTTATAACACAGGATAAAATTTTACAGGAAGTAAAAAGGCTTGAGTTTTATGAAAAGCCTTCAGAGAAAAAGAAAAGACTATTGAGTGCTGCAAGAAGAAAGATGTTCAGAAAGATGAAAAGCCTAAAATGAATTATAGTTTTGAAATAGAAAAGATTTTTGAAATAATAGGAAGAAACCTTTACACTTTTCCTGGAAAGGAAAGGCTCTTTAAAATAAAACCTTTTAATAATGAAGAAGAGATAAGAGAAGAATTTTTAAAAATAAAGGAAATCAAAAAAATAAAAGAGGAGGGGGAATTTTTCTTTAATTTTCCTGATCTCTCCAATTTTGAGAAAGAACTTTTAAAAGAGAAAATTTTTCTGCCATCAGAACTTTTTAAATTTTTGAAATTCTTCGAAGCAGTAAATGAGTTATATAAAAGAATAATCAAAAGTGAATTTCTAAAAGAAAGATCTTTTTTAGAATATAGTAAAATACAAGAAGTTATTTTTGAATTAAAAAGGATTTTTGATGATAATGGCGAGATAAAAGACAATGCGAGTCCAGAGCTTTTTAAAATCAGGCATGAAAAAAGGAAACTTTTAAATAAAATATTTAATTTACTCAAAAATAAAATTGAAGAAATAAAAGAGACAGGATTTTTAAATGATGAGAATATAAGACTTCAAGAAGGAAGATTTACAATCCTTTTAGAAAGTGCTGTTGCAAAAAAATATGGAGTTGTCCATGGATACTCAAGGAAAGGTTTTTCTGCATATGTAGAACCTTTTGAATCAATTGATATTCAGAATAGCTACAAAGAAATAGAGGAAGAAGAAAGAAAAGAAATAGAAAGAATATGTTTTTCTCTTTCAAAAATTATATGGGAAAATCTCCCGAGAGTTAAAAAAATATATGAGGAAGTTGGAGAAATTGATCTTTTAAATGCAAAGGTTCTTTTTTCAGAGATTATAAAAGGCGAAGAGCCCATTTATAGCAAGAGAAGATTTTTCAATTTAAAGAATGTTTATCATCCCTTACTCTATCTTTCAAAAAAAGATGTGGTTCCTTATAACTTTGAATTGTTAGAAGATGTTGATATATTCATAATATCAGGACCAAACGGTGGTGGAAAAACAGTTTTTCTTAAAACACTCGGAATAATAATAAATATGCTTAAATATGGTATACCCGTTCCTGCTGCTTCTTCTTCCCATTTTTATTTACCAAACAAGATATACGGAATCGGCTTTGAAACACAGGGTTCAATAGAGGAAGGAGAATCAAATTTTACTTCTCATTTAAGGTCTTTTAAAGAAATATTAGAAGAGGATGATAACGATATTCTTGTTCTTGTTGATGAGTATATGGCATCAACTGATCCCCAGCAAGCTTCTGCACTCGGTTTTTCAATTATAAAAGAGTTTTTAAATAGGGGGATAAAGGGATTTTTTGTAACCCATTTAAACGGAATAAAAATTCTTGCCTTCAAAGAGATGAATAATAAAATTAAGAATGTTTCTTTTGGTTTTGATAAAATAAAAATGATGCCAACTTACAAATTAAGTATGGATAAATTTGAAGAAAGTTATGCCTTTGAAATTGCTGAAAGGGTTGGTATTAAAAAAGAAATTATTGAAAGAGCAAGAAACTATGATATGGATATGGGTAAAATTTTAAAAGAAATGAAGGAAAAGGTAGAATTTTTGGAAAAGGAATACAGAAATTTAATTGAAGAAGAGAGGAAGAAAATAGAGAAAGAAAAAGAGGAATTCAAGAGAAAAATGGTAGAAAGAATTAATGATATGGAAAATGAGATTAAACAAATAATAGAAGAAATAAGGAGAGAGAAAAGCGAGAAGAAAATTAAAAAAGCAAAAGAAAAAATAGTTTATTATAAAAAAATAGTTCAGGATAAAGGAGCTCAAGAAATAAAAATAGGTGAATTTTATGTGATTGATGGATTTAAAGGTTATGGGGAAGTTATAGCAATAGAGAAAAACAAAGTTTTAGTGAAAATAGGAGACTTAAAAGTTTGGGTGGAGAAAGAGAAATTGTCTCCTTTAAAAGAGAAAAAAGAGATAGAGGATAAGGAAAGCAAGTTTGTGTTCATTCCACCTATTTCAAGTTACTCAATATCAATAAGGGGTCTTAAAAAAGATGATGCATTATATGAAGTGGAAAAATTTATCTATGATTCCTATTCAAAAGGGCTTCAAGAAGTAAGAATTATTCATGGAATAGGTGATGGTATACTTAAGAATGCTCTCTGGGAATATTTAAAAAAGATTAAATTTGTAGAAGAATTTTTTCACCCCCCTTATAATGAAGGTGGTTATGGTGTAACAATTGTTAAATTTAAAAATGATTGATTTTGGAATTGATGAAATAATTTCAAGAATTTCTCCTGTTGATGTTATTTCTGAATATTTAGAATTAAAAAAATCGGGTAAAAATTATATGGCCTTATGCCCATTTCATCCTGATAAAACACCTTCCCTTTCTTTTGATCCGGAAAGAGGGCTTTTCCATTGTTTTGGTTGTGGAAAATCAGGAAATCTCGTTCAATTTATAATGGAGATCGAAGGTATCACATTTTTTGATGCCCTTAAAAAACTGGCAGCAAAAGCAGGAATTGAGATAAAACCTACAAAGTATTCAGAAAGAAGAGCAAAAGTTTTTGATGTATTAAAATGGGCAAAGGATTTTTATCATTCCCTTCTTTTAAGCTCTGAGGGAGAAGAAGCAAGAAATTATTTGAAGGAAAGAAATTTGAGTATGGGAACAATAAGAGTTTTTGAAATAGGTCTTGCAACAGGTGAACCTGATAGAATTTTAAAAGAAGCAAGGAAAAGGGGTATTGATCCATCGCTTCTTTTTGAGGCAGGTCTTGTTGCAGAAAGCGAAAGTAATATTTTAAAAGACTTTTTCAGGGAAAGGATTATATTTCCAATTTTCAATGTTTCAGGAACATGTGTTGGAATGGGTGGAAGAACACTTCCCTGGAAAAATGAAGAGCCAAAATATCTAAATTCAAGGGAAAGCCCTTATTTTAATAAGTCCCGTCTTTTATATGGACTCTGGCTTACAAAGGAAAATATTAAAAAAGAGGATAAGGTTATCATTGTTGAAGGTTACATGGATTTGATAAAATTATATCAATCAGGGATAAGGTGTCTTGCTGCACCACTTGGAACAAGTTTAACAGAAGAACAATGTCAGATAATTTCAAGATATACAAAAAATGTATTTCTTTTATTTGATAATGATCCAGCAGGTAAAGCTGCTATGGAAAGGGCTGTAGCCCTTTCACTTAAATATTCCTTAAAACCAAAAATAGTTGAAATTGAAGATAGTAAAGATCCTGACGAATTTATAGAAAAATATGGAAAGGAAAATTTGAATAAAAAAATAGAAGGTGCAAAAGACTTTCTTGGAGTTTATTTAGAACATTCAGATGATCCTTCAATTACAAGAAAAAATATTGATAAATTGATTGAGTTTATAAGAGAAATCCCTGACGAAATAGAAAGAGAGATTTATCTTTCAAAAATTGCTTCCTTTTATTTGCTTCCTTTAAATGCCCTTAAAACCAAAATGTTAACAAAAACATATTTAAGGGATAGAGAAAAAAGAGTTTCCTCTGAAATAATAGTTTTTCTTCATTTACTCAATTCGGATAAAAATTTAAATGAAATTA
>CAYPPW010000015.1:0-1215 GCA_964412755.1 uncultured Thermodesulfatator sp.
GCTATTATTCCCTATAATTATTATCAGAGAAGGGCAAAAGCTAAGGAATTAATTACTTTTTCAAGGGCTTGCTTGCAGGAAGCTATTTCCCAATGTATAGAAAATTCAAATTTTAATGATTTTGAAAGTCTTTCTTCCTGTAATCCTCAAATTCAAGAAACAACCTATCTTGAAAATATCCAAATAACTCTAAGTGGAAGCTGCAATAACGAAATAAATGTTACAGCTTCAGGAAAAATTAAAGGAACTGATATAACCTTTTCTGTTACTTGTTTTTATAATCATTCAAATGATGAGGTATTCTGCAATCAACCTATTTCAATGTAATTAACTGCAATTCTCTCCTGTAAATTCTGTGCTTTCAGTAGTAAGAATGCAAGTGGTATCACTTATTATACCCTTCCCAGAACAAGAACATTCATAGATTTCTACTCCAAGAGAACTTACACTGCAGCTTTGGGTGTAGCGGGATACACGGTTTGTGCAATTACTAAAATCAGGATTTCCTCCTGTTAAGGCAACTCTTGCAAGCTCAGAAGCTACACAGGTAATACAGTTTCTCGTATCTGTTTGTAAAGAAGAACGAGCTGCTTTTCTAACATAACCCCTGTAAACTGAAATAACCACTGCTGCCATAATTGCCATTATAGCAAGTGCAATCAAAAGCTCTGTCATGGTAAAACCTTTTTTTCTTTCCATAGTCCTTTCTCCTTTTCAATATTTCTTAAAATTTTAGTTTACTGAAAAATCCTGTAAAGGCAACATTTTTTCCATAATTTTGAGACTTCTCCCTACAAACTTATTTAAAAAATAGTAATATATAAAATACAAAAATGAAAAATAATGAAAAACTTTTTGAAAATTTAAAGAAATTTTTTGAAAATCTTGATTTTATAGATTTTGCATTGGTTTTTGGCTCTTATGCTAAGGAAAAAGTATTACCTATAAGTGATCTTGATATAGCCATTCATACCTCAAAAGAGCTGGAATTTCTTGAAATAGGAAATCTTATTTCTGAAATGGAAAAAATTACTAAAAAAGAGGTAGATTTGGTGATTTTAAACGGTATTTATCAAAAAAATCCTCTTTTAGCTTATAACATAATCAGCGAAGGAATTCTTATTTTTTTGATCATCAACCTCTTTACGAAACAATTGATAAAGCATTAATAAAAAGAATAAAAGAAAATAAATTTGCTAAAAGAGATGCTTAACA
>CAYPPW010000015.1:1315-31460 GCA_964412755.1 uncultured Thermodesulfatator sp.
CGAAAGTTTATAAAAGTTGTAATCAAATATATTTAGAATAAAGTATTAATGAGGTAATAAAACGAAAGTTCTGGATGGGCATAATTTTCTAAAGCAACTTTAGTCTGATAGATATTTTTTATAGCTAAATAGGGATCTCCTTTAAAGGTTTCTTCTGGAAAGGCTTCAGGATAAGGATAATTTATTTTTTCTTTTAAATAGGATCTCCATATCCAGAAAGCTAAGAGATAAAAAAAATCTTCCCAGTCCTGGAATAAAAAGTTAGAAAGCCTTTCTGCAACCTTAAATCTTTTCTGGGGACTACCTGAAAATCCTGCTTTTACAAAACTGTTAAGCTCTTCCAGAAGACCTTTTTCAGCTATGGTAATAGCCCTACCGAGACTTCCCAGAGAGACATCAGCAAGAGTTTCTGCTACTTTTTCTTCAAAGAAAAATTTTTTCTTTAAAACCTCCTTTATAGTTGATCTGGGAAGACTTCTAAACCTTACAATCTGAGAACGGGAAATTATAGTAGGTAAGAGCTTGGTAAAATTTTCTGTAATTAATATAAAAAGTCCATAGAAAGGAGGTTCTTCTAAAGATTTAAGAAGTGCATTTGCTGCTTCTAAATTCATTTTATCAGCTTCCTTAATAAAAATAACCTTATAATTTCCTTCAAGAGGTCTATATCTTAAAAAACTTATTACTTCCCTAATCTGACCAATAGTTATTTCTCTTCTTTCTGGAGCAATTATAAATATATCAGGATGAATTTCCTTTTCTATTTTTCTGCAGGCTCTGCATTCTCCGCAGGGATTATCATTATCTTTTAAGCAGAAAAGATGGAATAAAAAAGCCCAGGCAGTAGTTTCTTTTCCAACCCCTTTAGGACCTGTAAAAAGATAAGCATGAGAAAGTTTGTCTTTTTTTAGGGAAAGGGTTAAAAGATTTATAGCCGGTTCTTGTCTTAAGATCTCTCCAAGGTTTTTAACCTTCATCCTCCACTACTTTAATATCAGCACCAAGAGCCGATAGCTTTTCTATTAAATTTTCATATCCCCTTTCTATTAATTTTACATTATAGACAGTGGTTGTGTTTTCAGCTATTAATCCTGCCAAGACAAGAGCCGCTCCTGCTCTGAGATCTGTTGCCTTAACAGGAGATCCAGAAAGGGATAAAGGTCCATTTATAATAGCAGTTCTATCCTCTACTTTTATTCCTGCACCCATTCTATTTAATTCAAATACATAAAGAAATCTATTTTCAAAAAGATTTTCTGTAATAAAGGAAATACCATTGGCTTGAGTTAGAAGAACTGCAAAAATTGGTTGAAGATCTGTAGGAAATCCTGGATAAGGTGCAGTAACAATTTTGGTGGGATTGAGTTCTTTTTCTCTTTTTACTTTAACAGAATTTTTATCAACATCTTCTAAAATAATTCCTATTTCTTGAAGCTTAAGAATGGGTGTTTCAAGGTGAGATTTTTTAATATTTTTTACTGTTATTTCATTTTCTTCATTTAAAGCTGCCAAAACTATAAAGGTTCCTGCTTCAATTCTATCTGGAATAATCTCTATCTCAACCGGTTTGAGTTTTTTCTTTCCTTTTATATAAATTGTGTCTTCTCCCAGACCTTTTATCTCAGCACCCATCTTTTTTAGCATCTCTCCAAGAAAAACAACCTCAGGTTCCTTGGCAGCATTTTTTATAATGGTTTCACCTTCAGCTAAACTTCCTGCCATCATTAAATTTTCTGTAGCAGTAACAGAGGGAAAATCAAGAACTATTGTATCTCCTTTAAGTGCTTTAGTTTTTACAACAATATTCCCCTTTTCTAAAGAAACTTCTCCTCCAAGCTGAGACAGTCCCTTAATATGAAAATCAACAGGTCTTTTACCTATGGCACATCCACCTGGTAAGGGAACTTGTGCCTTTCTAAAAGCTCCTGTTAGGGCACCCAAAAAAAGAATAGAAGCCCTCATCTGACTTGCAAGCTCATAAGGAACCGAAGCAGAATTTATCCCGGATGTATTTATCTCTAAATAATCTTTTTTAAACCTATAATTTGCTCCAAGGTATTCCATAATTTTTAGCATGTTAAGAACATCTCTTACTTTTGGAACCTTTTTTAATCTGTAAGTTCCTGGAGCTAAAAGGGTTGCACATATAGCCGGAAGAGCTGCATTTTTAGATCCGCTTACCTCAATTTCTCCCTTTAAAGGAATTTTTTTTCTTATTATATATTTTCTTTCCATGCTAAAACAGCTCTTTCATATCCCTTTAAGTCCTTATAAATTCTAAAATCCCATTGATAAGTTTTTAACAAATCCCTAATTCTTTCTCCCTGATTATATCCCATTTCAAAAATTAAAAAACCTCCTTTTTTAATATATTGATGAGATTTTTCTAAAAGAATTTCTTGAAATTCAGTTCCCTTTTCTCCTGAAACAAGAGCTTCTTTAGGTTCAAAAAGCCTTACATCTTCTTCTAAAGTTTCCCATTCTTTTAAGGAAATATAAGGTGGATTTGAAATTACTATATCAAAAAGAGGTAGTTTTTTAATAGGAAAAAAGGAATCTCCCTTTATCAAAAATAGTCTATCTTCAACTTTATATTCTTTGGCATTTTTTTTAGTGGTATTTAAAGCTTTATCACTTATGTCAATCCCAAAGACCTTTAAATCTTTATTTTCAAGAAGTAAAGTGATTGCAATATTTCCTACTCCAACACCAAGTTCTAAAACCAGTTCCTTTTTAGAGGGAAGTTCTGAAAAAATAGAAATTAAAAGTTCAGTATCTTGCCTTGGAATTAAGGTACCTTCATCTACATAAAATTTTCTTCCCCAAAAATAAGAGTAGCCGAATATGTAAGGTAAGGGTTTTCTGGTTTTTCTTTCTTTTAGAATTTTAAAAAATTCTTCTTCTGGAATATTTTCTTCTAGGTATAGATAAACCTGAAGCGGAGGTATATTTAAAAAATGAGAAAGGATTAATAATGCTTCCCATTTAGCATATTCTTTATCCTCTATTTCTGAGAGTATTTTCTCAGCATAGTTTAAAGCTTGTAAAACTTTCATTGATTTTTTTTAGGTTTGAGTCTGTTTAAAATTATTTCTATAGTTTTTTCTTCATCTTTTAGTCTCCTTATGCTTGTTAGAATTTCAAATTTTTCTTGAGCCATATATAAAAAGGGAATCAGAACTCTTTTTCTTTCTGATGGGTGGGATAAAATCACTTCTCCTTCTTCTTTCAGATAATTTTTAAATAGCTCAATTAAAGGCTCAAAAAGGCTTTTTCTAAAAATTATTTCTGAACCTACAATTAAATCAAATTTTTCTGAAAGTTCGGGATTTCTCCAGTCAAGAAGCTGGGTTCTTACGGTTAAATTATTTTCTTTTGCTGAAAGTTCTATAAATTTAAGTGGAAGCTCTTCATAATCTGTAGCTAATACATCATGTCCAAAGCTTGCAGAAACAAGACTTGGAACCCCAAGGCCTGCACCAAGTTCTAAAATTTTTTTAGGTGGCTCAATAGTTGCTAAATAGTCTGCAAGAATTAAACTTGACTCCCATACCTTTGCCCAAAAGGGAAATTTTTCAACTTCTAAAAGGGGATCTCCTTGAAATATTTCTTCAAGCTTTGCAGGAAGGAAAATTTTAAAAGTCTTACCTCTGATATTAATTTCTTCTTTTTCTAAAGTAAGTTTTTCTAATTCATCCATAATCTAAGCTCCTTTTTAAATTTTTTTAAATTCCCAAAAGAATAACCATTCCTAAAAAAATTCTATAACCTATAAAAGGATAAAGACTGTATTTTTTTAAAAAAGGAATTAAAAAGGCAATAGCTAAAAAGCTGAAAAGAGCTGAAGAAAAAAAACCAGCCAAAGCAAGATCAAGGGAAATTTGAGTTTCTTTAAAAAGTTTAAATCCTTCATAAAGCCCTGCTCCAAAAATAAGAGGAGCACCTGCTAAAAAGGAAAACTTAGCTGAGATATCCCTTTTTAATCCTACAAGAAGTCCTGCTGAGATTGTAATTCCACTGCGAGAAGTCCCGGGAATAAGAGCTAAAGCCTGAAAAATACCTATTAATAATGCCCTGGCATAACTTAAATCCTTAATTTCATATCTTTTCTTACCAAAGCTTTCACCTAAAATCATAGGAATGCACATTATTATAAGAGCTAAACCTACTAATGAAGAATCTCTAAAATAATTTTCTACAATATTTTCTAAAAATAAACCAGCAACTGCTCCTGGTAAGGAAGCTATTAATATAAACCATTTATTAAGCCAGATTTCTTTTAAATCCTTTGAAAAATATACTATTATAGCTAAAAAGGACCCGAGATGGATATAAGCATCAAAACAAAGAAAAGAAGAAAAATTAAAAAATTTTTCAGCTATTATTAAATGCCCTGTGCTTGAAATGGGCAAAAATTCAGTTATCCCTTGAATAAATCCTAATAATATTACATCAAATAAATTCATTTATGAAAATTTTTTAAAGATATCTCTTTTTGCGAAGAATAAACAAAACGAAAAAGCATAAAAAGGCAGTAAAAAGATTGACAAAATAAAAGGCATAGGAAGAATGTCTAAAAGGAGGAAGTTCCTGAAATGGTAAAGGAATATTCATTCCATACATACTATAAATTATGGTAGGAATAGCAAGAATAATAGCAATACTTGCTAAAAGCTTCATAATAAGGTTTAAGTTGTTGTTAATAACTGAGGCATAGGCATCCATTGTTCCAGCTACAATATTTAGAAAAACTTTGGTCATTTCAATAGCCTGCCTGTTCTCAATTTGGACATCTTCTAAAAGTTCCATATCTTCTTCTGTTAACCTGATATACCTTCCACTTTGAATTTTGGTAAGAACTGTATCATTTCCTTGAAGAGAAGTATTAAAGTAAGTAAGAGTTTTTTCAATGCTTAGCATCTTTAAAATCTCTTCATTTTCAATGGATTTGAATACTTCTTCTTCATATTCTTCTAAGGTTTTATCAATTTGACGCAAGAGCTTAATATAAAGGGAAGTTACTGCTAACATGAAGTTCAAAATAAAATAAACAGGCTTTTTTAAGTCAAAGGCTTTACTTCTATTAGCAAGGCTGATAAATTCTTCAAAGATTGGATGATCCTTTAGACAAACAGTAATAATATTTTCTTCGGTTAAAATAATTCCAATTGGAATGGTTTCATATCTAATAAACAGACCTTTTGCCACCACATCAGGAACTCTTAATATTATTAAAATTTGCTGTTCTTCCTTTTCTATACGGGGTCTTTCTTCTTCATCAAGAGGATATCTTAAAAACTCAGGGAAAATGTGAAATTTTTCTTCTATATAGGAGATTTCCTCTTCTGTAGGATTAAAAAGACATACCCAGATATTAGGTAAGATTTTTTCTGCAGGAACAAGAAGTCCTTTTTCAGATTTATAGATTCTGAACATTCACCCATTTTTCCTGTTAATAATTATTTCATTGCTCCTACTACTTCTCCAAGTTTAAATATAGGAAGATAAAGAGAAATTAAAATTCCCCCTACCACTATACCAAGGATAATAACAAGGAAAGGCTCAATAAGGGTTGAAAGTGTATTAACCATTCTATCAACCTCTTCCTCAAAAAAATCAGCAACTCTATTTAACATATCTTCAAGTTTACCGGTCAATTCCCCAACTCTTACCATTTCCACTAAAAGATAGGGGAAAACTCCTGTATAAAACATGGGTTCTGCAATAGATTGACCAGCAGAGACATTTATTTTAATTTCTTCCATAGCTTTTTCAAAAACTCTATTACCTGAAGTTTCTCCTGCTACAGTAAGTGCCTGAAGTAAAGGGACTCCTCCTCCTATAAGACTTGCCAGAGTACGTGCTATTCTTGAGGTAGCTGCTTTTTGAAATAAAGATCCTAAAAGAGGTAGACGTAAAATTAACTTATCTATGTGATATCTTCCTTTTTCAGTTGATCTATAATATCTTATAAGAATAAAAAGACCTATGCATATTAAAATTAAGGCTAAAAGAATCCATCCAAAGTTTCTACTGATATTAATCAGGATCTGGGTAGGAAGTGGTAGTGCATGACCTGCTCCTTCATAAATTTCTGCAAATTTTGGTATTACAAAAAGCATTATTATAGAGATAACTGCTATCGTAACAAGAATTATTACTGAAGGATAAACCATAGCATGTTTTATTTTTGATTTTAAGGAAGCTATTCTTTCTAAATGGACAGCTAATCTTTTTAAAACTGTATCAAGATTTCCACTTGCTTCTCCAGATTTTACCATTTGAACATAGAGGTTATCAAAAACTTTAGGATATTCTGCCATGGCATCACTTAAAGAACTTCCGGTTTCTACCTTAATTTTAATTTCATGAAGAACTTTCTTAAAATAAAGATTTTTTTGTTGTTCAGCAAGTAATTCTAAACTTTTTATCATGGGAAGTCCTGCTTCTAAAACCACTGCAAATTGACGAGTGAAAGTAGCAAGATCCTTATCTGAAACAGATTTTCTTGTAAAAAACCTTAAAGCAAATTCCTTTTTAGGCTGTATTTTAATGGGAATTATATTTAAACGTCTTAAGTATACTTCTACTAACTGAGAGCTTGGGGCTTCTAAAACCCCACTTCTAACTTCTCCTGTTACTGATTTTCCCTGCCATTCAAATAAAGGCATTTTATTTCCCCACCCAGTAATTTGGTGCTTCTTTTAAAATAGTAACATCATGCACATGGCTTTCTCTATAACCTGCAGGTGTAATTTTAATAAATTTAGCTTTTTTTCTTAATTCTTCAATATTTCTACATCCACAATATCCCATTCCGGATCTAAGACCTCCTATAAGTTGATAAATCATATTTGAAACAGGTCCCCTGTATGGAACCCTTCCTTCAACACCCTCTGGCACAAATTTAGATATTTCCTCAGCTTCTTGACCATATCTTTCCCTTGCTCCGGTTTTAAACATAGCAGAAAGGGAACCCATTCCTCTGTATATTTTATAAGTTCTTCCTTCGTAAAGGATTATCTCTCCTGGAGCTTCTTCGGTACCTGCAAAAAGATTTCCTATCATAACAGCATGAGCTCCTGCTGCAATAGCTTTAGTAATATCTCCAGAAAATCTTATTCCCCCATCTGCAATTACAGGAATTCCATATTTGTCTGCTACTATGGCACAATTATGTATTGCAGTAAGCTGAGGCACACCTGCCCCGGCAATTATTCTTGTGGTACATATTGAGCCAGGACCAACACCAACTTTTATCCCATCAGCCCCTGCTTTAATCAAGGCTTCTGCTCCTTCAGAAGTCCCCACATTTCCAGCAATTAATTGACATTCAGGAAAATGATACTTTATTTCTATAATCGTATCTATCACATTTTTTGTATATCCATGAGCAGAATCAATAAAAAGAACATCACAGCCTGCTTTTAAAAGCGCCTCAGCTTGTTCTAAACGATTTTTACCTACTCCAATAGCTGCACCTACTCTTAATCTCCCAAGCTCATCTTTACAAGCATTGGGATATTTTTTAATCTTTTCAATATCTTTAATAGTAATAAGCCCCTTTAAACAAAAATTATCATCTACAATTAATAACTTTTCTATTCTATGAGCATGTAAAATTTTCACTGCTTCATCCAAAGTTATACCCGGTTTGGCAGTAATTAAATTCTCTTTAGTCATAACCTCTTTAACAGGTCTTTCAAAATTGGTTTCAAATCTTAGATCACGATTGGTAACAATTCCAACTAATTTTTTTTCAGATCCCTCAACTACTGGAATCCCTGATATTTTAAATTCCTCCATCAACTTAAGAACTTGCTTTATGGGAGTATCAGGATTTACTACTACTGGATCATAAATCATGCCGCTTTCAGATTTTTTCACCTTTTCCACTTCTCTTACCTGCTCTTCTAAACTCATATTTCTGTGAATTACACCAAGCCCGCCCTCCCTTGCAATACTTATAGCCATTCTGCTTTCAGTAACTGTATCCATAGCAGCTGAAAGCAAAGGAATATTGAGTTTAATCTTTGGAGTTATATAAGTTGATACATCTACATCTTTGGGCAAAACTTCAGAATAAGAAGGAATAAGCAATAAATCATCAAAAGTATAGGCTTCATATAAAATTTCAAGCATTTACTAAAACCTCTTTTAAACTCTAAATATTATTATATCGGAAATAATTGGCTAATAATTATAATCCTCAATTAAAGAAAGTAAAGTTCCTTCTAAAATCCCGTATTCATTGAGAATAGCACTTTCTTTATTGAAATGATCAAAGATTACTGAATAAATAAGTAATCCACCTAATATAATATCTTCCCTTCCTTTCTCCATTCCCTTTACTTTTTGAAGTCTATCATAATCCAAATTAGCAAGCTTTTTTATTAATTTTTCTAATCTTTCTTTGGTAATTTTAAGCCCGTGAAGTTTTTCAGGATTATAATAAATTAATTGAAGATCAAGACTACCCAGTAAACTGGCTGTTCCTCCTGTAATAATTAATTCTTGAGAACTTACCTTTGGTAAAAAACTTATTTTTTCTTTTATATAATCTTTTAAGGACCTAATTAATCTTGAATTTAAAGGATGCCTTAAATCAAATATTTCTTTTAAAGTTACTACTCCCAAATCTATACTTTTTATCCATTCTTTTTTACCATTATTAAAATAAATAAATTCAGAAGAACCGCCTCCCACATCCACTGTAATAAAGTTTTCAATTTTTAAATCAAACTCTTTTAAACCAAAGAAAATTCCTTTAAGTGTTAAGTCTGCTTCTTCTTCAGGAGAAATTACATCAATTTCAATCCCTGTGTCTTTTTTGACAAAATCTATAAATTCTTTTGCATTTTCAGCTTTTCTAAAAACCTCTGTTCCAATAGCTCTATATTTCAAAATTTCATATTTAGAAAGTTCTTCTTTAAATCTTTTTAAAGTTGTTAAACCTCTCTGAAAAGCCTCTGGAGAAATTATTTTTTGATTACCTAATCCTTCACCTAATCTTACATTCTCTTTCCATTTATTTAGAAAATAAACATTTCCATTAAAATTTTTACCTAAACACAGTCTAAAACTTTGGGTTCCTAAATCAAAGGATGCTAAAAATGGAGTATTTAATCTTTTTTTAAATTGCCTGCCTGTTTTGAATAAAACCCTGCTTTTACTTTTTATATAATACTTTCTATTATTTTTAGGGTTTTTAAAAATCATTCCTTTGGTTTTTTTAGGAATAAAAACTCCGAAATCTCTTAATTCAATTCTATTCCCTTTTTTTAATTCTTCTTTTAGAGTTTCGAAAAAAAGATCCACTATAAATTTAAGATCTTCTTTATCAATTTCTGAAAACTTATAGCTCAGCCTTTCAACCAAATCTTTTCTGGTCATTATTTAATCAATTAGGGGTTTACTATATACCAGGGTCTTAAAAAAAATTGTTCCCAAATTAAGGAAGTTTTTTCCTCAAGGAGCTTAGATAAAACTCCTTTTTTCTTTGGCAAAAACACAAGTTTAGCCTCAGGAATTTTTGCCAGTTTCTTTGCTTCCTCCACAGCATCCCAAAAATTACCCACTTTATCTATCAAACCCAGAGAAAGAGCTTCTTCTCCAGTAAAAATCCTACCATCTGCAAAATTTCTTACCTTCTCTATAGGTATTTTTCTTTCTTCTGAAATAGCTTTTATAAATTGATCGTGAACAATTTTAACTTTTTCTGTAAGATATTTTTTTTCCTCTGAAGTTAAAGGTCTATAAATAGAACCAGTATCCTTATAGGTTCCGCTTTTAATAGTTTCTGTTTCTACTCCTATTTTTTCTAAGAGTTTTTCTATATTTGGAATTTCCAAAACTACTCCTATACTTCCTGTGATGGTTCCTGGGGAAGCAAAAATTTTAGTTCCACCTAAGGCTACATAAAGTCCTCCTGATGCAGCTACATTTCCCATTGAAACTACTACGGGTTTTTTCCTTTTGGTTTTTTTTAGTTCCTCAAATATTTCTTGAGATGCCCCTACTGAGCCTCCAGGAGAATCAATCCTCACAACTATGGCTTTAATACTATTTTTTTGATTCATCTCTTTAATGGCTATTAAATAATCCTGAGCATCAAGAATAACCCCTTTAATTTGCAAAACTCCTATCTGAGGTTTACCCAGGTCTTTTTCTCTTAAGATCATTAATAAGGATAAAATAAAACTTATCAAAATAAAAAATACAACCAATCCTCCAATAAAAGCTAATCCATAAACAAACCAAGATTTTTTCATACTCATTAAATTTGAATTTTAAATTAATCTGCTAATTTCTTCAAGACCAATTCTGCAACAAACTTCTCTTCATCTTCCTTAGTCTTAAGTTTACCTTCTATTACATTTTGTCTCAAAAGTTCCAAAATTTTTCCTATCTCTTTTCCTTCCTTTATACCGAGCCTTTTCAAATCCTCCCCGGTAAGGTGTGGCTTTATTTTTTTGAAGATTTTAAAAAAATCAATCACTTCTTGCCTTAAAAATGGATAATAAATAGCTAAAACTAAAAGATAGCAAGGCCTGATTTTTTCAAAAATTTTTATTTTTTCTCCTAAGCTTAAAGTCTTCCAAAAATCTAAATTTATTTTTATAGTTTCAATAGCTTTTTCTATTTTTTTAATCTCAAATTTAGTAAATCCAACCCTGCAGGCATTATTTAAATCTTCTGGATCAATAAGACCCAAGAGAAAAGTCTTTTCTATTTCTTGAGAATTTATATGATTTTTTAAATTTTTTATAATTTCTGTTAAAAATTCAAAATTTTCTTTTTTTACTTTAATCCCTAATTTTTCAAATATATTTAAATCAAAGGTAGTATCTAAAAGTAATTTTAAGTTTTTCTGTGGTTCCTTTATTAAATATAATTTTAATTCATTTGCTATTCTTGAAGAAGAGAGTTTTTTAAATGAAGATCTTTCAGATCCTATTTTTAAGGCTAAAAAAAAATCTTCAGCAAAATCAAAATCAAATCTTATTTTATATCGAATCCCTCTAAAAACTCTTGTTGGATCATCCACAAAAGAATTTAAATGTAAAGGCCTGATAAGTCCTTTTTTTAGATCCTCAATTCCATTTACCAAATCTATCAGGCAATTTTCATAAGGAGGAGAAAGACCTATTATAAGAGCATTTATAGTAAAATCTCTTCTCAAAATATCATCTTTAAAATTTGAAGAAAAGACTTTAGGAAGTTTGGCTATCTCCTCATATAATTCTTTTCTTGCAGTGATGAAATCTATTAAAAATTCCTGATTATTGAAATTAAATCTTACTTTATAAGTCAAAAATTGAGATTTTAAAAGTATCTGGCCTTTTACTTTTTTAAAGAGTTCTTTTAAAAATCCATTAAGGTCACCTTCTAATACTAAATCAAGGTCTTTAAAAGGGGGTATCTCTTTTTCATAGAATTTTTTAAGAAAATAATCTCTTACTACTCCACCTGCAAAATATAGAAATTCTTTTCTTTTTTTAGAAATCTCCTGTAGGAGATAGATAAATTTCTGAATTTCTAAATTTGGTAATAAAGTGTCTAAAAATTCTTTTAAATTTATTTTAATAGTTTGCATTTTTGAAAAACTTTAAGCTCTTGGATGAAATTTTTCGTAAACCTCTTTGAGTCTTTTATAATCTAAGTGGGTGTAAATCTGTGTTGTAGAGAGACTTGAATGACCAAGCATCATTTGAAGTGCTCTTAAATCAGCTCCTCCTTGTAGCAAATGGGTAGCAAAGGAGTGTCTTATTACATGAGGAGAAACTTTTTCCTTAAGTCCGCATTTTTCTGCATATTCTTTTATTATCTGCCAAAATCTCTGTCTTGTTAACGGGGCACCTCTTCTATTTAAGAAAACAAAATTTTTGCTTTTAAAAGTTACAAATTTAGGTCGAATTTCTTCTAAGTAAACTTTCAAAAAATTTAAGGCATAATCTCCTATAGGAACAAGTCTCTCTTTAGCTCCTTTGCCTAAAACTCTCACTAAACCAAGTTCTAAATTAAGATTTTCTAATTTTAAATTTACAAGTTCAGAAACCCTTAAACCAGTCGCATAAAGAAGCTCAAGCATTGTTCTATCTCTATATCCAAGAAAAGTATTTAGATTGCAGGCATTTAAAAGCCTTTCAATTTCTTCTAAACTTAATACTTTAGGCAGTCTAAAGGGAAGTTTAGGGGTTTCAAGAAATAAAAATAGATTTTCTTTTAAACCCTTCTCTATTTCTAAAAATTTAAAAAAACTTCTTAAACTTGAAATTTTTCGAGCAATACTGAAGGGATTGTATTTCTTTTTTTTTAAATATTCTAAATATTCCATTATTTTTTTAGATAAGGAGGATTTATTAAAATCTTGCCTTTCGCAAAAATCTGCGAAATCTTTTAAATCAGAATAATAGGATACTATGGTGTGATAGGAATAATTCTTTATTCCTGCAAGATAAGTCAAAAATTCTTCTATTAATTTTTTCATTTATTTGGCATAAAAATCTGATTAAGATCAAGGGGACGTTGAGCTAATTCTTTATCAATAAAAAGAATACCTTGTAAAGAACCCTCTGCCATTTTTAATTTTTCTACTATGCTTCCGAAAGAGGCTTCTTCCTCTACTTGCTCGCTTACAAACCATTGAAGAAAAATTTGACTTGCATAGTCATTTTCCTTTTTTGCAAGCTCTACCAGATTGTTTATTTTTTTAGTTACTTCTTTTTCGTGATTTAATGCAAACTCAAAAATATCAAGAGGGGATTTAAATTCTGAAGGTGGCTTGGGAATCTCTTCTAAAACAACTTTACCTCCTCTTTCCATAATAAATTTGTAAAATTTACCTGCATGCATAAGCTCTTCAGCAGTTTGCGCTTTAAACCATTTAGCAAATCCATCTAAACTTTTACTTTCAAAATAAGCAGCCATAGAAAGATAAAGATAAGCTGAATAAATTTCCCATTTCATCTGTTCATTAAAAGCCCTTTCCAGTTCTTTAGTAAACATTTTTACCTCCTTTTATAGATTTAGTTCCTTCAAAATTTTTTCTACTTTAAAACCTATTATCTCATCCTTAGAAGTTAAGGCAAGGGTTTTTAATTTAGAAAGAATACTTTGCCTTTCTGAAAGATTCCTATTAGGAAAATCGGTTTTCAATTTTTCTAAAGAGATAAGAACAAGATTTCTATCATCAACATCCAGAAACAAAAGAAGAGTTCTCCAGTCTTCAGGAATACCGTATTTTTCAACAAATTCTTTTGCCAATTTTTTAAAATTCTTGGTTCCATAGCTTTTATGAAGATTCTCTATAAAGGCTTGCTTTTCAAGTTCTTTTTTATCTACAAAAAGTTTTTCAAGTTCTTTTATATATTTTTCCTTGGTTTTATTATTTTCTTTATATACTTTTTTCTCGGATCTCTCCAGTTTTTTCCTTATTTTAGCAAAACCGCTCTGATCCTTTAATTTATCAATTTCTCTCCAAGAAAGCTTTTTCTTTTCATCATCCTTACTCATAGTATCTCTCCTCACATTCTATTTGGTAAATTTCTTTATAAGGTAACTCTATAGCAGTAAGAGCTCCTCCATATACACACCCTGTATCAATCCCTATTCTATCTTTTAGAATAAGAGGAATAGAAAATGGGGTATGCCCAAAAATTACAGTTTTTGGAAACCTATAGTTAGAATAATAAAAACTCTCTCTTATCCAGAGTAGATCCTCTTCTTGTTGATCCTTCAAATCTTTACCGGGTCTTAAACCCGCATGAACAAAAATATAATGTTCTGTTTCATAATAAAGTTTTAGCTCTTTTAAGAATTTCAGGTGTTCTTCAGGAATTTCTAACCTACCACTTTGGTTATAGTAACTTCTGAGGGTTGATCCTCCCCCATTGTATAAAAATATGTCCACATCTATTCCTTTTAAAAATCTTTCAAACATCCACTCATGATTTCCTTTAAGAGTAATTATTTTATCTCCATAAAGTCTCTTAAGTTCTATCACCTTTTCAATAACTCCCTTAGGATCCGGTCCTCTATCAATGTAGTCCCCAAGAAAGACCACTAAATCTTTACCCCATTTTATAGGAAGAATTTTTAAAAGCTTCTCTAAAGCATCTAAACATCCGTGAATATCCCCTATAGCAAAAATCCTATTATCCCCAGAAGCGTGCTCTTCTGTCATCAAGCCTTGTAAGACCATACTTATAAGCTAAATTTAAGGCTCTTTCCCATTCTTCCTTGGTAAGTTTTCTATCAAGAGGAGGGTATTTCCAAGCATCTCCACAAGGTCTATATTGATCCATAAGATTAAAATAAGTATGAGGAGAAATTTCTTTTGATATAAATTTAATTACTTCCTCTGTTTGAGAAAGGTCTCCTGGTAAAACTAAGTGCCTTACAATTAATCCTCTTTTAGCAATCCCATTTTCTATTATCAAATCCCCTACCTGTCTGTGCATTTCCTTTAAAGCATCTTTAACCACCTTAGAATAATTTTTTATTTTTGAAAGTCTTAAGGCAACTTGATCATCCATATATTTTATATCTGGCATATAAATATCTATAATTCCATTAAGAAGTTTAAGTGTTTCTATAGATTCATATCCCCCGCAATTATAAACAATAGGTAAAATAAGACCCATTTCAGCAGCTATTTTTATAGCTTTTACTATAAAAGGAACTTGATGGGTGGGAGTAACAAGATTAATGTTATGACAACCCCACATTTGTAAAATAAGCATAATCTTGGCTAAAGCCTCCTCATCTATTACATCACCTTCTCCTAAATGACTGATTTCCCAATTTTGACAATATACACAGGATAAATTACAGTAAGTAAAAAATATGGCTCCAGAACCGTTTTTCCCCACCAAAGGCCTTTCTTCCCCAAAATGAGGCCCATAACTTGAAACCATAGGTTTATTCCCTACTTTGCATATTCCTTTCTCCCCTTTTAAACGATTAACTTCACATTCATTTGGACAAAGATTGCAGGAAGAAAGTTTTTCATATAAAATAGCTATTCTCTCATCAAGCTCTCCAGATTTAAGTAAATTTAAATAAGCAGGATATTCCTTCATAAAAGTTCTAACCAGTGATAAATTAAAGGTGGCTTTTTTAAAAGCATATTAAAATTCAAATAACATCCTGTACAGAAAGTTGCTAAAATATCAATATTTTCCAAATTTTTAATCCACTCCTTTTTATACTTTTCTTGAAAACCTTTAGTCCAAAGAAATAATTTAGGAGACCCACAGCAAAACTCTTTTGTATCTATTTTATTTTTTAACAATTTAAATTCTTCTGTCAAGTGGCAGGGAAGATGAAAAAGAATTTTTTCACTTTTACTTTTAAGTTGCAGATCCTTCATTTCTTTATCGGCTATTTCAAAAAGAATTTGATAAGCTAAAAACATTTTTTGTGAAACCCTCAAAAATCTCTCCTCATAAGAAGTACCTTCAAAAATAAGAGGATAAACTTTTTTGATTATCCAAAAACAGGTAGCACAAAATATTGCAAAAGGTTTATCTATTTTTTCTAAAATATTTAAATTTTTAATAGCGGTTTCTTTAAGTAAAGAAGGAATACCAAGATTTAGAAAGGGGGCTCCGCAACACAGAAACTCTCTTGGTACTTCTACTGAAATATCTCTTTTCTTCATTATAAATATAAATTTCTCCACAGCTTCTGGATATAAATATTTTACTCCACAGGAAGGATAAACTATAAGTTGACTCTTTTTGGACTCATAAAAATGAATCTCTTTCTTTTCCGTATTTAAAAAAGAAAAGGATTCAGTAAGATCTTTTTTTTGTTTTAAATTTTTAAAGTAAAATAAGGAAAAGCCAATACCGTGAGGACAGATTCTTTCACATTTTTCACAAAGCAAACAAAAGTCAAAACTTTTATGAATTTTATTTTGAGAAACTAAAAATAATCTTCCTCTTGGAGAAAAGGCTTCTTTTTTAAATATTTTATAGGATGGACAGAAAGGAACACACTTTCCGCAACGAGTACATAAATTAAGAATTTCTTTCAGAGGTTTTTGGCCCATTATCCTTAAAAAAATACTCTAACCACCAAGAACACCATTCAGTTTCTAATATTGATTCAGCTAAACTTTTAGCACACTCTGTAACAAGTCTTTCTTTAGCATACTCAATCCATTTATCTGCATAGGGATTATTAAGATCTTTTTGTTCCTTTAATTGTATTATTAAATCTAATATATCTGCATCATGAACAATTTTAGCCTCTAAAGTTTTCATATTCCTATATTCTTTCCAAAGAAAAAGAACTTCATCCTTAAATTGAGTTTGTGAAAAAGCATCTTCTAAAGCCTTTTCTTCATCAGCTTTATTATAAAGTTTATTTACTGCATTGAAATCTCCTATTCTGGTTTCAGCAAAATCATGAATTAAAGCCATTTTAAAAATTTTTTCTTTATCTATTGGTTGGGGACAGATCTCGGAAAGGATCCAGGCACAAAAAATAACTCCAAAAGAATGAGAAGCCACATTCTCCTTTCCAGTTCCCAAATAGGCATAGCCAGTCCTTTGGATTCTTTTTAGTAAAGCAGATTCAAAAAGAAGTTTGGCATATCTATTAAAATTTTCCATATTTTTCAGCAAGATAAGAAGCTATTTTAAAAATAATTTTAGCACCTACATATTGGGTAACTGAATTACAGAGATCTGGTTTTATTTCCACTAAATCCATTCCTACTAAATTATATTTAGCCACTAATTTAAGAATTTGCAAAAATTCATACCAATCCATTCCTCCAGGTTCTGGAGTTCCTACTCCTGAAGCTAAGGAAGGATCAAAAACATCCATATCAATAGATAAATAAATATTTCCTTCCTTTAAAAATTCTTCTAATTTCTTTATAGATTTTTCCATATTTTCTCTAATGTCTCTTACTTTTATTACGGGAAGATTTTCTTTCTTTAAAAATTCATATTCTTCTTTACAAAGAGTCCTGGCTCCTATATTTAATATGGGAATATTCATTTCATAAATTCTTCTCATAACTGTAGCATGACAAACCTTACTTTCTAAGTATTGATCTCTCAGATCTAAATGGGCATCTAAATAAAGAACCTTTAAATTAGGGAATACTTCTTTTAAAGCTTTTACAGAGGCTAAACTAACTGTATGTTCTCCTCCTATTAAAATAGGAAACTGTTTTTTATTTAAGACTTCTTTTATTTTCTCGTAAATAAATTCTAAAGCTTTGTCTATTTCAAAAGGAAGTTCAGGAACTGGATAAGTAAAAAATCCAAGTATTTCTTGAGGTTCAAGGAAATTTTCTTCATCAAAAAATTCAAGATTAGGACTGATTTTAAGAATTTCTATAGGTGCTTCTTTTGTTCCTTTTTGCCAAGAGGTAGTAATCTCAAAAGGAGCAGGAATAAGGGCTACCTTAGCCTCAGGATGGTCAGGTAGCCCTAAAAAATTAAGTTTCATTTTTTAGATAATCAAATCCTTCCTTTCCATACGAATAAAATTTTCTACAGCTCTTATAGAACGCGGAAATTCAAGACCTCTATCAAAAAATTTGATTTCACTTTTCTTTATCTCAAAAATCTGAATTATGTCAGAAATTACTTTATCTGCATCAAAGGGTTTACAGGAAAAAACATCTATACTCAAATAAAGCTTTTCTGGAAAAGTATGGATACTTATATGGCTTTCAGCAATAATTACAAAACCCGAAATCCCCCAATCCTCAGGAACAGGAGCATAATATTTAAAAACATAGGGTGGTATTATCTTGGTCATCTGAATTTCTTCAGGATATTTACTTAAAAAATTATATATAAAATCTAAATCCATAAGTTTTTCTCTATTTGCACCATATCCATCAATAATTAAGTGTTGTCCGAAACCATATTCAAATTTGTCCATGTTTTTGAACTTTTTCATTTTTATCCTCCTAAATACATAATTAAGAACGGCTTAAAAATATATCATAAAAATTATTTGTCAAGTATTATATTTATCCCTATCCACTGAGGAATTCCTTGAATACCTCTAATTTCTTCATATTTTTCATTTAACAGATTTTCAAACCATATACCCACACTTACATTTTTTAATAATTTTTTAGAAATTTTGCCAGAAACTAAATAAACATCTTCTTCTTTATACCGTTTTTGATAATTTAACTTTGATGAAACTTCTACATCATAGGGAAGTTTAAATATAAATCCCAAAATAAGATTATGCCTTAAATAACTTCCAACATAATGAGCATTTCCTAATTCTTGAGAAATTTGATTTAAATAAGTATAGCTAAAAACAGGAGAAAAGAATTTAGATTTATAAGTCAAATCTATAGTAAAACCAACTGTTTTTAATTTTTCTATATTTTCTGCCCTTCTTATTTGATCTCTCCAAATCCAATCAATTATGTCTTCTCCTATACGATAAAAAATTGTAGTAAAAAGATTAAAATTTTTTTTATAATAATCACATCCTACTTCAAAATTATAACTTTTCTCTGGTAATAAAAAGGGATTCCCTTGAACACTAGGAGAAAGATAATAAAGTTCTGTAAAACTGGGATTTCTATAGGAATAACTAAAAGAAGTTCTGATTTTTAGATTTTCCTTTAAAAGATAGGCTAAAGCTACATTATAGGAAAAATTTTCTTTACCTTTGGTAAAAATATCATATCTTATACCAAATGCAGGAAAAACTCTTAAATTTATTTTAGGATAAAACCAAAAATAAAAAGCTTCCCCAATTCTTAAATGATTACCAAGTCTTGAACTATCTAGTGTCTCATAAGAATACTCCATTCCCATAAGATAATCCATTCGGTTTGTTTCTATTCTAAAAGGCAAATTGGTTCTAAAAACCTGAGATTTATGAATATTTTTGTAAAAAGAGGGATTTCTACGATTTAGAATATAGGTATCATAATTTATCCGATAAAGTATTCCTGGCTCAAAAAACCAATTAAGTCCATAAAAAACTTTTTTAACTAAAAATATATGGGTCTTGGTAGTTTCCCATTCAGTATTCCATCTAAGAGTATAAAAGTTTCTTGCTCCAAAATCTTTTTCCTGAAAACCATAAAATAATATTTTCCCCTTATCTTTAGTATAAAAATTGAAAGTTCTTATATCAAAATCTCTATTCCAGATAAATCCATTGGAATTTTTTTGGGAAAAAATGATATTAACTGGAGAGAAAGGGGTAGAAAGCCCGAAATTAAAATATAAATTTTGATAATCATAACTTCCATAATCTCCTGATATTTTTATGCCAGGTTGTGAGGACTTAAGATTAAAGTTTAAAGCTCCTCCAAAACCACCTGGACCATAGATAGCACTTGCTCCTCCTGGTAAAATTTCTAAACTCTCCAAAATATGGCTCTCAAAAGGAAGATTCATGAGATGATGCCCTGTTTGTGGA
Source organism: uncultured Thermodesulfatator sp. (assembly GCA_964412755.1). Lineage (GTDB taxonomy): Bacteria > Desulfobacterota > Thermodesulfobacteria > Thermodesulfobacteriales > Thermodesulfobacteriaceae > Thermodesulfobacterium. The sequence goes on from CAYPPW010000015.1 coordinate 20,744, forward strand.
TCAGAGATTCTTATTCCTTCAAGAACAACCAAATTTTGTTCAAAATTTGATCCTCTTATAGAAAGATCGCTTTGAACCCCAAAAGCTCCTCTTTCTCTTAGCTCAAATCCTGAATAAACCTCAAATCCCAATTCCTTAAATTGCTCAAAATTAATTATTTTTACCTCTTGGCCTATTTTTTCTAAAAATTCTCCCTTAGCAGGTGCCACAACTTTTACTTCCTCTAAAACATAGGGTTCCTCACCAAAACAAAATTTAGAAAAAAATATACCTAATCCACAAATAGCTACAATTAATCTTTTAAAAATCAAATCAGCTCCTTTCAATATTTTGTTAACCTATTTTATTAAATATGGTTAACCAATTTTATATAATCTCGACTTTTTGTCAAGCACTATTATATTAAAAAATATTATGAAAGGAGAAATTTGGATTTTAGATGATGAAAAAGGAATTTTAGATATATTAGAAGATATTCTTAAAGATGAGGGATACCAAGTAAAAAGTTATTTATGGGGAAAAGAACTTCTTAATGATTTGGAAATAAGGCAACCTCAGGTTATTTTTCTTGATTTATGGTTAAAGGATATAGATGGATTTGAAGTTCTTGAAAGTATCAAAAAACTTTATCCTGGAATTCAAGTAATTATCATTTCAGGCCATGGAACCATTGATACTGCAGTTAAAGCAATTAAGATGGGAGCTTTTGATTTTATTGAAAAACCCCTTTCTTATGAAAGAATTATGGTAACTTTAGAAAACGCATTAAAACTTGCTTTATTAGAAGAAGAAAATAAACGCTTAAGAGAGAGCATTTTAGGTAAGATCAAACTTTCTGGAATTTCTGAGAGTATTAAAAAAATAAGAGAGCTTATTTTAAAGGTAGCTCCAACTGATACCACCGTATTAATTCAAGGAGAATCAGGAGTAGGTAAAGAAGTAGTAGCTAAATTGATTCATTTGCATTCAAAACGAGTTAAAGAGGCTTTTGTAGAAATAAATTGTGCGGCTATTCCTGAAACCCTTATAGAATCAGAACTTTTTGGTTATGAAAAAGGTGCTTTTACTTCTGCCCAAAGTTCTAAAAAAGGAAAAATTGAAATGGCTCATAAAGGAACTCTTTTTCTGGATGAAATAGGAGATTTAAATCTTTCAGCTCAAGCTAAAATATTAAGAGTACTCCAAGAAAAAAAGTTTGAAAGACTTGGTAGCACCAAATCTATAGAAGTAGATGTAAGAATAATCGCAGCTACTAACAAAGATCTTATCAAAGAGATCAAAAACGGAAATTTCAGAGAAGATCTTTATTTTAGAATAAATGTTTTTCCTATTTATATTCCACCTTTAAGAGAAAGAAAGGAAGATATTCCTATTCTGGTAGAAGAATTTTTAGAAGAATTTAGCTATAAAGTAGGAGTTGAGAAAAAAATAATTAAAAAGGACGCTTTGGAAGCCCTTCTCAATTATTCTTGGCCTGGAAATGTAAGGGAACTTAGAAATTTTATAGAAAGAATTGTAATAATGACTTCTTCTCAGGAAATAGGATATGAAGATTTGCCCTCTGATTTTAAAACCATTATAGAAAAAAATACTTCCTTTTTTGAAAATAATGAACCCTGGTTTAGAGAAAAAACTTTTAAAAGCGCCAAAATTCTTTTTGAAAAAGAGTTTATTAAAAGAAAACTAATAGAATATAAAGGCAACATTTCAAAAACTGCAAAAGAAATAGGTCTTGAAAGAACTTATTTACAAAAAAAGTTAAAAGAATTGAATATAAAACCTCATATCAAAAACTAAACTTCTTAAAAATTGCTCTTGCATAGGGTTCTTTTTCTAATCCATCTAAAATATTTTTTTTCCATTTATGGTATCCTACTATTCCTACCATAGCGGCATTATCAGTACAAAAAGAAGGAGAAGGAAAATATACTTTTATATTCATTTTTTTTTCTTTTTCATAAAAAAGTTCTCTTAATCTTTTATTAGAAGCAACCCCTCCAGTAACCACAACCCTTGGAATATTTAATGTTAAACTTGCTTTTATGCTTTTTTCCACTAAAACCTCACATACAGCTTCTTCAAAACTTGCACACACATCTTCAATCTTAAATTTCTGATGAGTTTTTAGATAATTTAAAACAGAAGTTTTAAGTCCTGAAAAACTAAAATCAAAGGAATCATTTTCTAAAAGGGGTCTTGGGAATTTTATAGCTTTTCTATTCCCCTTTTCTGCTATTTGACTTATTATTGGTCCACCTGGATAAGATAAATTCAAAAGTTTAGCCACTTTATCAAAAGCTTCTCCTGCTGCATCATCTCTTGTATGTCCTAAAAGCTTATAATCTTCCCAATCATTTACAACAAACAGAGCTGTGTGCCCTCCTGAAGCTACAAGCCCTATATAAGGAAAGGAAAGTTTTTTCTCTAAAAATATAGAAAAAAGATGAGCTTGAAGATGATCTACAGCTACAACCGGTATTTTTAAGGCAAAACCCAAAGCTTTCGCAAATGAAACACCCACTAAAAGTGAACCTATAAGCCCAGGACCAAAAGTAGCACAAATACATTTTAATTCATTAAGAGAAAATCCAGTTTCATTAAAAAGTTTTTTAATAAGAGGCATTAAAACCTCAAGTTGTTTACGTGAGGCAATTTCAGGAACTATCCCCCCGAAAGGGGAATGAATAGCTACTTGAGAATAAAGCAAATGATTTAAAAGTTCTCCTTGTTCAGAAAAAAGAGCAACTCCCGTTTCATCACAAGAAGTTTCAATTGCAAGAAGCATTCTCAACTTGAAAAAAGCATTTCCTCTAAAAGCTCTGAAAATAGGTGCAAAAACAAAAGATGTCCTTCTTGAATTCGTGGAGTCTCATCACTGGGAACTAAAATCAAATAGTCACAGTAATCTTTCATTAATCCTCCATCGCCTCCGCTTAATCCTATAGTATACAACTGTCCTTCTTTTGCTACCTTAAGAGCATTAATCACATTAGAGGATTTTCCACTCGTACTTATACCTAAAGCTATATCCCCCTTTTTACCTAAAGCAATAATTTGTTTAGAAAATATTTGAGAAAAATCATAATCATTTCCAATAGCAGTTAAAATAGAAGTATCTGTTGTTAAAGCTATGGCTGGTAAAGGTGTTCTGTCTTTTTTAAAGCGATTTACTAATTCAGCTGCTAAATGTTGAGCATCTGCAGCACTTCCTCCATTACCAAAAATCAAAAGCTTTCCCCCTTTACTTAAAACTTTTTTAGTTAAAAAAACTACCTCTAAAATTTTATCTATTTCTAATTCAATAAATCTTTCCTGAATTTTTCTTGAATTTTGGGAAATTTCTAAAATTTTTCTTTTTAATTCACTTTTTTTCATTTTATTAATCCTTTTATAAAATATTTTATTTTATAAAAGCTTAAAGCCAAATATTCATGTACAGCTCTATTAGTAAATCCCAGATATAAATCATTGGGGAAAAATTCCCAAAAACTAAAAGTGGGTTTACAAAGTTCAGAAAGATAATTAGTAGGATAAGGAATGGGATTAAGATTTTCCTTTTTAAAAAGGTAAATTGCTCTTGGAAGATGATAGGCTGAAGTTAAAAGTAAAAAGGGAATACCTGGATTTTTTTCCCTTTGAAAAAAATATGTTTTTAAAGTTCTGGCTGTGGTTAGAGTGTCAAGAGGAGTATCAATTGCTTTTACCTGAAAATTGAATTTTTCTGCTAATATTTTAAGATAAGTAGCTCCCTTACCTTCTCTATCTTCATAAGATCCGCCAATAAGAATTATTTCTTTATCAGGATATTCTTTTTTTAATTCTAAAGCTTTTAATACCCTTATTAAAGTCTCTCTACTAAATCTGTCTTCTAAACTGAGATTAGGATTACCATAAATTCTTCCAGTAAGAACTACTATTATTTTTAAATCTCTTAATTTTTCTTTGGAGGGAATGGAATAATTTTTTTCAAGTTGTTTAAGGAGTATATAAGGTAAAAAAGGGGTAGAGGAAATATAATATATAAAAATTGCCAGAAAAAGCAAAAGGCGTCTTCTTCCTTTTCTTTTTTCTAAAATTACATAAATAGAGACAAGCAAAAGAAAGATAAAAATCAAACTTGAGGGATAAAATAAAAAGAGAAAAAATTTTTTAAGAGAAAAAGTTAATTTAGACATATAAAAATTTAATGGCGGGGCTGACGGGACTTGAACCCGCGGCCTCCTGCGTGACAGGCAGGCGCTCTGACCGTGCTGAGCTACAGCCCCCTGTTATGAAACATAATATAATCAAATTTTAAAATTTTGCAAATGGGTTGAAGCACCATTTAAATTATTTTTTTACAAAACCCTATCACACCAGTTAAGGCTTTCCTCTTATTTTCCAGCCTTTCTTAAAATTAAATTACTAAAGGTAGAATTATCATTAAATTTGATTATTTTTATTTGAACTTTTTGAGATTTTTTGAACTATGCTGAATTCATTAAATGTGGAGGCGGTGGGAATTGAACCCACGTCCGGAGATAGTTCAGATTAAACTCCTACAGGCTTAGCCTGTGATTTAATTTCGTAGAAAGTCAGGCACAGGCACCTGAGCTTTCTACTAGGTGAGTTATTTCTCGGTTGAAAAACCCTCACCAAGTTTTTCAACCAAAGCCTACTCAATTCACGCACTTAAGGATGCGTAGGCAACATCCTTAAGCACGTGGCAGCTCTTTTTAGGCTGCCAAGGCGTAAGAGTAATCTTCGGCAGTTGTGTTTTTGCACCCTATTTTACGTGGTTGGGTGCGACCACGGCCTGCAGTTTAATCCTACCTATCCCCGTCGAACCCTCTTCGCCCCCATTTTTTCAAAGACCTTAAGTTTTAAATTAACTCTTTTTTTATTTTTTTCAATACCGAGCCTGGGGGGATTTGAACCCCCGACCCCCAGCTCCGGAGGCTGGTGCTCTATCCACTGAGCTACAGGCTCTTCTTTATCCATTTTAAATCAATTTTTATTTATATCCACCTGTAGAACCAAAACCACCTCTTGAAAAAGATTTGGGAGATTGAAATATTTCCTCAATCTCTGGAAAAGTTATTTTTATAAATACAGCTTGAGCTATTTTTTCATGAGCTTTTATAACAACTTTTTCTTTACCTAAATTTAATACGGGAATCTTGATCTCATCTTCTTCTCCACAATAATCAAAATCTATAATACCAGCTGAATTAGGCATAATTAATCTTTTATTTTTAAAAAGTGAAGATCTTGGAAAAATAAATAAAGCATAGGGAGGTTCTGCTTCAATAACCAATCCAGTCCTGATAAGAACAAATTCTCCAGGTTCAATGGATATCTCCTCTAATGCAAATAAATCATACCCTACCGAACCCTCAGTACTTTTTTCCAATAATTTAGCCCTTGGATCTCTTTTCCAGACCTTAACTTTCATGCCTTATTCCTTTAAAAAATAAGAAAGTTTTGTTAAAGCTATTAAAAAGCAAAAATTTTCTATTCTAATATCAGGATCTTCAAGAAAAAGAGGAATTTTACTTAAATTTAAAATAGCTTTTATTTTTTGTTCTGTAAAGGCTTTTAAATATATGTAAGGATTTTCATCTGTAGTAATTACTCCTATATCTACCTTTATAACATTTAAAATATAAGAAAGCTGATCTAAACTGTATACAGAAATTCCGTTATATATTTTTCCTATATTTTCTTCATTTACATCAAAAGCAGCTAAAAAATAAAAACCCTCTTTTTGCAAATTTTTATTTTCTAAAAGAAATACTCCCAATGGAGTAATTCCTCCTAGGATAAGATTCCATTCTCTAGCACGACCCAGGAAATTTTTAAGACTGAATCTCAAACTCTTTATACTATAACCTACTCCTTTTGTTCCTAAAGGACCAAGAAAACTTAGATCTTTTCTTAATTGTGCTGAATTCACTCCACATCTTTTAGCTAAATCTTCAGAACTAATAAAATCAATATTTTTTTTATTTAACTCTTCAAGGACTTTTAAATACACAATAAGTCTTTCTAAAGTTTTTTCAGGAAGCTCTTTAATTTTCATTTTTTAATTAATTTAGAGATATTAATTTCATAAGGTGGATAAATTACCCCTTTTTCAGTAATTATAGCATTAATCAATTCATTAGGAGTGATATCAAAAACCAAGTTATAAACCTTACTTTTAGAAGGTGCAATTTTACTTTTATAACAAGTTAAAACTTCTTTTGCAGGTCGTATTTCTATAGGTATTTTCTCACCTGTTTCTATACTAAGATCAAAAGTAGATGAAGGAGCAGCTACAAAAAAGGGGATCTTATGTGAATTAGCAAGAATAGCTAAAGAGTAAGTTCCTATTTTATTAGCTGTATCACCATTTCTAGCTATTCGGTCAGCTCCAACTATCACTGCAGAAATCTCTCCTTTTTTCATCAAAAAACCTGCACAATTATCAGTAATTAAAATGTAAGGAATTTTTAATTTATATAATTCCCAGGCAGTCAATCTTGCACCCTGTAAAAAGGGACGAGTTTCATCTATAAAAATTTTAATTTTTTTGTTTTCTTCGTAAGCTTTTCTTATTATACCTAAAGCTGTTCCATATCCTCCTGTAGCTAAAGCCCCGGTATTACAATGAGTAAGAATTCCGCCTTCTGGAAGCAATCTTTTACCATATTCAGCAATAGTTAAATTAGCTTCTATATCTTCCTCCCATATCTTTAATGCCTCTTTTTCCAAAAGTTCAGCAAGATTAAATAAATCCTGTATATTTATTTTGTGTTCAAAATTTTTAAAAAACTCCAAACAAACATTTTGCATTCTGGAAATAGCCCAAAAAAGATTTGAAGCTGTTGGACGAGAAGTAGCAAGAAAATTAACAATTTTCCCTATTTTTTCTTCAATTTTGTTTACAGAAATTTCTTTATTTTTCAATAAGGATATAGAATTTTTAAATTCTATAGCAAATCCAATAGCAGCACAGATTCCAATAGCCGGAGCTCCTCTTATTATCATATTTTTAATAGCATTTCTTATTTTTAAAATATTATCACATAATATATAATTCTCTCTAAAGGGAAGTTTTCTTTGATCTAAAAGATAAAGCCCTTTTTCAGTCCAAATCCATGTTTTTATCAAGTCTGCTTTTGAAGGAGATTTTACAGACTCTTTCTTCAAAAAAGAAAATTTCATTTTTCTAAAAGTTCAAGGAAAATTTGATTAACTATTTTAGGATTAGCTTTCCCCTGAGTTTTTTTCAATACCTGACCTACAAAAAACCCAAGAAGACCTTTTTTACCACTCCTATATTTTTCCACTTCTGCAGGATTTTCAGATAATACTTCTTGACAGATAATCCTTAATTTTTCTTCAGAGCTTTCTTGAACAAGTCCTCTTTCTTCAACAATTTTCTCAGGATCTAACCCTTTTTCATATATTTCAGGAAATATTTGTTTAGCTATAGTTATAGAAATCACTCCTTTTTCTACTAAATTAAGAAGTTGGGCCAATTTTTCCGGTGTGAGTTTAGTTTGAGTGATATCTTTCCCATCTCGATTTAAGTATCTCAAAACCTCACTAAGAATAAAATTAGATACAGCTTTAGGATTAGGATAAAATTTTACAGTATTTTCAAAAAAATCTGCCATTGTTTTTTCTTCAACTAAAATTTCTACCTCATGGGGAGTTAAAAGATAAGCTTTTAAGAACCTTTCTTTCTTTTTTTCAGGTAATTCAGGTAGCTCATTTTTGAGCTTTTCTAAAAGACCTTCTTCTATCTGGATTTCTATTAAATCTGGATCAGGAAAATAGCAATAATCATGTGCCTCTTCCTTTCCTCTCATAGAATGAGTAGTTTGTGAAGCCTCATCATAAAGCCTGGTTTCTTGAACAATTTCTTTACCTTCAAGAAGAAGTCCTATTTGTCTTTTAATTTCATAACTTAAAGCTCTTTCTACATGTTTAAAAGAGTTCATATTTTTAAGTTCCACTTTAGTTCCAAATTTTTCACTCCCTTTAGGTCTAACAGATACATTAGCATCACATCTCAGACTGCCTTCTTCCATATTCCCATCACATATGCCTAAATATCTCAAAATTCTTCTTAAAGTTTTAAGATAAGCCACAGCCTCTTCTGGAGATCCTATTTCTGGAGCACTTACAATTTCAAGAAGCGGAACACCAGCTCTGTTAAAATCTACATAAGAAAATGGCTTTTTCTCATCATGTATTAGTTTCCCAGCATCTTCTTCAATATGGATTCTAACTAAATTGATTCTTTTCTTTACCCCATTTACTTCTATTTCTACTGATCCACCTTCAGCAAGAGGCAATTCATATTGAGAGATTTGATAATTTTTAGGAAGATCCGGATAAAAATAATTTTTTCTAGCCATTATAGATTTTAAATTAATTTTACAATTTAAAGCAAGAGCCAATTTCAAAGCATACTCTATAGCTTTTTTATTTATTACTGGAAGAACCCCAGGAAGTCCTGTACAGACAGGACAAATTTGAGTATTAGGAGGAGCACCGAATTGAGTAGAGCAGGAACAAAACATTTTAGTCTTGGTACTAAGTTGAGCATGTACCTCTAATCCGATAATTGCTTCAAATTCCATAATAAATTCCTTCAATTAAAATGTGAATAAAATCTTACAATTTTTTCTTTTTTCTGTCAACTTATTAAATATTTTTTCAGTTGTCTTAAGAATTTTATGAAGTATAATGAAAAGCAATTTTTTAAAATTTAAATATTATAGGGGGTAAAAAATGACTAAAGTAATCCTTGATGAAAAAGAAATTCCTAAAAGTTGGTTTAATATTACTCCTTATCTTCCAAGACCTTTGGATCCTCCCTTAGATCCAGAAACAAAACAACCTGTAAATATAGAAAAACTCTTAGCTATATTCCCGGAACCTTTAATTGAACAAGAGGTGAGTTCTGAGGAATGGATAAAAATACCAGAAGAAGTTTTAAGTATTTATACTCTTTGGAGGCCAACTCCTTTACATAGAGCAAAAAAACTAGAGGAATATTTACAAACACCAGCCAAAATCTTTTACAAAAATGAAAGTATCTCTCCACCTGGCAGCCACAAACCAAACACAGCAGTGGCTCAAGCTTATTATAATAAGATTTCCGGAATTAAAAAACTTACCACAGAAACAGGAGCAGGACAATGGGGAAGTGCATTAGCTTTTGCTACTCAATTTTTTGGATTGGAATGTGAAGTATATATGGTAAGAGCTAGTTACAAACAAAAACCTTTTAGAAAAATTATGATGGAAACTTGGGGAAGTAAAGTAATTCCCTCTCCAAGTAATTACACCGAATCAGGAAGACGATTTTTTGAGAAAGATCCTGAACATCCAGGAAGTCTTGGTATAGCTATAAGTGAAGCTATAGAAAAAGCTTTAAATTCTTCAAATACCAAGTATTCTCTTGGTAGTGTTCTTAACCACGTTCTTTTACATCAAACTATTATCGGCCTTGAAGCAAAAATTCAGATGCAAAAAATTGGAATATATCCTGACTATGTAATTGGATGTGTAGGCGGAGGAAGTAACTTTTCAGGTCTTGCTTTCCCCTTTTTAAAAGATAAGATTATAGGAGAAAAACCTAAAACTGAGTTTATTGCTGTAGAACCAAAAGCTTGCCCTACTCTTACTAAAGGAGAATATAGATATGATTTTGGAGATACTGCTGGTCTTACACCTCTTATCAAAATGTACACTTTAGGACATGACTTTGTTCCTTCTCCTATTCATGCAGGAGGATTAAGATATCATGGAGATGCTCCATTATTATGTCTACTTTATCACCAAGGTTATATTTCAGCTGTAGCTTATGAACAAAAGGAAATTTTTGAAGCTGCTATTTTGTTTGCAAAAACTGAGGGTATTATTCCAGCCCCTGAATCTGCACATGCTATTAAAAAAGTTATAGATCTTGCATTAGAATGTAAAAATAAAAAAGAGGAAAAGATTATACTTTTCAATCTTTCTGGACATGGATATCTTGATCTAACAGCCTATGAAGCTTACTTAAAAGGTGAAATTAAATGACAGAATTATCTGAAAAAGAAAAAAAGGTATTAAAAGTCCTTTTAGAAGGATTACCTATTTCTAAACGCCCTTTCTTAGAAATTGGCCAAAAATTAGGGCTTAAAGAGGAAGAGGTTATAGAAATTACTAAAAACTTAATTAATAAAAAGATAATAAGAAGGCTTGGGATCACATTAAGACAAAATCTTGCTGGAATAAAAGGAAACGCTATGGTAGTTTGGAATGTTCCAGAAGATCAAATAGAAAAGATCGGAAGTTATCTTTCTAATCTCTCATATATTTCTCATTGTTATATAAGAAAACCTTATAAAGACTGGAATTATAATCTTTATATTATGATTCATGGAAAAAACAAAAAAGAAGTAAATAAAAGAATAAAGGAAATTTCAGAAAAATTTGGTATTTTAGACTATCAAGTATTGTTTACCAAGAAAGAAATAGTAAGAAAGCATCCCTCTTATAACCTTTAAAAATTAGATTTACAATTCAATAAAATAAAATTTTTTTCAAATTCATTAGCATCTAAAATCTTGATACAATTTGGGAAAAAACTTTCATATTTTTTTTCAGTAATTACAATTCCTTCAATTAAATTAGCTGAGGATGGTCTTTTTAAAATACATCTATTAAGATAAAAAGGAACAGAGGAAATTTC
>CAYPPW010000016.1:0-27971 GCA_964412755.1 uncultured Thermodesulfatator sp.
GAACAAACTTTAAATTTTATTTGCATTAATTTATTATATAATAAAATTTTAAAGATTTAAATAATAACAATCGGTTATAATGAGAAAAACTAAAATAATTGCTACTATTGGTCCATCCTCAAGAGAGTCAAAAGTGATAAAAGATCTTATTAATGAAGGAGTAGATATTTTCCGCTTAAATTTTTCCCATGGAGATAAAATGTATCATCAAGAAAATATACAAAAGATAAGAAAGGCTTCTTATGAACTTAATAAAGTAGTGGGAATTTTACAGGATCTTGCTGGACCAAAAATAAGAATTGGAGAGGTAAAAGAACCCTTTAACTTATTGGAAGGAGAAATCTTGGAAATTTATAAAAACCCAATTTTAGGTGAAAAAATAAAGGAAAAAGCAAAAATTTCATTAGATTATCCTGAAATTTTAGAAGTTCTTAAAAGGGGAGATCTTATTTTTATTGCAGATGGACTTATAAAAGTAAAAGTTTTAAAAAAGACTTCAGAGAAAATAATAACTGAAGTTATTCAAGGAGGTGTTATATCCTCAAAAAAAGGAGTAAATTTCCCTTTTGCAGAAATTCCTATTTCAGCCTTAACTGAAAAAGATAAAGATGACTTAAAGTTTGGTTTAGAAAAAGAAGTAGATTTTATAGCTTTATCTTTTGTTAGAGAAAAAAAAGATATTCTTTATGCTAAAAAATTTTTACAATATTTTGGTAAAGAAATTCCCATATTTGCTAAAATAGAAACTCAAAAAGCTGTTGAAAATATAGATGAAATAATTGAAGTTTCAGATGGATTAATAATTGCAAGAGGAGATTTAGGAGTTGAGCTTCCAGTTGAAAAAGTTCCTGTTATTCAAAAAATTCTTGTTAAAAAAGCCAGAGAAGCTGGAATTCCGATAATAATTGCTACTCAAATGTTAACCTCTATGATAAATTCTACTATGCCTACCAGAGCTGATGTATCAGACATAGCTAATGCTGTTTTTGATGGAGTTGATGCTTTAATGCTTTCTGATGAAACAGCAGTTGGAAAATACCCTGTAGAGGCAGTAAAAGTGATGAAAAAGGTTATTGAAAACGTAGAAGAAATCTATGAATACAGATTAGAAGAATATACTCATGTATCTTCAGATTTTGCTATAGCTTATAGTAGCTGTATACTTGCTGAAGAAATAAAAGCTAAAGCAATTGTAGTTTTTACTAAATCTGGAGCTTCTGCTAAAAGAGTTGCTAAATTTAGACCAAGACCTATTATAATAGCTAATGTACATGATGAAGAAGTTTTGAGAAGATTAAAAATTTTATGGGGAGTACATCCTTATATGGTTCTTTCTGAAAGAGAAGATGTAGAAAGTATGATAAAAGAATTTATTAAAAAAGCTAAAGAAGAAAATCTTTTTAGAGAAAGTGATATCTTAGTAGCTACAATGGGATATCCAGTAGGTAAAATAGGCTCTACTAATTTAATAAGAGTGATTGAAATATGCCAGTATTTACACCCATCCAAATAGGAAAGCTAATAGATCTTGCTAAGAAAAAAAATCGTATAGCTCCTATTTATTTATTTATAGGTCCTGAACAAATCTGCAAAGAAAAAGCCAAGGAAATATATGAGGTTTTAAAAGAAAAAAATTCCATTTTTGAAATCTATAATTTAAAAATAAAAGAAGAATTAGAAACTTTTTTACAAATAAAAGGCTATCAGAGAAGTTTATTTGGGATAAGAAAAGTTTATTTCATTTTAGGAGCAGAATTTATTCCCTATGAAAAAGGAGAAGAAATAGTAAAAAGTCTAAAAGAAAAAAATGAAGTATTCAGTTGGTTTTTAATAAGTGAATTTTTAGATGAAATGCATCCTCTATATAAATATGCTTTTGAAAAAGGAGCCATTATTCCTTTTACCACTAAAAAAGAAGAAGACCTTTTAGAAACAGAACTTATTATGACACTTAAGGATTATCAAAAAACTATGGATAAAAATACAGCAAATTTATTTCTTTCTCTTGTAGGAAAAGATTATTATTATTTTAAAGAAGAGCTTTATAAATTAATTTTTTATACAGCTGATAAATCATTAATTACAGAAGAAGATATTTGGGATGTTATAATTCCTTCTGAAAATGATGCTTTATATCTTTTAGCTGATACTTTCTTTAATCAGGGTCCTCAAAAAGCTTATAAGTTAACTTTAACCCTATTGGATAGAAAAATAGAAGCTCCTAAGATTTTATCTTATCTTTATAAATATTTTAAAAAAATGGAAATTTTAAAAGAATTTTTGGAAAAAAATCCAGAACTTGCAAAAGAAGAAAGGTATTCAAATTTTAATAAAAAATGGGAAGAGTTAAAGGAAAATCCTTTAAATGAAATACCTAAAATTCTTTTAGAAACTCATCCCTATGCATTATTTAACATAAAAAAACAATTAGGTAAGATAAAAGACTTTAAATTAATCTTTGAAGAACTCTTTAAAGTTGATCTTTCAATTAAGAGAGATTTTAAAAATCCTGCCAAAATTTTGGGTGAATTTTTCTTAAATCTCTGGTTTAAGTTTCAAAATAATTAAATTTCTTCAAAGACCTTTTTCAAATCCTCTTTATTTTCAATTATAAAATCTATTTTTTCTTTTAAATTTTCAAAAGAAAAAGCCTTAAACTGAATTTCCAATTTTTTCTCTTCAAAATAGGGACTTAAATTGACAGTAATTTGTTTATCTTTAAATTTCTTAATTGTAGGATAAATTTTTTGAAACTTTATATAATAAGAAGGATAAAATAGACTTTTTAAAATCCTAAAAAATTTTTCTCTTCTCTTATTAAAGTCTTGTTCATTAAGAACTTCTTTTAATTCTTCTGGTAAAAGAGAAGGAAGGTCTTTTCTTTTTTTATAATCAATAAGTTTTTCCAAAACTTCTTTTTGCTCACTAAAGGTTAATGAGAGATTTTGAACAATTTTTAAATATTCTAATTTTTCTTCAGAATCCAATTTTGACAAATTTTCAACTATTTTTGGATTTAATTTATTTTCTATCAAAAGATTTTTGAATAGATCCTCCAGTTGGGAAATTTTTTTTAAAAACTCTATCCAATAAAAAGAAGAACTAAAACCTAATTTAGGAAGAATTTTAAGTATTTCATCTAAAGAAAATATTTTTAATGCTTTTTCTATAAACTCTGCCTTTTCAACTAGATTTAAATTACGAAAGAGATTACTTTCTAAAGAAAGAGAGAGTAGTTCTTTTGGAGTTAAGTTTTTTACCAAGAAAACAGGAATTTCTTTTATACCAAGTTCTTTGCAAGCAATTATTCTCCCCTCTCCACATATTATCTTATAAGAGCTCTTTTCTTTAAAAACAATTGGAGGTTGAAGAAGGCCTAACGAGGCTATACTTTCACTTAAAAAGATATTTCTTTTAGGATAAGAAAAAAGATAAGTTCTATCCTGTAAATCTATTTTACTTATAGCAAGAATTTGAAATTTAAAATTCACTTTTTAGATTTTATAAAAGCTTTCCTGTAATTTTATAAAGGGCTTCTAAATATTTCATTTTTGTCTTTTCAACTATGTCTTGAGGTATAGATGGGGGTGGATTAGATTCTTGCCAAGATATAGATTTTAACCAATCCCTTATAAACTGTTTATCAAAACTTTTTTGAGGCCTCCCCGGCATATATTCTTCTTTAGACCAAAATCTTGAAGAATCAGGAGTTAATACCTCATCAATAAGGATAATTTCACCATCCAAAAATCCAAATTCAAACTTAGTATCAGCAATTATTATTCCTTTTGTTTCTGCATAAAGTGCAGCTTTTTTATAAAGTTTTAAAGACAAATCCATCAAAGTTTCTGAAATTTCCTTTCCTACAATATTACACATTTGTTCAAAAGTGATATTTATGTCATGTATACCTTTTTCTGCTTTAGTAGAAGGAGTAAAGATTGGATAAGGTAATTTATCAGCCTCCTTCAAACCTGGAGGAAGCTCAATTCCACAAACTTTACCGGTCTTCTCATATTCTTTCATAGCAGAACCTGTAATATAACCCCTCACAATACATTCAATAGGAATAACTTTAGCTTTTTTTACTATCATACTTCTTTGAAAAAGAATCTCTTTATAAGGTTTTAAAATATCAGGATATTCTTCTATATCAGCAGTGATTAAATGATTTCTTACTATATCTTTCAAAAAATTAAGCCAAAATAAGGTCATTAAAGTTAAAATTTTACCTTTTTCTGGAATAGGTGTAGGTAAAACTACATCAAAAGCTGAGATTCTATCAGTAGCTATAATAAGAAGCCTGTCTCCAAGATCATAAATATCCCTTACTTTTCCTCTTTTAAAAAGTGGAACTTCTTTAATATAGGTCTGAATAATACAGGAGTTCATTTATAACTAAACAGTTTTGAAAAGCTTTCTTGTACGTTTTTTAAATTTACTAGCAAGTTTTCTATATCTCTCATATTTTATCCAATCTTTATTTTTTTTAGCCTCTTCTGCAAGGGCTTTGAATTTTTTAATCTTAGCTTTAATTTCTCTTACAGACTCTCCTATTTTTTTAGGTTCTTCTTTTATTCCATAAACTTTTTTTAAGATAGATATAAGCTCTTCTTTATTCATCCCATGAACACCTGTAATTTCAGGAATTTGCAAAGCTATCTCTCTAAGTTCTTTAATAGTCATTTTCTCAAGTTTTTTTTCTAATTTAGGAAGTTCCCTTTGTTCTTCCATTAACTCACCTCCTGCCAAAAAAGAATTTTAAAGACTTTTATAAAATATCATAAAATTAAAACAAAACAACTTCCTTCCTTTTAAAGATGTTCTATAATGATTTTGGTGAAACTTTTTTTAGTAGAATCTCCTACTAAAATAAAAACATTAAAAAAATTTTTAAAAAATCACTTCGTTTTTAAAGCTACCTCAGGACATATAAAAGATTTACCTAAAAATAGACTCGGTGTTAATTTAAATACCTTTTTACCGAGTCTTTATTATCTTCCAGGAAAAAGAAAATTACTTTCTAAGTTAAAGAAATACATTTTAAAAGTTAATGAAGTCTATTTAGCTACAGATCCTGATAGAGAAGGAGAAGCTATAGCCTATCATCTTTACGAATATCTTTCAAAAATTAATTCTCACCTTAAATTTAAAAGAATTGATTTAATAGAAATTACTCCACAAGGAATTAAAAATGCTCTCAAATCTTCTCGTAAAATCGATTTAAATCTTTATCAATCTTGGCTTACAAGAAGGGTTATGGATAGAATTATAGGTTATCTTATTTCTCCTTATATTTGTAAAGCTTTTAAAAAACAAGGACTATCTTCAGGAAGGGTGCAAAGTATTGCTTTAAGGCTTATGGTAGAAAGAGAAAAAGAAATAGAAAATTTTGTTCCTAAAACTAATTATTCTTTAGAAGTGTTATTAAAAAATAATGAGCTTAGTATTTGGACAGAACTTTATTTTAAAAACAGAGTCTTTGTCACAAATGAGAAAGAAGAAATAATAAATTGGTATAAAAAAATTTCATCTGAATCAAATTTTGTTTTAAAAGAAATAAAGGAAAAAATAGAAACTAAAATTCCTCCTGATCCTCTTAAAACTACTACTCTAATTGAAATATGCCAAAAAATTCTCGGATTTGATCCGAAAAAAACTATGAAATATGCCCAAAATCTCTATGAAAAGGGATACATTACTTATATGAGAACTGATTCTACAAGAGTGAGTAAATATGCTAAAAATATGGCTAAAAAATTCATTAAACATTATTTTGGAGAAGAATTTATTGGGCAAAAAAGAAAAATATCTCAAACAAAATTTATACAGGATGCTCATGAATGTATTAGACCCACTGATGTATTTAAAGAAGATATATCCTTATCTTTTGAAGAAAAGGCACTTTATCAAGTTATTAGACTTTATTTTATAGCAAGTCAAATGAATTCTGCCAAATATTTAGTAAGAGCCTATGTTTTTAAGAATGAATCTTTAGGGAAATACTTTAAATTGGTTTTAATCTCCAAAAAATTAATTTTTGAAGGTTTTTTGAAAATCTTTCCTAGAAAAGAGAAACAAATCTTTTTAGATTTAAAAAAAGGAGAAATTTTTAAGGTTTTAGAATGTAAAATAAAAACCCACCTCTCTAAACCTCCCCCTCGTTATACACCAGCTACATTAATTAAAACTCTTGAATCTATGGGAATAGGAAGACCTTCAACTTATGCAAGTCTTCTTGATATTCTTTATAAAAGGGGATATATAGAAAAAGAAAATTTTTATTTAAAGCCTACTTTCCTTGGAATAGAAGTTTGTGACTTCTTAATGAATAAATTCCCTGAGTTTTTAGATTATGAATTTACTGTAAAAATGGAAGAGGATTTAGAAAAAATAGTCAAAAATAAAAAAACCTATAAAGAAATTGTTAGCTTTACTTATGAAATTTTAAAAAATCGTTTAGAAAAAGTACAAAATTCTTAAATTTTAATAATTCTTTCTGCAAGGGAAATTATAAATTTAGCTCCTTGGATAGCAAAACTTGCTTCATTTGCAGTATATTCTTCTGTAGGAATAAAATCTATATCCCCATAAAAAGAAAGTTCTCTCTCTTTTCTTAAATATTTCGAGATTTTTGCCATCTCTTTAAGTTCTTCTTCAGAAAATTCAGGAAATTTTTCCCTATGATGGAAAAAAAGAAAGCTAACTTCATGATATTTTGGAGGTTCAATTCCTCTTCGCCTAAGCATAGCTTTGGTAACTAATTCAACTACTTCTTGAGCTTCTCTTATTACATCCGAATAAGCTTGCCTTTCATATAAAAATTCTAACATCTCAACTCTAACTTTTGCTTTTTTCATATAGCTTTTAGCCAAATCTTCCAATGTCATAATTCAATATTTTCTCCTGGTTTTATGTGAGGTTTCAAAACCCAATACCATGCATTCCCTAACCAATATCGTTTAGCTCCTAAGTTTTTAAGACTTTCTTTTATTTTCTCAAGCTCTTTTTTAAAAAAATCTTCTTTATCATAAAGAATTTTAGCATCTTCAACTAAATCTAAAAAAAGAAGACTTCCCATTTTTATCTCCTCTGGTGTTTTTAAAACAGGAGAAATATATGTATGAATACCTATATTTTCTAAATCTTTTAAATAATTTTCTATTTTTTCTTCAATTTCCATAAATTCAATTGTTCTTTTCAATCTCCCTTTCGGAAGATCCTTTACCACAATAAGAATATCTATGTCGGAGTCAAATCTTTGAGTTCCCCTTGCAACAGATCCAAAAATAACTACTGAAACAAGACGTTCCTTATAAAAATTTTTAATTTCTTTAAGCAAAAGTCCGATCAAATCCTTGTATTTTTCTTTTAACATTTTATTTGTTTTAAAAATTTTTTTAACACCTTAAAACATTCAGCTACAAAATAAATAGAACCTGTAATTAATATGTTTTTATATTGATCATCTAAACTTATTTTAATAGCTTTTTCACAATTTTCTATAAATTCAAACTTAGTGTAATTTTTTTCTGTTAACCTAATTTTTTTTCTCCATTCTTCCAAACTAACAATTTTTCTAGGGGAAATAAATTCACATAGGTAAATTTTTTTAGATAAGGGTATAAGTATCTTTAGCATTTCATAAAAGGGCTTTTCTCCGTCCTCATTGGTTATACCTAAAATCAATGAAAAATCTTTAAAATTGTCTTTTTCAAGAGACTCCTTAAGAGCTATAAAACCATCTATATTATGTGCTACATCTATTAAAAGAGTCTTATTTTGAATTTTAAAGAGATTATAACGCCCGGGAAAATTCACTTTTTTTAAAGCTTCTCTTAATTTTCTTTCGGAAATAGTTAAAAACCTTTTCTCTTCTAATATTTCTAAAGCTTTTAAAGCACAAGCAAGATTATTTCCTTGATAATAACCTTTTAAATTCAATTCTAAATTTAAAAACTCATATTTTCCTTTGTAATTCCATTTATTATCTTTAAATTCTATATAAAAATCCCTATTAGCTATAAATATAGGGGATTTCATTCTATTAGCTTTTTCTTGAAAAATAGAGATTAATTTTTTTTTAACTATTCCTAATACACAGGGAACCCCCTTTTTAATAATTCCTGCTTTTTCAGAAGCTATTTTAAAAAGGTCTTTTCCTAAATATTTAGTATGGTCCCATCCAATAGTGGTAATTATTGAAACTTCAGGCTTTATAATATTGGTAGCATCAAGCCTTCCCCCCATTCCACATTCAATAATAGCTAAATCTACTTTTTTTTCAAAAAAGTATAAAAAGGCAAGAGCTGTAGTTATTTCAAAATAAGTAGCAGGTAAATCTCTAACTTTGTCTTTTATAATTTTTAAGTATCTCTTAAGCTCATCATCTTTAATGAAGGAGCTGTTTATTTGAAATCTCTCATTTAGCTTAAATAAGTGGGGAGATAGATAAAGAGCTACTTTTAATCCATGATTTATTAACATTTCTTTTAAAATAACAGATGTAGAGCCTTTACCATTTGTTCCTGCAACGTGAATAGTTTTTATAGCTTTGTGAGGATTACCGAGCAATTGGAGAATTTTTTTAATTCTTTTTAATCCTGGTTTAATCCCATGAAATTGGTAACTATTTAACCAATCTATATAAAAATTATTCATGCCTACTGATGAATGGTTTTTATCACTGAATAAATATAAATAAGATAACAAATGCCAGATATTATTAAAAGATAAGGCGGGATTTTTTTAAAGGTCTTTAAAAATAAAAGATAAAAAATTCCTAGGGAAAGTGCAATCAGAGCTGAAACCAAAGCTAATCCTTTTATTTCCCAATTAGTAAAAAGAAGTCCTATACTCACAGGAAAGGTGGATTGGAATACCATAGCTCCTGTCATATTTCCTACAGCTAAAATATCTTTTTTTCTCAAAATCCATAAAAAGCTATTAAACTTTTCTGGTAATTCAGTAGCAATGGGAGCTAAAATTAAGGAAAATAAAAGTGGATCTATTCCCCATTTTTTAGATAAAATTTCCAAATTTTCTACAAATAGATGAGCCCCTTTTATCATAAAAAATAAGGAAAAAATAACTTGTAAAAAGGAAAGAAAAAGGAAAAATTCTTTTCTTTTTATATTTAAGTTAAAAGCCTTTAACCATCGAGCTAAATATAAGTCTTTAGTAGATTCAAGTTCTAAGCTATCAGCTCTAAAGGTAAAAAAAAGATACATTAAATAATTTATTAAAAGGATAAAAGCAATAAGATAATGTAAGAATTTGGTATTGGGAAAAACAAAGGGGAAAAAGATAGCTAATGAATAACTTATGAGAAAAAAAGAAAAATCCCTTACAAAAGTGTGGGTTTCTAGATATATTTCTAATTTTTCCCTTTTTTTTAATAAATAGGATAAAAATATACTCATACCTATTAAAAAAAGTCCAACTGTAGTTAACATAAAGGGTGCTCCTAAAATAGCTCCCACTCCTATATGTCTACCAGCCTCTCCTTTATAAAGCAAAATAGCAGTAAGTGGAATGATAGTTTCTGGAAGAGCAGTCCCAACTGCTGCTAAAACACTTCCTGTTACTGCTTGAGATAAGGAAAGTTTTTCTCCAAAAGTTTCTATCCCATTGGTAAAAATTTCAGCACAAATAAGAATTATTATCAGACCTAAAATTAAAAATATTATTTCCATAAAAAATTAAAATTCTTCAACTATAAGAAGAGGAATTTCAAGTGTTTTCAAAATTTCTTTGGTGAAAGAGCCAAGACCTGTTTTAATTACTTTACCTCTTTTACCTATTATGAGTATATCTGGATGATCAGTTCTTATAATCTTCGTAATTTCTTTGTTTTTTTCACCATATTTTATAAAAAACTCTAAATTTTTAAGGGATTTTTTTTCATTAAGACTTTTTAAAAGATTTTGCCACTTTTTTTCTCTTTCTAATCTTTCTTCTTCTAAAGCCTCTTTTTCTAAAAGCTTGTCTTTAATTTGAATTTGAGGAATTACATTTAATACTTTTACTTTAGAATTCAATCTCTCACTTAAAAAATTAGCCATTTTTAAACACTCTAAAGATGTTTCAGAAAAGTCAATACAACAAAGTATATTCTCGATCTTTTCAACAGGCTTTTGTTTAACTATTAAAAAATTAGATTTTAATCTTTCTATCATCTTTTCTCCAGTTGATATTTTTACTTTATGTGGTTGATAGCCCATAATTATTAAATGTGGTTTTACTGTCTCTATAAACTCTGATAAAACATTCCAAAAATTTCCCAACAAAACATGTATATCTGGTAAAATATTTTCTTTTTGGAATTCCTGAGAAATTTCTAAAAGTTGAGCTTCTAATTTTTTCTTCTCCTCTCTAAAATAAGGAAGAATATAATGAGGAGGAGTCAGAAAATATTCAATTACATGAAAAAGGATTATTTTTTTTTCTAAATAAACATTTTTTATTAAAAATAAACCTGTTTTTAATATAGAAGGAGTGAAAGTTTTAAAATCTATAGCTAAAGCTAAAGTTTTTTGCATCTATCTTGACCAATAAACTCTGACTAACTTATTACCCTTTGACCATTTAAATTCAAGTTCCCCTTTATAGGCTTTATAAAGTGCTCTTCCCAATCTCTGAGCTAATTGATCTGTAGTGGTTTCAATTACTGTAACATTATCTTTTTCATAGATATCTATAATTTGATGAAGGGGATTTAAACCCTTTGCTCTTTCACATTCATTGTGTATAAGTTTCATTAATTCGTCTTTATGTTCTTCCCAAAAGTTTCCAGA
Source organism: uncultured Thermodesulfatator sp. (assembly GCA_964412755.1). Taxonomy (GTDB): domain Bacteria; phylum Desulfobacterota; class Thermodesulfobacteria; order Thermodesulfobacteriales; family Thermodesulfobacteriaceae; genus Thermodesulfobacterium. The sequence continues at coordinate 10,797 of CAYPPW010000016.1, forward strand.
TATGTAAAGATAACCCATGGCATATTTTTCGGTAGCTTTTCTACAACCTGGACAAATAATATGAGGAACTGTATCTATATCTTTTAATTCCTCATACAATTTCTCATCCATTAACCATCTTTTATCTTTAAAAACAGCTTTACATTGAGGACAGAGTGCTTCTCCTGAGGGAGCAGCTTTTATGGCATAAGGATCTTCGCTTGTTTCAAACTCCCATCTGTGCCGAATCCATTTTTCTCCCTTTTTAGCCATAATCAACCTCCTTTAAATTAATTTTTTAAAAGTTAATATAATTTCATCTTAAAAGCACTATAGGATCTATTTTAGTGGCTTTATAGGCAGGATATATTCCTGCTAAAATTCCAAAAGTTACAGTTAAAAAAGCAGAAGTCAATATAGGAAACCAAGGAAAAACTAAAGGATATTTAAAAAGAGGTAAAAGTATCAATGAACTAAATAAACCTATCAAAATACCAATAATTCCTCCTGCTACAGTTACAATTACACTTTCTATTAAAAATTGAAAGAGAAGTTCCCTATCCTTAGCTCCTAATGATTTTCTTATACCTATTTCCTTTTTTCTTTCATTTACAGACAAAGTCATAATTGCAGTAACTCCAATTGCACCTATTAAGAGACACAAAATAGAAATACTTTTAACTAAATTTGAAAAAAGATCGGTAGTCTGGGTTTTTACCTCTAAGATATCTTCAGCCTTTACGATATCAAAATCCTTATTTCTTTCACTAACTTGATGTCTTTTTAATAATATATCATTTACCTGTTGCTTAACTGAAGAGATTTGAGAAATATCTTCTACGCTTAAATATATACTTCTAATATAATCCACATTATAAAGTGCTGAAACAGCTACAGTCCAGGGAATAAGAACCTGATCATCTTGATCAGCATTACTTGCATCAATTCCGATGGGTTCAAGTACTCCAATTACTCTAAAGGGTAATTTGTTAATTCGGATAATCTCCCCTATAGCATTTTTATCTCCAAAAAGCTCTGTTTTAATCTTATAACCCAAAATAGCAACTTTTTTATAACCCAAAATCTCATCAGCTAAAAAATTTCTGCCTTCAAGCAAAGAAAATTTTCTAAGTAATAAATATTCTTCATTTACTCCATTTATTATAGTAGTAAGAGTATTCCCAAGATATCTTACTATTCCATCTCCATTAAATACAGGAGAAAGATATTTAATGTCTTTGATTTTTCTTAGGGCTTCAGCATCATTAGGTTTTAGAGTAGTAGTAATTTCAGTTTGGATAGCTCTCCCTCCATGAACTCTTACGCTACCAGCTACAACCATTATTATTTCAGGTCCAAAAGTTTCTATTTCTTTTAAAGTTTTTATTTTTGCTGATTCACCAAAAGCGTTCATAATAAGCAGTGAAGCAACTCCAATAATTATTCCTATTACTGAAAGAAGAAGCCTTAACTTTTTATAAAAAAGTCCACCAAAAAGAAGTTTATATTTAATCAGCATTTATGTTTTATAAACTTTTTAATAATAAAGATGGTTCTATCTGGGTTGCTCTTATAGCAGGAAGTAGACTAAAAAGAATGGAGGTGACAGTTGCAAATCCAAAACTTATTAAGAAAGTTATCCAAGAAAAAAGAGGCTTTAAAGGAGTAAAAAGAGAGATTATTTGCATAAGAAGTATGCTTAAAATCCATCCCATTAATCCACTTATTAGGGCAATAATTAATGACATAATAAGATAGTGAGTTATTATATTTTGTGGCGTAGCTCCTAAAGCAATCCTTAAAGCTATTACAGGAGCTTTTTCTTCAATATTTGAATACATTAAATTCATAATTATAACCCCGCTTATAATTAAACTTATAAGACCTATAACTAAAAGAAAAAGATTAATAGTTTTTAATGCTTTAGTAAATACAGAAATAGCCATTTCAGGAGTAATTAATCTAAAATCATCAGGTTCAGGTCCAAAAAGTTTATGCCTTTTTCTTAAAATCTCCCTTATTTTCCTCTCAGCAAATTTTATATCTGTTCCTTCTTTAAAAAGAAGCTTAACTGCATCAATATAGTCTTTGTTAAAAACCCTTCTTTGAGCTGTAGTAAATGGCAAAAGAATTCTTTCATCTCTTCTATAATGTCCAAATGAAGCCTTTGGTTCCAAAATTCCTATTATTTCAAAAAAATCTCCTCCAATTTTTACTTTTTTACCGATAAGTTCAGAAGGAGAGGCATTAAATTTTTTAGGAATATCAGATCCTATTATACATACCTTAGCAAAAGTCTTTAAATCTTTTTCATTGATAAATCTTCCTAAAATAGGATACCAGTTATTAGCTATAGTAAAATTAGGAAAAACCCCTTCTACCCTCATTTTTTCTGCAATGTCTTTATAAGAAACTTCTAGAGTCTCCCTGCTCATAGGAGAAGCAAGTTTTATAAAATCAAGTCTTTCTAATTCTTTTACATCTTCTAATTTTAGTGTATCTCTTCTAGTAGTAGTAAGCCCTATAATTCTTCCTCCTCCAGCTATAATAAGCATCGCATCCTTACCAAACTGAACATTAGCTAAAGCATCTAATATTTGTTTTTTTGCAGAAGCACCTAAGGAATAAATAGTATTCAGTGCAGTAAGACTTATAATTAATGATAAAAGCATAAAAAATAAATTAACTTTATTAGAAATTAACTCCTTAGTTATTTCCCTTAAAGTATAATAAGAAGGAATCATTGTTCTATAAAAATTCCATCTTTAATTAATTTAATCCTTTTAGCAAATTTAGCTACTTCTGGATCATGAGTCACCATTATTACTGTTAAGCCCTTTTCATTAAGTTCTTTAAATATATTCATTACTTCTTGAGTAGTTTGACTATCAAGGTTTCCGGTTGGTTCATCAGCTAAAAGTAATCTTGGATTATTTATAAGAGCTCTTGCAATAGCTACTCTTTGTTGTTCTCCCCCTGAAAGTTCTGAAGGCTTAGCATTTATTCTTTCTTCAAGGCCTAAACGTTTAAGTAATTCCAAAGCTCTTTCTCTATCTTGGTTAGTGATTTCTCCATCTTTATAAAGAAGAGGTAATAAAACATTTTCTAAAGCTGTAGCCCATGGAACTAGGTGAAAAGCTTGAAAAACAAATCCAATTTTTCTATTTCTTATATAAGCTAATTCTTTTTTGTTTAATTTACTAACTTCCTGTCCATCAAAAAAATATTCTCCTGAGTCAGGCTTATCTAAAAGTCCTATGATATTTAAAAGGGTTGATTTACCGCTACCAGAAGCTCCCATAACAACCAAAAAATCCCCTTCTTTTACCTCTAAATTTAGTCCCTTTAAAACTTGATAAGTTATTTTTCCTGTTTGATAAGTTTTTGTAATATTTTTAAGAACTACTAAATCTTTTACCACAAACCTATTTCCTCACCTTCTTTAACCCCGGAAATTATTTCTGTTTTGCCCCTTGATTCCCATCCCACTTTCACAATTCTTTTTTCCCATTTATCTCCTTTTTTAACCATAACATAGTAATTTCCTTGAGAATCGATTTTAACAGCTGATGAAGGCACTATTAAAGCATTTTCTTTTTTCCCTGCAATAATAGTGACTTGAGCTGTCATTTCTGGACGAAGAATACCTTCATAAGGATCTAAAATTTCCAAAACCACATCATAAAAAACTACATTATTTTTAATTATAGCCCCGGGATAGATAGTTTTTACCTTAGCTTTAAATACTTTATTAGGATAAGAATCTACTGTAAAAAAGGCCTGTTGATTTATGGCTATTTTACCTATATCTGTTTCATCTACATAACATTCTACTTGAAGCTTTGAAAGATCAATTACTGTAATAAAGGTAGGAGCATTAAGTCCTGCAACTACTGTTTCTCCCTGTTGTGTAGTTACTTCTGAAACCACTCCGGAAATAGGAGCATAGACAAAGGCATAACTTAATTTTACCTTAGCTTCCTCCCAAGCATTTCTACTTGCAAGAACTTGAGCCTCTGCTCTTTCAAGTTCTTTCTTGTATTCTGACTCTATAGCTACAAGAGTTGAACTTTCAGATTCAACTTCTGCTTTTTTAACCATGTAATCTCTTTCTATTCTTTCTAATTCTGTAAGAGAAATCAGTCCATCTTTATATAAAGTTTCATATCTTTTTAATTCTCTTTCTATTTGTTCTAATTCTATTTTGATGGCTTCTATTTTTTTCCTTTGGGCGGAAATTTTTGCAGGATAAACTTTTTTAATTTTTTCTAAATTAGCTAAAGCATCCTTATAATTAGCATAGGCTCTATCTACTTCATTTTGTAAATCTTGATGTTCAATGATAGCTATTAGTTGCCCAGGCTTTACTTTATCTCCTTGGGTAACAAACAGTCTTTCTACTTTTCCTGAAATCCTTGCTCCTACCTTAACCTGAGCCCCTACTTGAGGTTTAATTGCTCCTGTTGCAGAAACCTCTAAATATATAATTCCTCTCTCTACTTTAGCTATTTTAGAAGGATTGGGATTCTTTTTCCCTTCTTTACAGCTTGTTCCAGCAAAAATGAAAAAAAGAAAAAGAAAAAAAATTTTTTTCATTTCTCAATTTCAGGAATCATACCTAATGACTTTTGAAACCAATATTGAGAATAAATCCAACTATACTTTGATACTGCAACTTTTGCTCTTGCTTGAGATAGTCTTGCTAAAAGAGTAGTAACATCTACTATACTTGCAAGCCCGCTTTCATATTTTTTTTGAATTATTCTATAGTCTTCCTCCATGCTCCTTAACCAAGCTAAAGCTGTCTCATAATTTTCTTTAGCTGTCTGCCAGGCTTTATAACTATTAAATATTTCCTGTTTCACATTAAGTTCTATATTAATTTTTTCGAATTTTTTCTGATCTAATATTACCCTTTCTTTTCCAAGTTTAGCAAGTCTTGAAAATCCTAAAAAGATAGGAAAGGTTATTCTAATACCTGCTATAAATTCTTCATCCTTATCTGGAAAAAATTCACTATCTACCTTATAATAACTGCCAAAAAGGTCTATGTAAGGGAAAAATTCACCTTTTACACTTTTTATTCTTTCTTCTTGAGCAAGGATTTCTTTTTCTTTTCCTTTTATTTCAGGTCTTTTGGTAAGACCTATTTTAATGTATTCTTCAATATTTTTTAATTCAATTTTATATTCCTCTACCGGTAAAAACTCAAATTCTTCTAATCTAGCAATATCATAATTTATTAAAGTTAATACATTGGCTTTAGCTATTTCAGAAGTATATTTATAATTAGTCACATTAAATTCAGCTTCCTTTACTCTTGCTTCAGCATCTAATACATCCGCATAAGGAGAAAGACCTACTTCATATCTCCTTTTTGCAAGTTTTAATAAAACTTTAGCATCTTCTAAATCAGCAAGAGCGGCTTCATAAAGAGCTTTTTGTTTAAAATATTCTAAGTAGGCTTGAATTATCCTAAGAGCAACATCCAAAATAGTAGCCTTAATATTTTCATCTTGAGAGGCTATAAATAAAAGAGCAGATTTGTAATTATGCCATGTAGAAAATCCCGAAAAAATATTCCAGGTCAAATAAGGTCCGAAAGAGTGATAATCTAAAGCTGGCTCATTCCTTCCTAAATCCATTCTTTCATAGGTATACTGTAAATAAAGATAAGGAAAAAACTCAGCTCTTATTAAATTTTTTTGATAAAAATACTGCTCTTTTATCTTATTTGCAATATTAATTTGTGGATTATTTTTTATTCCAATTAAAATTATATCCTCTAAAGAAAGAGTCTGAAGTCCCCAGAGTTTTAAAGGATAAAAAAAGCAAAATAATAAAAATAAATAAATTCCAAAATTTTTAAATTTCATATGTAAGTACTTACTTAATTTATTTAATATTTTATTTTTTGTCAAGAGATGATTTAAAGTTTACTATTTTGAGCAAGGCTATGTTTATATCCATAAAATAGATATATTGAAATTCCCAAAATACTCCACACCACAAATCTGACCCAAGTTTCAAGAGGAAGCCCTAACATAATAAAGAGTAAGAAAATTAAATTTAAAGGTAAAAAAACAACTGGAAAAGGAACTTTAAAAAGAGGTCTATATTCCTGATATTTTTTAACTTTAAGAACTATTACTGCTACTCCTATTATAATATAAGCGAATAAAGTTCCTATATTTATTAATTCTGCCAAGATTCTCAAGGGTATAAAGCCTGCAAAGAAAGACAAAAAGAATCCTCCAAAAAGAGAAGCTTTATAGGGTGTAAAATATCTTTTATGAATTTCTGCAAAGGATTTAAATATTAAACCATCCCTTGCAAGAGCATAAAGAACTCTGGTAAATCCTATAGCCATGACAAGCATTACCGAAGTAATAGTAATCACAGCTCCTAATGAGATAAAACTAGCTACCAATTTTTCATTAACTTTATACATGGCATAAGCCAATGCATCAGGTTTTCCTTCATATTCCCAGTAAGGAAGTATTCCTACCAAGGTAAAAGAAACGATTATATAAAGAAAGGTAATAATAGTTAAGGAAATAGTAAGTCCCTTAGGGAGGGTTTTTTTAACTTCTTTAGTTTCTTCTGCAAGGGTAGCAAGGGCATCAAATCCTAAATAAGCAAATACAATAAGAGAAGCACCACTCCAGACACCTTTCCATCCATAAGGCATAAAGTTTAAAAAATTTTTCCAATTTAAATATTTTAGTCCAAATATAACAAACACTGAAAGAGTAATTAGTTTAAGAGTTACTATAAAATTATTTACTAAGGCGCTTTTCCTTATTCCGATAGTTACAAGTAAAAAAATCACTATTACACCTAAAAATGCAAAAAGATCTATGAAAGTACCCTGCTGAGGATTAAAAGGACCTGAAAAGACTTTAGGTAGATGAAAATTGAAATTATTTTCTAAAAATGCTCTAAGGTATCCTGACCAACCAGTAGCTACTGCTGCAGTAGCTACTCCATATTCAAGAAGAAGGTTCCACCCTACTAACCATGCAAAAAATTCTCCCAATACAAAATAAGTATAATTGTAAGCTCCTCCAGCAAGTGGAAAGGCAGAACAAAGTTCAGCATAAACTAAAGCTGTAATTCCAATACCTATTCCAGCTAATATAAAGGAAAGAACAATGGCTGGACCTGCATAAGAAGCAGCAGCTTGACCTGTAATTACAAAAATTCCGGCTCCTACTACTGCTCCTATTCCAATAAATATAATATCCCACAAATTAAGTGCTCTTTTTAATTGAGAGGGAGTCTTTTCAGCTAAAGCTAAAGGTTTTTTTCTAAGTATATCCATAATAAACCTCTATTATATTAAAAAATTTCCTTGAGTCCAGTAGTAATATATTCTATGGCTATACTTGCAAGAATAAGCCCTAAAATCCTCACTACAGCTTTAATCCCAAGCTCTCCTAAAAATTTAAAAATTTTCAAAGCCTGGATAAAAATTAAAAAAGTAAATAAAATAACTAAAAAAATTACTAAAGTAAGCCCGATTTTATTATAAAAATCAGAATTTTCCCCTAAAATTATAATAGTAGTAATAGCCCCAGGTCCAGCTAAATAAGGTATTCCAAGAGGCACAACAGATACATCCTCTTGCTCTTTTACTTTAAGTGTTTCCCTTTCTGTAGTTTTTATTTGGGTAGTTTTCCCTAATAACATTTCTATTGAAATTAAAAACAAAAGCAAACCTCCGGCAACTTTAAAAGAAGAAACAGAAATTTGAAAAAAGTGTAAGAGAGATTTACCTATCCATAAAAAGATCAGTAAAGTAATTAAGGCAGAAATAGTTGCTTTAAAGGCTATTTTTTTCCTTTCCCTTTCTGAATAAGTTGCGGTTATACTCAAAAAGAAGGGAGCGCCCCCTATTGGGTCGATAATAGTAAAAAGTGTTATAAAGCTTTTTATCAGGAATCCTGCTTCCATAGTTTTCTTTCTCTTAAATAAAAGTAAAGTCCCGGAAGAGAAGAAATTAAGATTAAAGAATATCCCAAAAGTCCCAAAGAAATTCCATATTCTAAAGAATAATTCAATAAGGAAAGAAAGTAGCTAAGAGTACCTTCTCTTATACCAAGTCCTGAAATACTTAATGGTAATGCAGAAAGAAAACTTACTATCGGAATAATGACGAAAAAGTAAAAATATTTTAAATTAAGATGTAAAGCTTTACCTAAAAAAATAAATTGCAAAACAAAAAGAAGTTGAATAAGAAATCCTAAAAAACCAGGTTTTACATTATAAGGGAAAACCAGAGGTTTTAAATAATCCAAAGATAAATATTTTAAACCTATAAAATGAGTAAAGAATCCTGCAAAAATTAATCCATAAACTAAATATAAAAAGGATAAGTAGAATTTATAAGGAAGAAAATTACCAAAAAAGGGTACGGACCATACTAAGATAAAAAGAGTCCCCAAAAAACCGAAAAATCTATCAAATATTACACTTAAACTTGCTTTTTTCCAGTTCAAGCCTGCTTTAGTAAGAAAAAAGGCTCTTAAAAGATCTCCTCCTACGATTCCCGGGAAAACTGTATTTAAAGAAAACCCCATCAAATAACTTTTTAAATAAAAAAAATATTCGTTTTTAAATCCCCAAGCTTCACATATGCTTTTCCACCTTAAACCTACTAATAATTGAAAAGAGTTAAAACATATCAGAGCTAACAAATAATAACCTAATGAAACAGTTTTAAAAAGTTCTTTCAATTTTTCAAAATTACTTTTTTTAAAGAGTATATAAAGAATGGATAAGGTAATCAAAAGTCTTAAAGATAAGAAAAAATAAGATTTAATTTTTCTCATTTTTAACTCTCTTTAAATACTCTAAAATACTTTATATAAAGACTTGAAGGATTTAAGAGGGGATTTTCTATAATGGCTACTAATTTACCTTTGGTATTAATAATTTTTATCCATTTTTCCGAGGTAGAAAGGCTCAATTTTTGAAATTTAATAAAAGAGAGAAAAGAAGAAGTATATATTTGCCTTCCCTCTTTTATTTTTTGAGAAAAATCTTCACTTACAATTATTTTTGGCAAAAACTCTAAAGCTTTTTCAGGAGAGATTAAAAAAGCAGTAATTTTTTCTATTCCTTCTCTAACAAGATCTGTTAAAGTTTCTAAGGTTATAGCCTCCTCTAAAGTGAAGATACTTTTTTTAAGTCTTCTCAAATTTGTAAGCACAGCTCCACAATTCAATTTTTCTCCCAAAGAATGAATCAAAGATCTTACATAAGTTCCTTTTGAGCAGTGAAGATAAAACTTAACCTTAGTTTCATTTTTTTCTAAAATTTTAAATTCTTTAATTATTACTTTCTTAGGTGCCTTAGGTATAAAAACTCCATTTCTTGCATATTTATAAAGTGGCTTACCTTTATATTTTGCTGCTGAGAAAGGAGGAGGAACTTGTTCAATTTCTCCTATAAAATTGTTACTTATTTCTTGAATTTGTTCTTTTGTTAAAAAAGAAGGGACTTCTCTTTTAGCTATTATTTCTCCACTTATATCATAAGAGTCGGTTATAATACCTAGCTGAAATTCTCCTTCATATACTTTATCTCCTTCTAAAAATATTTGAGCAATTTTAGTTGCATTATTTAAAAAGATCGGCAAAACACCTGTTGCAATAGGATCTAAAGTACCTCCATGTCCTGCTTTTTTAACCTTTAATATTTTTTTTACTCTTTCAACGGTTTCTGTTGAAGTTAATCCCTGTGGTTTATCAATTACTAATATCCCATTCAGTAAGATTTTATCTGCCATAATATTCCTGAATCATTTTTTTTAAGGAATATAAAAACTCATAAAAATTTTTAACCTTTAATCTAAACCCGCTTGCATACTTATGTCCTCCTCCCCCAAAAATTTTTGCAAATTCTATTATCTCAATAGGAGGTTTGCTTCTAAGACTTACACTTACTATATTTTTATCTATTTCTTTTATAAATACAGCAACTTTCACATCTCTAATGGTTCTCAAAAAATTAGCGAAATCTCTTAAATTTTTATAATTTATTTTACGAAGATCATGGTAAGTCAAATAAGAAAGAACAATGTTTCCATTATTTAAAAATTCAAGTCTTTCTAAAACCATTTTAAGAACCTCTATTTCCTTTAAAGATAAATTCTCAAAAAGATGGGAAGCAATTTGGTAAGGATTTGCACCTAAATTACAAAGCTCGCTTGCTACCTTAAAAGTATATTTATTAACATTTTCATATTTAAAACCACCTGTATCGTAATAAAGCCCTGCTAAAAGATTTTGAGCCATCTCAGGAGAAACTTTAAAATTAGTTTTTTTTAGAATTTTATACACTAAAAATGTGGTAGAGGGACTACTGGAATCTATTAAAGATATTTGTTCTGAAGAAAAAATATCTTTATTCTCTTTTTGATGATGATCTATAATAAGAAATTTTTTATAATCTAAAACCTTTCTATAAATTTTTTCATGAATTCTTCCAGGTGAATGAGCATCTAAAACAATTACAACAGGATCTTCCAGCTTTTTATTAAAATTTTCTATTAAAATAAGTTCATTAAAAAAAGGTAAAAAATTTATATTATCTGGTATTTCTTCTACTAAAGGATAAGAAGTTTTGTTAAGAGATTTTAAAAATAAATGAATGGTTAACATACTTGAAATTCCATCTATATCAGGATTCAAATGGGTAATTAAAATAAATTCTTTTGAGGAATAAAAGATATCTAAAATTTTTTTAAAAATTTTTTTCATTTTTTATTTTTTTTGAATTTTTTCAAAAAGTTTTTCTAATTTTTCTTGTTTTTCAATTCTGTCATCCTTTTTAAATTTATTGTCTGTAATAAATTTTAGTTTTATTTTTTCTGCTAAAAGTTTTTTTATATATCCTTTTGCTTTTTTTAAAGCTTTTTCAATCTTTTCAGTTTCTTTATTGAATACCCTGAAATAAATGGTAGCTTTTTTAAGATCATTCCCAATTTGAACTTCTGTAATAGTTATAAATTCCTTAAAAACAGGATCATTTAATTTATACATAATTATTTCTGAAATAACTTTCTGGATTAAACTAGCTACTTTTTGAGGTCTATAAGACATTTGAGTTTAATAGGAAATAAATTCAATTTCAGCCCTTATAACTTCTAATCTTCCATCATTTTGGAGAAAATTTAAAATTGAGGTAATCTTTTTATCTACTATTTTTTTGTTTCTTCCAACTACACTTAATCCAAGTGTAGCTTTTTGCCAAAAATCCTGGCCATCAACTTCTGCTAAGGATATTTTTTTAAATTGAGATTCTATTTTCTGTAAAAGTGCATTTAATATCTGTCTTTTAGATTTCAAAGAATTTGGTTCAGGAAAAAAAATTTCTATTTTAGCTATTCCTACTACCATATTATATCCTATAGTTCTTGAGCTATCTCTTTCAATTCAAAGGCTTCTATAATGTCTCCTTCTTTTATATCCTGAAAATTCTCTATTCTTAATCCGCACTCATAACCTGCTAAAACTTCTTTTACATCTTCTTTAAATCTTTTTAAAGATGCAATATTACCAGTATAAATTACCACTCCATCTCTTATTACCCTTATCTTATTATTTCTATTTATAGTTCCCTCTTTTACATAACATCCTGCTACTATTCCTATTTTAGGGATTTTGAAAGTTGCTCTTACTTCAGCAATACCTGTAATTGCTTCTTCAAATTTAGGTGCGAGAAGACCTGTCATAGCTTTTTTAACATCATCTAAAAGCTGATAAATTACATCATAAAATTTAATTTCCACCCTTTCATTCTTTGCTGTTTCTTTTGCCTGCTGAGTGGGTTTTACATTAAATCCTATTATTATAGCATTAGATGCTGAAGCCAGCATTACGTCACTTTCTGAAACAGCTCCAATTCCTGCACGAATTACATTTACTTTAACTTTTTCGGTAGAAAGCTTTTGGAGAGAACTTTGTAAAGCTTCAAGAGTTCCTTGAGTATCTGCTTTTAAAACAATGTTTAATTCTTTTATTTCTCCTTCTTTTAATTTTTCGAATAACCTTTCTAAGGAAATCTTTGCTCCTTTAGCAAGTTCAGCTTCCCGAGCTTTTCTTTGACGATATTCTGCAATTTTTCTTGCTTTTTCTTCATCCTCTACTACTATAAAATCATCTCCTGCCTGAGGAAGTTCTTCAAAACCTATTATTTCTACAGGAATAGAAGGGGTTGCTTTTTTTATTCTATTTCCATAACTATCAAACATTGCTCTTACTCTTCCGTAAGTCAATCCTGCTACAAATGTATCTCCCTCTTTAAGAGTTCCTTCTTGAACGATTACAGTAGCTACAGGACCTCTCCCTTTATCTAATTTACTTTCTATAATTCTTCCTCTTGCCGGTCTATCGTAGGCTGCCTTTAATTCTAGCATTTCAGCTTGAAGTAAAACCAATTCTAAAAGTTCATTTATCCCTATTCTTTTTTTTGCAGAAATATTAGCTACTAATACTTCTCCTCCCCAATCTTCAGGAACAAGGCCTAATTCTGCAAGTTGAGATTTTACCTTTTCCGGATTAGCATCTGGTTTGTCAATTTTATTAATAGCTACTACTATAGGAACTTTAGCAGCTCTTGCATGTTCAATTGCTTCTTTAGTTTGAGTCATAACTCCATCATCAGCAGCAACTACTAATATAACTATATCTGTAACCTGAGCTCCTCTTGCTCTCATAGAAGTAAAGGCTTCATGACCAGGTGTATCAATAAAAGTAATAATTCTTCCATCTTCCAGTGTAACTGTATAAGCACCAATATGTTGAGTAATTCCTCCTGCTTCTTTACTAGCCACATCAGTTTTCCTTATAGCATCAAGAAGGGTGGTTTTACCATGATCCACATGCCCCATTACTGTTACAACAGGTGGTCTTGGTTTTAACTCTTCAGGAGAAGGAGGTATATATTGCAATAAAATCTCTTCCTCTATAGGAGCTTTCTCCACTTGATAACCAAATTCATCTGCAAGAATAGCTGCCACATCTGCATCTATTGATTGATTAATAGTAATGGGCATACCCATTTCTAAAGACTTTTTAATAAGTTCACTTACTTTTAATCCCATCAATTTAGCCAATTCGCTTACTTGAATAGTCTCATAAATTTTTATTTTTCTTTCTTTGGGAGGTAAAGTAGGTGGTCTTTCTACTACCTTTTCAGGTATTTCTTTTACTTTTTCTTTATATTCTTTTTTAACTTCCTCTGCTCCTTCCTCAAAAAGAGCAGTTGGCTCTTCAAAAAATAATTCTTCAAATTCCTCTAATTCTCCCTTAGACTTTTTATAAAATTCTTTCTTTTTCTTAGGTTTTTTCTTTTCCTTAAATTCAATTTCCTTTTCCTTTTCCTTTTTTTTCTTTTTTATTTCTTCTTTTTCTGGTTTTGGAACTTCTTCTGGAATTTCCTCCTTGGAAACAGCTGGAATCTCAATTCTCGGCTTAAACCCTCTTTCCTTCCTCGGCTTAAATTCAGTAACTATTCTTTTCTCGGCAAAAACCTCAGCCTCTTCCGGTGGTTGTTCTATAGCTTTTTCCTCTACTTCTTCAAGTCTTATACCTTCTTCTGAAATTTCTCTTTCTGAAACAGGAGACACAATTTCAGGTTGTAAAGGAATTTCTTCTTCTGGTTTTTTCTTTTTAATAATTAATTTCTTTTTTTTAGGCTTTTCAAATTCTTCTATCTCATATTTTTCTACTTCTTCTTTTTTGATAACTATAAAATTAGATTTTTTAACAAAAAGTTCTCTTATCTTTTGAGCCTCTTCTTCATTTAGAGAGGATGCTACAGTTTTTACAGAAAAACCCTTTTCTTGAAGTTCTTTAAGAAGTTCTCTTGGATCCAGTTTTAATTCCTCTGCTAATTCAGTTACTTTAATTTTAGCCACTCTTTTACCCGTAAAAAATTTTTAAATTAAGTTTAATGGTAAAGAGGTAAAATTCAAGTACTTATTTTATTTTTGAAAATTTGAATTACATTTAAAATAATAATGAGAAAGGCTATTATAATCCCGGCAAGATATGGATCTGTCCGATTTCCTGGCAAACCTCTGGCTGATCTTCTGGGGAAACCCGTTATTCAACATGTATATGAAAGAGCTTTAGAATCAGGAATTAAAGAAATTTATGTAGCTACAGATGATGAAAGAATTCTTTCTAAAATAAAGGAATTTGGAGGTAATGCAATTTTAACAAGTAAAAATCATACCTGTGGAACTGAAAGGGTAGCTGAAGCATGTAATTTATTGGGGTTTGATAAAGAGGATTTAATTATTAATCTTCAAGGAGATCAACCATTTTTTCCTCCGGAGTATTTTTCTCTTTTAATTAAACCTTTGCTTTTTTCTTCTCAAATACATATGAGTACGCTGGCTACCCCTATCAATAATCTTAAGGATCTTGAAAATCCCAATAAAGTAAAAGTAGTAATAGATAAAGAAGGTAGAGCTCTTTATTTTTCTCGGGCTCCTATTCCTTATTTTAGACCACCTGGAAAGGAACCTCTTTATTTAAAACATATAGGAATTTATGCATATACAAAAGGCTTTTTAGACAAATTTGTAAAACTTTCTCCTGGAGAGCTTGAAATTTCAGAAAAACTTGAGCAGTTAAGGGCTTTAGAATATGGATACAAAATAGCTGTAACAATTGTCCCGAAAGATGTCCCGGAGGTAGATACACCTGAAGATTTAGAATATATAAAAAGTTTAAAAGGAGAATTGAAATGAAAAGAGAACCAGCAGTAGCAGGTTATTTTTACAGTAATAATGTAAGAGACTTAAAATTTGATCTATCCAGACTAATTGTTTTTTCAGAAGAAAAACTTAAAGTCAAAGGAGTAATTGCTCCTCATGCAGGTTATATGTACTCTGGATGGGTAGCAGGAAAGGTTTATGGAACTATTTTACCGCCTGAGATAGCTATTATTATAGGACCCAATCATACAGGTTTAGGAAGAAGAATAGCTGTTTTTGATGGAGAATCCTTTATTACACCTTTAGGAGAAGTTTTTGTAGATAAAGAATTAGTAGAAGATTTAACAAATTCGGTTTCTATTCTTTCTTCAGATATAATGGCACATTTACATGAGCATTCTATAGAGGTGCAAATTCCATTTTTACAATATCTTAATCCCAATATAAAAATAGTCCCCATTTGTTTAGGTAGGCTAAATTTGGAAGAAATTATTATTTTAGGAGGAGGAATTGCAGAAAGCGTTAAAAAAAGATCTGATAAATATATTGTTATAATAGCAAGTAGTGATTTTAGTCATTATGTCCCCCATAAAATTGCTAAAGAAAATGATCTAGAAGCAATAAAAGAAATTATAAATCTTTCTGAAGAAAAATTTGTCACCTTAGTAGAGGGGAAAAATTTAAGTATATGTGGATATATTCCAATTGCTGTAACTATAAATGCCTGCAAAACTTTAGGGGCCACTAATGCAAAGCTTATAGATTATATGACTTCAGGAGATGTAATAAAAGATTATGCTTCAGTAGTAGGATATGGTGGGATTATAATATGGTAATAACAAGATTTCCTCCAAGTCCTACAGGACATTTACATCTTGGAGGAGCAAGAACAGCACTATTTAACTGGTTATTTTCTAAACATAATAAAGGAAAATTTATACTTCGTTTTGAAGATACTGATAAGGAAAGGTCTAAACCAGAATATGTAGAATCTATTAAAGCCTCTTTAGAATGGCTTGGTCTTAATTGGGATGAGGGACCTTATTTTCAAAGTGAAAGAATTAAAATATATCAGGAATATGCTCAAAAACTTTTTGAGGAAGGAAAAGCTTATTATTGTGAGTGCTCAAAAGAACTTTTAGAACAGAAAAAAAAAGAAATGTTAGCTAAAGGGCTTAAACCAAAATATGATAAAAGATGTAGAGAAAAAAAATTAGGACCAGCACCAGATAGAGCATTAAGGATTAAAGCTCCAGAATTTGGAGAAATAGTTTTTGAGGATCTTTTAAGAGGAAAGATAGTTTTTTTGGCAGAAGAAGTTGATGATTTTATTATAATGCGCTCAGATGGAACACCTACCTATCATTTTGCTGTAGTTATTGATGATATTACAATGGGTATAACACATATAATAAGAGGAGATGACCATATTTCTAATACTCCAAAGCAAATTCTTATTTATGAAGCTTTAGGAGTTAATCCTCCTGAATTTGCTCATATTCCTATGGTATTAGGACCAGATGGAACAAGACTTTCTAAAAGGCATGGAGCAAAATCTATTTTAGAATATAAAGAAGCAGGATTTTTACCTAATGCTCTTATAAATTATCTTGCTCGCCTTGGATGGGGATATGGAGACCAAGAATATTTTACTATAGAAGAATTAATTGAGAAATTTGATCTTAAAAATATAAATCTATCTCCAGCAAGATTTGATCAAGATAAACTATTAGCCATTAATGCTTATTGGATGAGAAATAGCAGCTCTAAATACTTGTTAACCCATCTAAAGCCTTTTCTTAAAAATTACGATTTAAATAAATTTAGCCAAGATTATCTTTTATCAGCTATAGAAACTGTAAAAGTAAGAACTAAGACCTTAATTGAAATGGCAGAAATGATAAGCTTTTATTTAACAGAAGAGATAATTTATGATAAAGACGGAGCTAAAAATTTTTTAATTCCTGAAATAGTGCCTATTTTAAGGAAGGTGGTAGAGGATTTAAAGGAACTTTCTTTAGAGGAAAAGCTTTTAGAAAATTATTTAAGAACTTTAGCTGAAGCCTCAGGAATGAAACTCAAGAATATTGCTCAGGCTATAAGAATTGCTTTAACCGGGAAAACAGTAAGTCCGGGATTGTTTGAGATTATAAAAGTTTTAGGTAAGGAAAAAACCATAGAGCGAATAAACAAAGCTATAGAATATATTAACAAAAATTATCAAGGCGAAAAGAATATTTAGGGTTGTAAAATTAAGGTAAAAGATTATAATATTGAGAGATTAGCGGGGCGTAGCGCAGCCTGGAAGCGCACCTGCCTTGGGAGCAGGGGGTCGGAGGTTCAAATCCTCTCGCCCCGATTGGAAAAGCGTCCTTCCTGCTCCCAGAGATCATTAAATTGTGCTTCCGAAATTTTCCATAAACGAACTATGGCATGATATTCTGGATTTTTTTCTTCTTCAC
>CAYPPW010000017.1:0-26792 GCA_964412755.1 uncultured Thermodesulfatator sp.
CTTGATGAAGTACTTTAAGGTAGAAAAAGACAAAAATATTTGTCAAGAATGTTTTTGGTGTGAAAGTTTAGTTAATTGCCCAGTTGATTTTCTTGAAGATGATTGTTTCGGATGTGCTGCTTGTGTTTTGGTTTGTCCTTATGAAGCAAGAAAAACAGTTAAGGTAGAAAAGAAAGAAAAAATAGAAATTGAAGTAGATGGAAAGAAATTTAAAGTTTTTGAAAAAATCACAGTTAAGAGAGCCTTAGAGGATTTAGGATATAATTTTGAGAAGATTCCCGGAAAAGCTATATTTGCTCCTTGTGAAGTGGGTGGATGTTATTGTTGTAGTGTTGAAATTGATACTGATATTAAACCAAGTTGTATCACTCCAGTAAAAGCCGGAATGAAAATTAAAACCGATATAAAAGGGAGATACCCACTTAAAAGAATTGTGGGTGGGTTTATGCCTCATACAGTAGGAGGAGTAGGAACTCCCTGGTATTTGAAAGGAAAAGGATATATTGAAGTAGCCTTATTTACAGCTGGATGTAATTTTAGGTGCCCTCAATGTCAAAATTGGACAATTACGTACCGGGGAAAAGAAACCGAAAAATATAAAGCCCTGACTCCTAAGGAAGCAGCAGAGGAAATGACAAAAATTAGAAAAAAATTTAAAGTAAATAGAATGGCAATTTCAGGAGGAGAAGCTACTTTAAATAGAAAATGGTTAGTTGAATATTTAAAAGAACTAAAAAAGTTAAATCCAGATAAAGAAGCAAGATTCCATGTAGATACTAATGGATCCTTATTAACAGAAGATTATATTGATGAGCTAGTTGATGCAGGAATGACTGATATTGGAATAGATCTGAAAAGTTTAAAAACTGAAACTTTTATGATAATAACCGGTTTAAAAGATAAAAATTTGGCTAAAATATATAAAGAAACTGCTTGGCATGCAGTAAAATATATAGTTGAAAATTATAAAGATAAAGTTTTTGTAGGAATTGGTATCCCCTATAATAAAAAATTAATCTCCTTAGAGGAAATAGAGATGATGGGTAAAGAAATTTATAAAATTGATCCTGAAATACAGGTTTGTGCTTTAGATTATCGTCCAGAATTTAAAAGATGGGACATCTTTTATCCTGAATATCGGGAAATGGAAAAGGTTTACCATGTCTTAAAATCTACTGGTTTAAAAACTGTTACCTGCCAAACTAAATACGGTTATATAGGTCCTTAGAAATAAAAATGAGTAAAGACTTTTAGGAGGGTTAAAATGTTTAATATTTTAAACATTTCCAAAAAAGTATTAGATAAAAACAAAATTTATGTGAATGGGGTATACAGGTGGTTTATTCCTTTATTTTTAGTTTTTCTATCAAGTTGTTTAGGTGTTGGAACAAATATAAAAGTAGAAGAAAATTTAGAGATTATTTCTTATGATAAAGCTTTTGATATAGCTTTAGAAACTGCTAAAGAAATTCATCTCAAATGTAAGAATATTAATCCTTATAATTATCCTACAATAGTAGATGCAGGGGTTAGTAAATCAAGGGGAGTAATTACAATCCATTATAAATATGATCCAGCTGCAGGAAGTGTTTGTTCCTCTCCTCCTGAACCAATAAAGGTGATGGCTAAAGGATTTGTTCCTCATTTTGGAGCAGAGTTTTATATGCATATTAAATTTATAAAAACAGAGGGTATGGCAAAAGGTATAAATATTGAGATAACCCAGTGGAAGGGTGTTAAGAAAGAGGAGTTTGTAAATGAAATGATAAGATTGAAAGAGCTTTACTTAAAATATTTAAAACAAAATTGGAAATGAAAATTGACAATCTAAAATAGTTGCAAATTAAAAGCCTATTGACAAAAATTTTTAAAGAGTAAATTTTATTTTAGGGGGTGAAAAAAGTGAAAAAAATAATTTTTTTATTATTAATTGGGATAATTTTATTACCAACTTCAGTATTTGCAGATCATAAAGAGATCCATATCCATATCTGGATCGGTTCTCCTCCTATTTATACCTCACCAGTTTATCAAAATTATAAAAACCGTTTCATTTATCATCATTTTTACTATTCTCCTGCCTTTAGAGGGCTATTAAGAGACAGAGGAGATTATATCAGATTTTATAATTATCATTATCCACGATATTTTTTTAAGCCTTATTATAGACCCTACTATTATAACTATTATAACTATTATATTGATCCTTAATTCATAAAGGGAAAAGTAAGAGGAAAATGCCTTATTTAAGAGGTCATCATCTTATATGTCTTCAATTTTTTCAGGGTGAAGGATACGATGAGGCTTTTATAAAAAATTTAAAAGAACTTTTGAATAAAATTGAGCAAGAGGGAATAAAGATTACAAAAGGTTCAGACGAGGTTTGCAAAAGTTGTCCCCATCTTAAAAATAATAAATGCAAATATAATCAAAACTCAGATAAAAAGGTTAAAGAACAAGATGAAATAGCATTAAAATTATTAAATATTGAAGAAAGTAAATTACTTAAATGGGATGATATAAAACAAAAGCTTCCAGAGGTATTTTCTGAATGGTATAAGAGATGTTGTAGTGATTGTGACTGGTTAAAAGTATGTGAGAGTAATCCTTATTTTCAAAGTTTAAAAGGTAAATAAAAAGATTATCAAGGAAGATGTAAGTCATCAATGGAATTTACTTTCCTTATTTCTATTAATTTATCATTTTTAAATATTAAAGCATAATTTATTGACCAATTACCTCCGCAAAAATTACTTTTATAGGGAGAAAAATCCCAAAGTTCATAAATTCCATCTTGAGTAGATAATCGATAAATACAAAAAGAGAAAGGTGGTTCACCTATTATACTTTTTATTTCTTCTTTCGTTGCCCCTATACTTATTGTTCCTGTTAATAGTGCTTCTTCAATTCTTAGATTACCGTAAATAGTGTTTAAGTTGCCAGATATTCCCCAAAGTAAAAGTTTTAAAATAAAATGTATTATTTTTCGCATCTTTTAGTTTTATTCTTCAATATTATATAACTTATTTCTTTTACTAAAAGCATTGCTAAAATTAACTTATATTGAAGTTCAGAAATTTTTAATTATAATGATTTTTTCAGAAATATTTAAATCTTTTTATGAAAATTTAAAAAAATTTGAAAAGAGGGGTGAGTTATGAAAAAATGGGTTATAGTTTTATTTGGAATTTTTTTACTTTGCAATCCTATTTATGCAAAGGGTCCTAAAGGATTACCCTATCAAGGAGGTAATAAATCTTATCAAGGTGCAGGAATAGGGAGAGAAGTGAGTTCCGAAGCTAAAGAGATTAAAGAGTCAAACGCTACAAAGGGAGGGTTTGGACAGAGTGTAAGAGAAAGAGCAAGACAGAAAACTAGAATTCAATTACATAAACAATTGAAAATTCAGCAAAAAGAGGAAAGAAAATCCAACTCAACTCAACAATTTTAATTAGGGCATTTTAAAATTAAAAATTGGCAAAAGGTATTTTATTAGCAGTTACTTATAATAAAAGAAAGGAGATTATTTCATTCTCTAACTATTTTAACTTTTTTAGGAGATAGAGATTTTAATATTTCCGGGGAATCTAAGAGTTTCCCTACTAAATTAACCTCGCTTGCAGGACGAGGATTTTGATCTAAAGAGGCAGGTGTTGGGCCAAAAAATATGGCTAAGGCCTTACCAGGAGGCCAATACCCTATGTCTCCTACTTTTACATCTAAAGTTGCTGTTTCATCAAGGGAAAACTTGTAAGGTATAGAAAAATAAAATTCTTCACCCCAAATATTGACCTTTGATTCAATAGGTAAAATTTCATATATTCCTCTTGCACAAGCAGTATTGTAAAGTTCAGCCTTTACTTCTTTTTGTTCATCAAAAATAAATTTAATTTTCATAAGTTACCTTAATGAAATTTTAATTAAAAATATTTTTTAGAAAATGCAAGAGAATTAATGTTTTATAAGTTGTTGACATTTACATTAATTAGACTATTTTTAAAATCAAAAATTTCCTTTATAAAAGAAGAGGTAAAAATTATGAATATAAAAGAAATTGAGCAAGAATTGAGTTATATTCCTAAACATGTGTATGAGTTTATTTCAGAGGAAGAAAAAAAGGATTTAGAAGTTTTTTCAAAAGAATATATTGAGTTTCTTTCAAAAGTCAAAACTGAAAGAGAGACTGTTGAATTCATAGAAAAATTATTAAAAGAAAATGGGTTTGAGGAGAATAATTTTGAAAAAGGATATTTTATTTATAAAAATAAATTTTTAGCTTGTTGGAAAATAGGCCAAAAGTTTCTTAAAGAAGGTTTGAGAATAATTGTAAGTCATATAGATACTCCGAGACTAGATTTAAAACTTCATCCTCTTTTTGAGGATAGTAATCTTGCTTTTTTTAAAACTCATTATTATGGAGGCATAAAAAAATATCATTGGGTTTCTCAACCATTGGCTTTACATGGAGTAGTAGCTAAAAAAAACGGAGATAAGATAAAAATAGTGATAGGGGAAGATAAAGAAGATCCTGTTTTTACTATTTGTGACCTCCTTCCGCATCTTGCCAAAAAAATTCAGGCAGAAAAAAAAATTGCGGAAGCCATCCCAGGAGAGAAATTAAATGTTTTAGTAGGCGGTATTCCTTTAAAAAATGAATCTAAAGATACAGAAGGTAAAGAGAAAATAAAGCTTAATTTACTTAAAATATTGTCTGAAAAATTTGGAATTAAAGAAGAAGATTTTGTTTCTGCTGAATTATATATAGTTCCTGCTGGATCAGCTCGTGAAGTCGGGATAGATAAAGCTTTTATAGGAGGGTATGGACAAGATGATAGGATCTGTGCTTTTTGTTCAATAAAGGCATTTTTAGATGCAAAAGATCCAGAATATACTAATTTAATTTTATTTATGGACAAGGAGGAAATAGGTTCAGAAGGGAATACCTCTGCCAAAAGCAAAATTTTTGAAAAGATTATATATTTTTTGATGGAAAAATCTGGAATTCCTATAAATCCTGATAACTTTTTAGATATAATGATTAATACTAAAGCTCTTTCTGCAGATGTAACTGCTGGTATTGACCCTAACTATATAGAAGTTCATGATAAATTAAATGATGCTAAAATGGGCTTTGGTATAGCGGTAAGCAGGTATACAGGTCATGGAGGAAAATATCTTGCAAATGAAGCACATGTGGAATTTTTAGCCTGGTTACTTAAAAACTGGGATGAAAATAAAGTAATATATCAGGTTTGTTCCATGGGGAAAGTAGATGAGGGGGGAGGAGGAACAGTAGCTAAATATTTAGCCTCTTATGGAATGGATATAGTAGATGCTGGACCACCCCTTCTTTCTATGCATTCTCCTTTTGAAATTTCTCACAAAGGAGATCTGTATATGACTTATAAAGCCTTTAAAGTATTTCTACTAATTTAAAAATGCCTTTAAAACAAGGAGATCATGTCTTACTTTTTACTTCAGATGGTAAATCTTATCTTTTAGAAATAAGAGATTTAGTTTTTCATACTCATAAAGATTTCATTAACTTAGCAAAATTAATAAATAAAAATTATGGAGATATTATTTACGGAGAAAAAGGGGAGAAGTTTTATATTTTAAAACCAACTCTTTATGACTTTTTAATAAAAATAGAACGAGTTACCCAGATTATTTATCCAAAAGATATTGGATATATTTTATTGAAACTTGATATATCTCCTGGGAAAGTTGTAATAGAATGTGGAGGTGGATCAGGGGCATTAACTTCAGCTTTTGCATATATAGTAGGAGAAGAAGGGAAGGTAATTTCTTATGAAAAAGAAATTAGATTTCAAGAAATCGCTAAAAAAAATTTAAAAAAATTGGGAATCTCTCACAGAGTAATTTTTAAAAATGTAGAAGTAGTAGAAAAATTTGAAGAAACTGAAGTAGATGCTATTTTTCTTGATTTGAAAACACCTTGGAATTTAATAAAACCCAGTTGGGAGGCTTTAAAAAGTGGTCATCCTTTAGGTATTTTAGTGCCTACTACTAATCAAGTTTGTCAATGCCTTACTGAACTTGAAAAATATCCTTTTTTAGAAATTGAAGTAGTAGAAATTCTTATACGAGAATACAAACTAAATCCTGAAAGATTTAGGCCTGAAGATAGAATGGTAGCTCATACAGGTTATTTAATTTTTGCTAAAAAGGTAATACAAAAATAAATGCCAGTCTATTTTTCCTTACATTCTAAAAAATTTATCTCATCAAATTTTGTTAATGAATTAAAGAAAAAGCTTAATAAAGCTTTGCATTATTTGGGGATTTATTCAAAAGAGGTTTCTATAGTGATTACCAATAACAAACATATTAAAGAATTAAATACCAAATATCTCGGTAAACCTTATCCTACAAATGTATTATCTTTTTCTTTTATAAAAGATCATCTATCTATTTCCAATATTTTAGGAGAAATTATTGTATCTTCAGAACAAGCTAAAATAGAGGCAGAAAAGTTTCAACTTAATTTTAAAAATTATTTTCTTATGCTACTTATTCACGGACTTATCCATTTATTGGGATATTACCATGAAAAAGGAATATTTTCTCCTTCTCTTATGATAAAAAATGAGGTAAATTTATTTAAAAAAATAGCTTTTGAAGAGGGAAAAGAGGAAGTTTTAAAATTTATTAAAAGGAGGGAATATATGCCTGCAAAATTAGCAGTAAATGTGGATCATGTAGCTACAGTAAGGGAGGCAAGAAAAACTGTATACCCTGATCCTGTGCATGCTGCAGTTTTAGCAGAATTAGGAGGTGCCGATGGAATAGTAGTTCATTTGAGACTTGATAGAAGGCATATAAAAGAAAGAGATGTTAAAATTATTAAAGAAATTATTAAAACAAAGCTTATTTTGGAAATGGCTATGGATGAAGAACTTATCAAATTTGCAAAAGAGTTAAAACCTTATCAAGTCACCTTAGTTCCTGAAAGAATAGAAGAAATAACCACAGAAGGAGGTATGAATTTAGAAGATAAAGTAAACGAAATTAAAAAGGTAGTTAAAGAACTAAATAAAATAGGGATAAAAGTGAGCCTTTTTATTAATCCTGAGGAAAAGACCTTAAAACTTGCTAAAAAAACAGGAGCTCAAATTGTGGAACTTCATACAGGAATTTATGCAGAAGCCAAATCAGATGAAGAAAGAGAAAAAGAGTTTAATAAAATAGAAGTAGCTGCAAGACTGGCTAAAGATCTTGGCTTTGAAGTTCATGCAGGGCACGGGCTTAATTATGAAAATATAGGTCCAGTAGCTGCTATACCTCAAATAGAAGAATTTAGCATAGGTCATAGTATAATTTCTCGTGCTATTTTTATCGGAATAAGAGATGCAGTAAAAGAAATGAAAGAATTAATCTTAAAATCAAGGGGTTAAGCAGAAATTATTTAAAGGAAATTTTTTTATTATATCTATCATTTCCTCTACTGAAAAATCCTTAGAAGTAAAAACAAGTATAAAACCATTTTCAGAGCTTTCAATAAGGGGAAATATTATAGCTTTATAATTTTCTTTTTCATAAATCTTAGCATGTAATTTATCAATTTGTAAATCCTTTAAAGAAGTTTCTGAAACTCCTGTTAAAGCAAAAATTAAAGATTTCCAGTTTAACACGAGATTTTCTCCCCAATATAATTTAACTTTAAGTTTGGCAACAGGGTTTTTATATGTTCTTTCTTTAATTTTTATGTTTCCTAAAATATCTATAGTTTTTTCTTTAAGGGGAGTGGCTTGAAATCCTTCCAATTCTATAAAAAAATTTGAACTATTTTGATAAAAATAGCCAATATCACAAGCTAAATTACCCGAATTTTCTGTTTTTTCAGTAAATCCGGTTTTTCCATATAAAAAAATAGAAAAAAGTAGTAAAAGCACTAAAAATTTAAACATTATTTTTCACTGGTTTTACTTTTAGAGTTAAACCCTTTTTTTCAGTCACTATTACTTTAGTACCTTTAGGAATGAATTCATCTGCAACAGCTCTCCATATTTCTCCTTCTACAAATATTTTACCTCCTTCTAAACTTATATCTTCCACTACATTTCCTATTTTATTAATAAGAGCTTCTTTTCCTGAGACAGGTTTTTTTCTGATAGTTTTTATAGCTAAATAGGTAATACCAATTAAAATTCCAGAAAATGTTAGAATTACTGTATACAGAAAGGGTTGATATACTTTAAGAGCAGGTGGATTTTTACCAAAAAGCATGATAGAACCTAAAAAAAGACAAATAATTCCTGCTAATGTAAGTAATCCGTGAGAGACTATCTGAAGTTCTAAAAAAAATAAAATTCCAGACAAAATTATTAATGCCAGGCCTGCATAATTGATAGGAAGAATGCTAAGTCCTACCAAAGCAAGAATAAGACAAATAGCTCCTATTACTCCCGGGAAAATTGTTCCTGGATGTGAAAGTTCAAAATAAAGACCTGCAAGCCCAAGCATTAAAAGAAAATATACTAAATTAGGATTGGTAAGAATTTTTAATATCTTTGTTTTCAAGTCTTCCTTAATTTCTTCTATTGGAAAATTTTTTAATTTCAAAGTAATTGTTTTTTCTTTTATAGCAATGGTTCTATTGTGAGCTAAGGAGATAAGGTCTTCTAGATCTTTAGCTATAATTTCTATAACTCCAATTCTAATTGCTTCAGTTTCTGTAATACTTTTACTTTTTCTCACTGCTTCTTCAGCAAAAGATTCATTTCTTTTTCTAATTTGGGCAAGGTTTTTAGCCCAGGCAACTAAATCATTAGCTATTTTTTCCATTACCTTTTTATCTGCTTTACCTGTTAATTCTACAGGATGTGCTGCCCCAACATGTGTTCCTGGAGCCATAGCTGCTAAATGTGAAGCAAGAAGAATAAAAGTGCCTGCAGAGGCTGCTCTTGCACCAGAAGGACTTACATAAACAATGATAGGAATATCACTTTTTAAAATTTCTTTTACAATTTCTCTCGTGGAATCAACAAGACCTCCTGGTGTATCTAATTCAATAATTAAAGCTCTTGCCTTATTTTTATTTGCTAAATCAATACTATATATTAAAAAATTAGCAATTACAGGAGTAATAGGAGCATCTATTTTTACTAAATATATTTTATCTTCCCTACAAAAGATTTCTGAAGTTTGAAAAAGAAGAATTATAAATAAAAAAAATTTAAAAATTTTGGAAAATTTCTTCATAAAATTTCCTAAATTTTTGCAAATCTTCCCATATTAATCGTTTAACAATGGGATTCTTAATTATATAGTTAGGATGATAGGTAAAAAGAACAATTGAATCTTTTATTTTTATGAAATTTCCTCTTATAGAAGAAAAAGCAGGATTATTCTCAAAAAATATCTTTGGAGGAGTAAAACCGAAAGCTAAAATTAGTTTTGGGTTTAAAAGTTTTATTTGATTTAGAAGATAGGATTTACAAGCTAAAATCTCATCTGATTCAGGTGGTCTTCCTCCAGGAGTTTTACATTTTACAGCATGAGTAATGAAAAAATCTTCCATTCTTAATTTTATAGCAGAAAGCATTTTTTTAAGAATTTCTTCAGAGCTGCCTGCAAAAGGTCTCCCATAGAAATCTTCATCTCTATCAGGATATTCACTAATAATCATAAGTTGAGCCTCCTCATTTCCTCCTCCCCAAATAGGTTGTTTTCTTATTCTGTGAAGAGTACATTTTTTGCAAGTTAAGAGAGAATTTTTAATTCTTTCTATATTATTGATAGATAAATAATTATTATTTTTTAAAAACTTATTTAAATTTTCATTGAAAGGAAAAAAATCTATTCCAAGTTCACTTAAGTAAATAAAATATTTTTTAATTTCCTCTAATAGATGCATCACTTAAAATTATATAGAGAATTTCAATCTTGTCAAAACTTTTTGCATAGATTAAGATTTTAAGAAATTTTTATAAAAAGAGGGGAGAAAAATGGGAAAAATAAGTCTTAATTCTGATTTCACTCTAAATGTTCCTGATGATCCTGAGATTGCTTTTATCAAGGGAGATGGAATTGGGCCTGAGATAATGGGAGTTACTTTAGAAGTTTTAAATGCAGCTATTTACAAAGCTTATAATGGAAAAAGAAAGATTATCTGGAAAGAGGCATTAGCTGGAGAAAAAGCTTTTAAAGAAACAGGAAGTTATTTACCAGATGAAACCCTTAATCTTATAAAAGAATGTATAGTTGCTTTAAAAGGACCTCTTACTACTCCTGTTGGAGGAGGTTTTAGAAGTCTTAATGTGACTTTAAGACAGGTATTAGATCTTTATGCCTGTATAAGACCTATAAAGTGGATTCCGGGTACTCCCTCACCTGTAAAACATCCAGAAAAGGTAAATATGGTAGTTTTTAGAGAAAATACTGAAGATGTTTATGCTGGTATTGAGTATCCTGCAAATTCTCCTGAAGCTAAAAAGCTTATAGAGTTTATAAAAGAAAATTTTGGGAAAAAAATCAGAGAAGATTCTGGAATCGGGATTAAACCTATTAGTAAGTTTAATACTTACCGTTTAGTGAGAAAAGCTATAAAATATGCTTTAGAAAATAACTTTCCTAGTGTAACACTTGTTCATAAAGGGAATATAATGAAATATACAGAAGGGGCTTTTAGAAATTGGGGTTATGAAGTAGCTGAAAAAGAATTTCCTGAAAACACGGTAAGAGAAGATGAGGTTTTTGAAAAATATCCATCGGGGATTCCTAAAGGTGTTATAATTATAAAAGACAGAATTGCTGATGCTATGTTTCAGTGGGTACTTTTAAGACCAGAGGAATATAGTGTTCTTGCTACTCCTAATTTAAATGGAGATTATCTTTCTGATGCTCTTGCAGCTCAGGTTGGAGGATTGGGAATGGCTCCAGGGGCTAATATCGGAGATGGATATGCAATTTTTGAAGCTACTCATGGTTCAGCTCCTAAATATGCAGGACTTAATAAAGTTAATCCTTCCTCACTAATTCTTTCAGGTAAAATGTTATTAGAATATATTGGTTGGAAAGAAGCTGCAGAACTTATATGGAAAGCTATTTCCCAAACTATTCAACAAAGAATTGTTACTTATGATCTTGCTAGACAATTAGAAAATGCTAAAGAAGTTACATGTTCAGAATTTGGAGAAGCAATAATTAAAAATATTTACTTACAATGATTTATAAAAGGGGGAATTTTTATGAAAAAATATGATTTTTCTCTCATTGAAGCGAAATGGCAAAGACTATGGGAAGAAAAAAAGGTATTTGAAGTAAAAACAGATCCTCAAAAACCTAAATACTATGTATTAGAAATGTTTCCTTATCCTTCTGGGAAAATTCACATGGGCCATGTTAGAAATTATACTTTAGGAGATATATTAGCAAGGGTAAAAAGAATGAAAGGTTATAATGTTCTTCATCCAATGGGATGGGATGCTTTTGGGCTTCCTGCTGAAAATGCTGCTCTTAAACATGGTATCCATCCAGCAGAATGGACTTATTCTAATATAGAATATATGAAAAAACAACTGAAAAGGCTTGGGTTTAGCTATAATTGGGATAGAGAATTTGCAACTTGTGATCCAGAATATTATAAACATGAGCAACGGTTTTTTATAGAAATGTATAAAAAAGGGCTTGCTTATAGAAAAAGGACATTAGTAAATTGGTGCCCTTCATGTCATACAGTACTTGCTGATGAACAAGTAGAAGATGGAGGGTGCTGGAGATGTGGAACAGAAGTAAGCTTTAAAGAAATGGATGGATGGTTTTTAAAGATAACTGCTTATGCAGAAGAACTTCTAGAGGATTTGAAAAAACTGGAAGGTCATTGGCCTGAAAAAGTAATTACAATGCAAAGAAATTGGATAGGGAAAAGTGAAGGTGCAGAAATTAAATTTTATCTTCCTGAAATAGAAAAAGATCTTATTGTTTATACCACCCGACCTGACACCCTTTATGGAGCAACTTTTGTGAGTATCTCTCCAGAACATCCTTTAGCTACAGAAATAGCAGAAAAAAAAGGATTTAAAAATAAATTAGAAAAGTTTATAGAAAAGGGAAGAAAAGAAAGGAAAAAAATAGAATCAGGGTTAGTAGAAAAAGAGGGTATATTTTTGGATACATATGCCATTCATCCTTTAACTCAAGAAAAACTTCCTGTTTTTATTGCTAATTTTGTTCTTATGGAATATGGAACCGGAGCTATTATGTGCGTGCCTGCTCATGATCAAAGAGATTTTGAATTTGCTAAAAAATACGACCTTCCAATTAAGGTTGTCATCCATCCCTACGATAGAACTTTAGATCCTTCTAAAATGGAAGGAGCTTATGAAGAAGATGGTATAATGATAAATTCTGGACCTTTTTCAGGAATAGATAGTGTTAAAGGTAAGGTTGAAATTACAGATCTTTTAGAAAAGAAAGGATTGGGAAGGAGAAAAATTACCTATAGACTAAGAGATTGGGGAATTTCTAGGCAAAGGTATTGGGGGTGTCCAATCCCTATGATTTATTGTGAAAAATGTGGAATAGTGCCCGAAAAAATAGAAAATCTTCCGGTAGTTTTACCTCTTAATGCTCAAATAGATTCATCAGGAAGATCTCCTCTTCCTGATCTTCCTGAATTTGTAAATACACTTTGTCCAGAATGTGGAAGCCCTGCTAAAAGAGAAACAGATACTTTTGATACCTTTGTAGAATCTTCTTGGTATTTTGCAAGATTTGCATGTCCTGATTATACAGAACCTTTTAATAAAGAGGATATAAAGTATTGGCTTCCTGTTGATCAATATATCGGAGGTATTGAGCATGCTATTTTGCATTTATTATATGCTAGATTTTTTACTAAGGTATTAAGAGATTTGGGATATATTGAATTAGATGAGCCTTTTAATAATTTACTTACTCAAGGAATGGTAATAAAAGAAACTTATAAGTGTCCTGTTCATGGTTGGCTTTATCCTGAAGAAGTTTCTAAAGAGGGTAGGTGTAAAAAAGAAAATTGCGGAAAAGAGGTGATAGTAGGCAAATTTGAAAAAATGTCTAAAAGTAAGTGCAATATTGTTGATCCTGATTATATGATTGAAAAATATGGAGCTGATACTGTAAGACTTTTTATAGCTTTTGCTGCTCCTCCGGAAAAAGATCTGGAGTGGAGTGATCACGGTATAGAAGGTGCTTTTAGATTTTTGAAAAGAATTTATAGCTTAATAACCGAATATTCTTCTCAATTGAAGGAAATAAAATATTTTTCTGAAGAATTTAATAATTTATCTGAACCATTATTAAAATTGAGAAGAAAACTTCATCAAACTATTAAAAAAGTTTCAGAAGATTTAGAAAAGAGGCTCCATTTTAATACAGCTATTGCCAGCATAATGGAATTTTTGAACTTTTTACAAGACTCTTTAAAACAAATTTCACTGGAAGATGGTATTGCAAAAAAAGTATTAAAAGAATGTTTTGAAAAAATTCTTCTTCTTCTCTCTCCTGTATGTCCTCATCTTGCAGAAGAGTTATGGGAAGAACTTGGGAACAAAACATTTATTTCTTTAGAAAAATTTCCTGAATACGAAACAAATCTTTTGGAAGAAGAGACTTTTGTTTTAGTTATTCAAGTAAATGGGAAATTGAGAGATCAAATTGAGATTCCTGCTATACTTGCAAAAGAAGAAATTATAGAAATAGCTAAAACTCGTTCTAAAGTTTTGAAGTACTTAGAAGGTAAAACTTTAAAAAAGGTGGTATATGTCCCTAAGAAACTTATCAATTTTGTTGTGGCTTAATATAGTTATTATTTCTTGTGGTTATCAATTTTATGAAAGTCCTGTTTATTTTAAATCTCACTGGAAAACCATTTATATTGCTCCCTGGAAAAATTTTACTTCTGAAAGTGGCTTAGGAGAAATGCTTGCCTATGAACTAAGACATAAATTTGCTGAGGGTAAGTTTCTTATCCCAGTATATAATGAAGCTAAAGCAGATCTCATCTTGAAAGGTGAAGTAACTAAGGTATATCTAGAACCTGTAGCATATGAAACATTTATTCAAACTAAAGAAAGAAGGATTAGTTTTGAAGGTAAATATAAGCTTATAAATAAAGAAAAAAATGAAATTATTCTAGAAGGAACCTTAAATAGATATGAGATTTATCGTATTCCTACTGTAACAGTAAGTCTTATTGATCCAGGAAGGGAGGAAGCATTGAGACTTTTAGTTAAAGATTTAAGTGAAATTATATTACAAGAAATTATGTTTAAAGATATGGAAATAAAATAATTCACCAGATTTTAAAACCTTCCAAAGTATCTTTTATATCTTTAGGTTCTAAATATCTTAGTCCCAATTTATCTGCCATATTTAAAACCCCCTTATCAGCAGAAAGAACTAAAGCATCAAGTTCTAAAGCAAGAAGTATTATTTCTAGATCTTCTTTACTGTCCACAATACCCTCTCTCAATACCTCTCTATATCTTTTTCTTAAAAATCTTAAAACTTCTTCAGGTTGTTTATAAATAGAAGCTTTAACTGCCTCTTCTGCAACTCTCAGGCCTTTATTAATTCTATTACGAATTTCTTCAATGAATTCATACATTAAAAATGCAGGTATATAAAGTTCATATTTTTTGGGAGATTTTACTTTGAGAACAGAACGAGCTTTAGGAGGTAAGTGTAAATTAATTAACATACGTTTTAATTCTTCAAAAACTGAGGTAGGAATGTAGACAGTAATTTCTCCTTCAAGTTCTGCAACCATTAAAAGAAAATTGGTAAAAGAATCAGAAGGATTTTTTCCGAATTGGATGTAAATATCCGGATTAGTAAAAATACTTGTATCAGGAACTAATCTTTCCTTTTCCATAAAATTATTTTATAAAATTCTATAATCAAGGTCAAGATTGTCCTTTAAAGTAGTAAATAATTATAATAGTGATAAAATTACATACTAATATGAAGGAACTAGAAAAAATCTCTCCTCTTTGGGAAGAAAAGCAAAAATTATATTATTCTGTAAAAGAAATAACTGAAGACTTAAAAAATATCATAGAGAAGAACTTTCCTGTATTATGGATAGAAGGAGAAATTGCAAATCTAAGATACAGTCCTAATGGGAATATTTATTTTAGTTTAATAGAAGAAGAAGCGTCTCTTAAAGCTTTAATTTTTAGTTCTCAAAGGGATATTACTATTACGCCTTATCTTAAAGATGGACTAAAAGTTTTATGTTTAGGAAAGCTCAATTTTTATCCTCGTTCTGGTGAATGTTATTTTATTGTAAGAAGAATTGAACCGCTTGGAAAAGGAATACTTATCTTAAAAAAAGAAGAACTTATTAAAAAATATAGAGATCTTTTTGATCCCAATAGAAAAAAAGAGATACCTTCTTATCCACATAAAATTGCTCTTATTACTTCGCTTTTCGGAGCAGCTTTACAAGATTTCTTAAAAATTTCTTATAATAGGTGGGATATAGAGATACTTATTTATCCGGTGAGAGTTCAAGGAGAGGGGGCAGAAAAAGAAATTGTGCAAGCTATTAAAGATATCAATACTTATTTTAAGGATGTAGAAATAATAATTATCACTCGCGGGGGAGGTTCTTTCGAAGATCTCGCTCCCTTTTATACAGAAGAAATAATTCTTGGAATAAAAGATTCTAAAATTCCGGTAGTTTCTGCAGTGGGACATGAAATAGATTATACTATTTGTGATTTAATAGCTGATAAAAGATGTGCAACTCCTTCAGCTGCTGCTGAAGAAATTATCCCAAATAAAGAAGAGATTCTATATAAACAAAAACTTTATAAAAAGAAATATGCTCAACTATTAGAAATTATAATCTCTACAAGAGAAAGAAAAATTTATGAAAGTAAAATTTTACTTGAGGATAAAAATCCCTTTAAAAAAATTTACTTAATTGAAAAAAACTTAAAAGAACTTTTTCACAAACTCCTTTTAGAAATAGAAAAACATCTATCTTTTAAAGAAAAAAGAATATTAGAAATAAAAAATTTATTAAGGAAAAGACATCCCCAGGAAAAAATTAAAATCAATGAAGAAAAACTTAAATTTTTAAGAACTAGATTTTTATATATAATTAACGATTTTTTTGAAGAAAAAGAAAAAAAGATTAAAAATTTATTTCAAATTTTAAATACCCTTTCTCCTTTAAATATATTAAGAAGAGGATATAGTATAGTAAAATATTATCCAGAAGGTAAGATTGTAAAAGAGGCAAAGGAAGTAAAAAAGGGAGAACTTTTAGAAATTCAGTTATATAAAGGTAAACTTTTGGTAGAAGTGAAAGAGGTGGGGGAATAAAATGAAGGAATATGAAAAATTGAGTTTTGAAGAAGCTTTAAAAAAAATTGAGCAAATTTTAAAGCAACTTGAAAATAAGGATATTGATTTAGAAGAGGCTATTAGTCTATATGAGGAAGGATTAAGATTAATTCATTTTTGTGAAGAAAAATTAAAAAAGGCTAGAACAAGAGTTGAAGTAATTTTAAAGGAAAAAGAAGGATTTAGATTAGAAAGTCTTGAAAAAGCTTATGAAATCTTAAAGAATGGTTCAAAATAAGTTTGATTTAGATTCTTATCTAAAAGAAAAAAGCCAAAAAATAGAAAAAGTCTTAGAAAGGTATTTTCCCTCTGAGAAAAATTACGCTGAAAGAGTTATTTGTGCTGGTAAATATAGTCTTTTTGCTGGTGGTAAAAGAATAAGGCCAATTTTATGTTTGGCAGGTTGTGAAGTAGTGGGAGGAGAGTGGGAAAAAATTCTTTTATTTGCTGCAGGTATAGAATGTATTCATACTTATTCTTTGATTCATGATGATCTTCCCTGTATGGATAATGACGATTTTAGAAGAGGGAAACCTTCTTGTCATAAAGCTTTTGATGAAGCAACTGCTATATTAGCTGGGGACGGTCTTCAAGCCCTGGCTTTTTATTTTTTTACCCATCCAGATTTAGTAAAAAATATAAACAATAAAATTAAGCTCTTAAAAGCAATTCATTTTATTTCTAAAGCTGTAGGATTTGAGGGAATGGTAGGTGGCCAAATGGTTGATCTTATTATGGAAGGTAAAAAAGGAAATTCTAAAATTTTAAAGTGGATACATTTCAATAAAACAGCTAAATTAATTGAAGCCTCTATTGTAAGCGGAGCTTTACTTGGAGGAGCCACTTCTAAAGAATTGAAAGCATTATCCTCTTATGGGAAAAATTTAGGATATGCTTTTCAAATAATAGATGATCTTTTAGATATTTTAGGAGATGAAGAAAAATTAGGTAAAAAAATTTTTTCTGATATTAAAAAACAAAAATTAACCTATCCTCAACTTATAGGAATAGAAAAAACAAAAGAATTAGCAAAAAAATATACAGAAAAGGCAATTTTATCTTTAATACCTTTTAAAGAAAGAGGAATTCCTTTAAAAAGTATAGCTGAGTTTTTACTTCATAGAGTATATTAATATGAAATTTTTAAAAACTATAAATTCTCCAGAAGATCTGAAGAAATTAAAAATTTCTCATTTAAAGGTTCTAGCTGAAGAAATAAGAAAATATATTATTGATGTAGTTTCTAAAAATGGTGGCCATTTAGCTCCTAATCTTGGAGTAGTAGAATTGACAATAGCTCTTCATTATGTCTTTAATTCTCCTGAAGATAAAATAATTTGGGATGTAGGTCATCAATGTTATACTCATAAAATTATTACAGGTAGAAGAAATCAGTTTATAACCTTAAGAAAATATGGAGGTCTTGCAGGATTTCCAAAAAGGGAAGAAAGTCCACATGATGTTATAGATACAGGTCATAGCAGTACTTCTATTTCGATAGGGCTTGGGATCTCAACAGCTTTAAGATTAAAAAAAGAAAAGCATAAGGTTATTGCAGTAATTGGAGATGGTGCTATTACTGCAGGTCTTGCTTTTGAAGCATTAAATAATGCAGGTTTTCAAAAAGAAAATTTGATAGTAGTGTTAAATGACAATGAAATGTGTATTTCTCCAAGTGTAGGTGCTTTTTCTTCCTTTGTATCCAAAAGGTTAACAGGGAATTTAACCAGATTTATTAAAAAGGAAGTTGAAAAGATAGCTCATAAGTTTCCAGGAGGAGATAGTTTTATTAGTTTTTTGAAAAAAGGAGAGGAATTTTTTAAATTGATAATTACCCCGGGGGCGCTATTTACTGCACTTAACTTTGAATATATCGGGCCCCTTAACGGACATGATTTAGAAACACTTATTGAAATTTTTAATAATATAAAAAATATGGAAGGCCCTTTATTAGTTCATGTAATCACTAAAAAGGGAAAAGGGTATCCCTACGCAGAAAATGATCCAGAAACTTTTCATGGAGTGGGACCTTTCGAAATTTCTACAGGAAAAGTCTTAAAAGCAACCTCCACAGCTTTAACTTATACTGAAGTGTTTGAAAAAACCATTCTTAAATTAGCTGAAATGGAACCAAGGCTTATAGCAATTACTGCAGCAATGAGGCTTGGAACAGGATTAAAGAGTTTTTCAGAAAAATATCCTGAAAGATTTTTTGATGTAGGAATATGTGAACAGCATGCAGTAACTTTTGCAGTAGGTTTAGCATTAGAGGGATTTATTCCTGTATGTGCTATTTATTCTACCTTTTTGCAAAGGGCCTTCGATCAGATTATTCATGATGTAGCTTTAAATAAAGTTAAAGTAATTTTTGCAATTGATAGAGGAGGTTTAGTAGGGGAAGATGGTCCTACTCATCATGGAAGTTTTGATCTTTCTTATTTAAGAATTATTCCTTATATGACGGTTATGGCACCTAAAGATGAAAATGAACTTCAACATATGCTTTATAGTGCATTAAAATATCCAGGTCCAGTAGCTATTAGGTATCCTAGAAGTTTAGGAGAGGGAGTTCCTTTGGATTGGAAGTTTAAAGAAATTCCCTTTGGTAAAGCAGAATTGTTGAAAGATGGAAAAGATATAACAATTATAGGAATTGGGAATATGGTATATCAAGCTCTTAAGGTTGCAGAAGATCTTGAAAAACAAGGTATTTCAGTTGCTGTTATTAATGCAAGATTTGTTAAACCTTTAGATGAAAAATTAATTTTAGATTTTGCTAAAAAAACAGGAAAAATTGTTACGCTGGAAGAAAATACTTTAATAGGGGGGTTCGGAGGAGCTATTTGTGAATTATTAATAGATAATCAAGTTCCTGCGATTGTAAAAAGAATAGGACTCCCCGATAAATTTATTGAACATGGAGATCTTTATACTTTAAAAGAAAAATATGGTCTTACCGTTGAATATATTAAAAAAAGCATTTTAAATCTCATATAAAATTGATTTCCTTGTAAAAAAATCAAATAGAGCTTAAATTTATTATTAAGATGACTACCTTAAGTAAAATTTTAGATGAAATACAAAGTTATTTACCGGGTTGTAATACTCATTTAGTAGAAAAAGCTTATGAATGGGCTGCACGTTTACATAAAGGACAAATGAGAAAATCAGGAGAACCATTTTTATCTCATCCCATAGAAGTTGCTTATCTTTTAACTAAGATGAAACTTGATCTTCCTACTATAGCTGCTGGTTTACTTCATGATGTTATAGAAGATTCACAAATAAGCTTGGATGAACTAAAAAAAGAATTTGGAGAAGAAGTAGCCTTTATTGTAGATGGAGTAACAAAACTTAAGAGTCTTCCGGGTTCAGTAGATAAAATAGCTACTCAAGCTGAAACTTTAAGAAAAATAATTCTTGCTATGTCAAAGGATTTAAGAGTGATTTTAGTAAAATTAGCAGATAGACTACATAATATGAGAACCTTAGAATTCCAACCTAAATATAAAAAAGAACAAATTGCTAAAGAAACATTAGAAATTTATGCCCCTCTTGCTGGACGACTTGGTATAGACTGGGTTAAATGTGAATTAGAAGATTTGGCTTTTAAATATTTGCACCCTAAAGAATATGAAAGATTAAAAATAGAGGTTAACAAAAGGGTTGTAGCAGCAAAAGAATATGTAGAAAAGATTAAAAATCAGTTAGAAGAATTATTAGAAAAACACAATATAAAAGGAAAAGTTTTAGGAAGAGTTAAACACCTTTACAGTGTATATAAAAAGCTTGAAAAATATAATCTTACCATTGATGACCTTGATCAAATTTATGATTTAATTGGCTTTAGAATAATAGTGAATACTGTAGAAGAATGTTACAAAACTTTAGGCTTAGTTCATGCTTTATGGACTCCGGTTCCAGGGAGAATAAAAGACTATATAAGTCTTCCTAAACCTAATATGTATCAAAGTCTTCATACTACAGTACTTGGGCCTGAAAGTAAGAAAATTGAAATACAGATCAGAACAGAATATATGGATAAAATTGCTAATGAAGGAATAGCTGCTCATTTTCTTTATAAAGAAGGCTTTTGGTCTTCTAAATATGAACATTATAAATATTTAGAGTGGCTTAATAAATTAATTGAATTACAAAAAGAACTTAAACATCCAAGAGAATTTTTAGAATCTTTAAAATTAGATCTCTTTCCTGATGAAATATATGTATTTACTCCTAAGGGAGATGTAATTACACTTCCTGTAGGAGCAACTCCTCTTGATTTTGCTTATGCTATTCATACTGAGGTTGGGAATAGATGCGTGAGAGCTTTTGTTAATGAAAAATTAGTGCCTTTAGATTATAAGCTTCAAACTGGAGATATAGTCAAAATAGAAACCTCACCCTCTCAAAAACCAAGTAGAGATTGGTTAAAAATTGTTGTTACTGCAAGAGCTAAAAGTAGAATTAAAAATTGGTTCAAAAAAGAAGAAAAAGAAAAGCTTATTAATTTAGGAAAAGAATTGTTGTATAAAGAACTTAAAAAATATAAAATTTCTTTAAATTTTTTTATTCAAGAAAGTGAAAATAGTTCAGAATTAAACGATATATTTAAGGTTAAAAATTTAGAGGAACTTTTTTATAATTTAGGAAGTGGAAAAATTTCAGCTAAGCATATAGTTAAAATTTTTGGAGAAAAAACAGGTTTATTTTCTGTAGAAGAAGAAAGGCCATTAGAAAGTTCTAAAGGAATTTTAGAGGAATCTAAAATTTTTGAACCTCCTAAAGATATAATTGTAGTTGATGGTACAAAGGATATTCTTTTTCATTTAGCTCAGTGTTGTAAACCTATTCCTGGAGATGAAATTGTGGGATATATTACGAGAGGTAAGGGAATATCTGTGCATAGAACAGATTGTCCAAATTTAAAGGATTTAGATATGGAAAGATTTATTGAAGTACATTGGGGGCTTTATAATAATAATATCTATCCAGTTCATTTATCTGTAGTTTGTATAGATAGAAAAGGGCTTTTAGCTAGTATTTCTTCTGCTATTGCTACTGCAGAGAGTAATATTTTGAAAGCAGAAGTACGAACTACTTCTGATAAAAAAGCTTATTTTGAATTTTATATAGAAGTAACTGATAAAAATCATTTAGAAAAAATTATTTCTAATATTTTTAAAGTAGAGGGAGTTTTAAGAGTAGAAAGAAAATTTGCTTAGCTTATAGCTTTTTGAATTTTTCCAGCCTTTAAACATCTAGTACAAATCTTTACCCTCTTTATCCTTCCATCAGGTAATTTTATCCTAACTTTTTGAATATTAGGATACCACCATCTGGTAGATTTCTTACCAGAGTGACTTATTTTATTTCCTGCATGAGGTCTTTTTCCACAGATTTCACAAATTTTTGACATATATTAACCTCCACAAAATTAAGAGTTTTATTAATATATTCTAAAATTTTTGATTTTCAACCTTTACTTTTAATTAAAAATTGTTTTAATAAAAAAATAATCAAGAAAAATGATCAGATATTTTATTTTGATAGGATTTTTTTTAATTCTAATATCTCAAGGAAATTGTGAAGTAAAAAAAGTTAAACTTTTTTATGATATTTACTGGGGACCTTTTAAAGTGGGGGAGTCACAAATTCAAATTCTTCCAGATAAATACATAGCAATTGTTTATAGC
The DNA here is from genome assembly GCA_964412755.1 of uncultured Thermodesulfatator sp. GTDB lineage: Bacteria > Desulfobacterota > Thermodesulfobacteria > Thermodesulfobacteriales > Thermodesulfobacteriaceae > Thermodesulfobacterium. Next base: position 22,056 of record CAYPPW010000017.1, read on the forward strand.
TTAGGAATTGTAAAATCAATTTTCCCATTTTATGCGAAATGGGAAACTTGGGTTGATAATGAGGGTTACCCTGAGATGAGTATAATATATTCAGAAGAAAAGAATAAAAAAAGAAAAAGAATACTTTATTTTAAAAAAGAATCCAATAAAATAGTTCTTCAAAAACTTCTCCCTGATATTAAAGCTCCGGAAGAAATTTTTGTAAAATTTCCTATTTATGATGAACTTTCTTCTTTTATCACTTCTTTTTTTATAGACTATTTTTCTTATCCTAAAAAGGAACTTCCAATTTATGTTAAAAAAAGCAGAGAATATGTGAAACTTAATTTTGATAAAAAATTAGAATGTAATTTTTTGAAAGATAAAAAAATGTGTTTAAAAATAAATGTATATTTACCTGAAAAAAGTGAATTACTTAAAAGGTCTTCCGAAGTAGAGATATTTCTTTTAGAAAAAGAAAGATATCCTTTAGAACTTAAAGGAAAATTACCTATTTTTGGAAGTTTGACAGGTAAATTAAATAGGGTGGAATATTTATAAAAGATTCACATATTCACCTAAAGAAGGAATATATATCTCTTTAAATTTTTCTTTATATTCTCTTAAGAGAAACTCTTTAAAAATTTCCATTTTTTCAATTTCTCCATGTACTAAAAATAACTTTTCTACTTTATCAAATTTGGAAATCCAATCAATTAATTCGTTTTGACCAGCATGTGAAGAAAATCCATTAATAGTATAGATCTTTGATTTAACATTAATTTCTTCCCCAAAAAGGTGAATTTTTTTTGTTCCATCAATAATATGTCTTCCTAAGGTTCCTTTCGGTTGAAATCCTACAAAAATGAGGCTACATTCCTCTCTCCATAAATTATTTTTCAAATGATGAAGAATTCTCCCACCAGTTAAAGTTCCATTACCTGCTATTATTATAGCTCCAGACTTGACATTATTTATGTTTTTTGACTCTTCTATGTCTTCAGTTAAAATAAGATATGGAAAGTCAAAAGGGTCTTTTTTATTGAAGATATTTAAAGTTTCTTCATCGTAGAATTCTGGATTATCCTTAAAAATTTTGGTTGCTTTAATAGCTAAGGGGCTATCTAAAAATACTTGACATCTTGGTAAAAGGCCTTCTTCATAAAATTCACGTAATACATATAAAATCTCTTGAGCTCTTTCTAATGCAAAAGTTGGAATAAGAACATTTCCTCCCTTCTTAAATGTTTCTAAAATAGCTTCTAAAAGTTCAGCTTTAGATTCTTCAAAAGATTTATGATTTCTATCAGCATAAGTAGTTTCAATTATTAAAAAATTAGTGGAATCAGGATAAGAAAAGTCTCTTATTATAGGTTTATTTTTATTTCCTAAATCACCAGAAAAAGTTATTTTCGTTGATGTTTCAAGATCTTCTATCTCTACGAAAGCAGATCCAAGAATATGGCCAGCGTCTTTAAAAATAATTTTTATCTTATTTTCTAGAAGAAGCGGTTTATTATAATTTACAAAAATTTTGAAATAATTAAAAGTTTCTATTACCTCATATTCATCATAAAGAGGAGCAGGGGGTAAATCCAAGCCCTTTCTTATAGATTTTCGATAGAGGGTTTTGTAGTGTTCTCTCATTACCTTAGCTGCATCAAGGAGCATAATTTTTGCTATTTGTGATGTAGGTTTGGTAGAAATAATTTCCCCTTGGAATCCTTCTTTTACCAAAACAGGAAGTCTTCCACAATGGTCTATGTGAGCATGAGTTAAAATTAAATAAGGAATTTCTTTAACATTAAAAGGAAGTGCATTATAGTTTTTGGAACTTTCTATACCTTGAAATAAACCACAATCTATTAAAAGTTTTGACCCTCTTATATCTAATAAAAAACAACTTCCCGTGACACCTTTTGCAGCTCCAAAAAATCCTAAAGAAATTCCCATTTTTAAATCATCACTCTATAGGGATAGGTATAAATATTGAATCTATTTCCTCTAAGAAATCCAATAACTGTTAATCCAATCTTTTCGGCTAGTTCAATAGCTAAGGAAGTAGGAGCAGCTCTACTTACTATAATAGGAACTTTGAAGTTTCCTACTTTTAATACCATTTCAAAAGAAATTCTTCCACTGGTAAGAATTATTTTATTTTCTAAAGGTATTTTGTTTAAAAAAGCATAACCAATTACTTTATCTACTGCATTGTGTCTTCCTATATCTTCAGCTAAAAAGAAAATTTCCTTGTTATCGGCAAGAGCGCAATAATGAATACATCCTGTAGTTTTATATAATTCAGAGTTTTTTTGAAATTCTTTAAAAAGATTAAAAAGGTTTTCTATATCAATTTTAAAATTGTCTTCGTATTTTTGGGGAATATTTCTTAAAAAACTGTAAGAAGCCATACACCCGGAAGGTATAATTTTTCCAGTAAGATCTAAAGAGCCATCTGAATATACTTTAACTTTAATTTCTTCTTTATCTTCAATAATTTCCATTTCTTGAGGACACCAATTTCCCTTTATTATATTTTCAGTTAAAAAAAACCCCGTAACTAATTCTTTTATATGAAGAGGGGTTGCAGAAAGAGAAATTATTTCTTCATCATTTATAAAAATCTTTATTTTAGTTTCTTTAGCTACAATATCTTCTACCCATAAAATCTGATTATTTTTAAATTGAAGGATTTTTTTAATTACTGTAGGATCCATTTTTGGTAGAAAAAATTATCTGACTGTTACAGCCAAAACTTGTTTTAAAGTGGTTTCTCCCTTTAATACTTTTAAGATACCATCTTGTTTCAAAGTAAGAAAACCTTTTTGCATAGCTAAATCACGTATTTCATTAGCAGGAGCATTTTTTATTATTAGTGTTTTGATTTCATCATCTGGAATTAATAATTCATGTATAGCAAATCTTCCTTTAAATCCTGTGTAATTACATTCAGAACATCCTACTGGTTCAAAAAAGGTAGCAGTTTCTATTAATTTCTCATTAAGAGGTCTTAAAGGATGATAACCATATTCTCGTTTTATTCTTTCAATTTCTTCTTTATTAGGTTTGTAAGGCTTTTTACATTTAGGACAAAGTCTTTTAGCTAATCTTTGAGCTAATACTCCAAGAAGGGCATCAGCAAAATTATAGGGATCAATTCCCATATTTAAAAGACGTGTTACTGTTTCAGGAGCACTGTTAGTATGAAGGGTTGTTAATACTAAATGTCCTGTTAAAGAGGCCTCTATTAAAGTATGAGCAGTCTCCTGATCCCTTGTTTCACCAATCATAATAATATCTGGATCAGCTCTTAAAAAAGATCTAAAAACTCTAGCAAAAGTTAAACCTATTTTAGGATTAACTTGTACTTGTCTTAATCCTTCTTGAACTATTTCTACAGGATCTTCCGCAGTCCATATTTTTCTATTAGGTTTATTTAAATATTTTAGTGCTGCGTGTAAAGTAGTAGTTTTACCAGAACCTGTTGGACCAACTACTAAAATTAGACCATAGGGATAATCTAATATTCTTTTAAATTTTTCATAATTTTCTTCGGATAAATGCAACTCCTCTAAATTTCTAAATTCTATTCCTCCGAGAATTCTCATTACTACATCTTCATTATTTTCTATAGTAGGTACAGTAGCCACTCTTATTTCAAAGGTTTTTCCATCTTTTGTTTTGAACTTAATTTTTCCATCTTGAGGAAGTCTTTTTTCTGCTATATCTAAATTAGCCATAATTTTAATACGAGAAATAACTGGTCTTTTCTGACTTTCGGGAATTGTGGAATGAAAGAAACACTCTCCATCAACTCTAAATCTTACTTGTAACCCTTTTTTACCTACAACACTTTCCCAATGAATATCTGAAGCTCTCATTTTGTAAGCTTCTTCAATAATAGAATTTACTAACTGCACAATAGCACTATCAATAAGGGCTTCTTCTTCAATTTCTTCTTCCTCTTCTTCTACAGGCTCAATTCCAAATCCAATATCAGAAAGAGGAGAGGAGGAATAATATTTTTCAATAACTTCTACAAGATCTTCTTTTATGGAAAAAGCTATCTGAACATCAGTAGAAGGTATTTGTAAAATCCTCTTAACTTTTTCAATGATTTCTTTATCTTCAATATTATAACAAACAAGGTATATGGTTTTTTGAGTTTGAAAAGGAATACATAATGTTTCTAAAAAAAATTGTTTTTTAATATTTAATACTTGAGGAATTTTTTTGAAATTTTTGAAATCTTTAACCTCAAAAACAGGTATTTTATAAAAATTTTTAATAGATTCTAAAATTTCATTTTTAGAAATTTTAAATTTCTCCATTATAATTGTCTCTATACTTTTACCAGTTTCCAGTGATTGATAATAAATATTGAGAAGATCTTCTAAAGAAATTTTAAAATTTTTGAGAACATCCTTTAATCTTTCAAAGATTTTTAAAATTTTTAATTTTTCAACCTTCTCTAAGTATTTAGGAGCAGAAGAGATTAAAAATAATCTTTTATAAAGTTCTAAAGCTTTTGTAAATTCATAAAGTCTTTCACATAAAGAAGCTGCTTTTTCCCAAAGGAAAATTTCCACTTCCTTTGGTAAGTTTTTATGTTGAAGAGTATCTAAAACAAGTTCTAAAATTAGATAAGGTTGAGGGGATTTTGTTTCTAAATCTTCAAATGTTTGTTTTATAATTTCTAAATTAGAGAGATTTGATTTAATAATATTTTTAAAGGTTCTGATTTGAGTATCCATATAT
>CAYPPW010000018.1:0-24293 GCA_964412755.1 uncultured Thermodesulfatator sp.
AACTACTTCTAAAATTTGGGCTAAATCAAAAAAAATATACAGAAAATCACATAAAATTCCAGTCAAAACCTTAAAAAATTCTTATTCTCTTTATTTAGTTAAAAAAGGGGATACACTTTATAGTATAAGTAAAAAATTAGGAATTCCAATAGAAGAAATCAAAAACTTAAATAATCTTACTTCTTTAAATTTAAAGGAAGGCCAAATTTTAAAAGTTCCTTCTTTAAGTATAAAAATTGAACCAAAAACTGAAGAATCAAAATATCACATAGTGAAAAAGGGGGAAACTTTATATGGAATTGCTAAAAAGTATAATATTACTTTAGAGGAATTAAAAAAATTAAATAATTTAAGAGATAATAATTTAAAACTTGGTCAAAAATTAATAATATCCAAAACTTATTCTATACATTTTAACAATAACTTTTTAATACACGAAGTAAAAGAAGGAGAAACATTATATAGAATTTCTTTACATTATAATGTGCCTATTGAGATTTTAAAAAGTATAAATCACATAGAAGATAATGTAGTGTTTGTGGGACAAAAATTAAAAATTCCATATTCTCAATTAGAGGAAACACCCTTTATATTAGAAAACCCAGCTATTGTTTATCAAGAAAAACCTGAAGATTTACTTCCTCAAAAGTTGAGTAAATTTTTCTTAAGTAAGTCTATTCTTGATAAAGAAGAAGAAAATTTTCTTAGGCAAAAATTTTTAGAAATTTCACATCAATATAGAGAACATAAATATAAAATAGGTGGGGATGGTAATGGATATTTAGATTGTTCTATGTTTGTAAAATTAGTATACCAAAATCTTGGTATAGATCTACCAAGAACTTCCAGGGAACAATTTCAAGTAGGGATAGAAGTAGAGAAAGAAGAATTAATCCCGGGAGACCTTCTGTTCTTTTCCAGAGATAAAACCAGAGAAAATATTTCTCATGTAGGCATTTATATAGGAGATAATAAATTTATTCATTTTTCCTCTTCACGAAGAGGTTTATCGATAGATTCTTTAGAAGAAGATTATTTTAAAAATCGTTTTGTAGGAGCAAAAAGAATTCTTAAAGAAAATATAATAGAAAATTTTTCTTATTTAAAAGAACAAAATTCATAAATTTATTTAAAGGGAATTAGTCTTAAAGTTTCTTTATCTACTTCGTAAGTATTCCCTTTTTCTTTTTTAGCTAATTCTAATGCCTCATTAGCTCTTTTAATAAGAGAGGTTACAGAATCTTCTAAGGATTTTTCAGCTAAAATTTGAGAAATTCCGATAGAAAGAGTAAGATCTTTATATTGTGATTGTTCCCATCTTTTTATAATTCTTTCTACTATAATAAGAGATTTTTGCCAATTAATATGAGGCAAAATAAGGGCAAATTTTTCTGTGTTGTATCTAAATACTTTATCAATTTTTTCTCGAGTTGAACTTTTTAGGTTCTTAGCAAGTTCTTTCAGAACTTTATCTCCTTCTTTTTGACCAAAATTTTGGTTGTACCATGCAAAATTATCTATATGGACCATAAAAATGACCAAGGGATATTTTTGTCTTAAAGCCCTGTAACTTTCTTCAACTATAACTTCTTCAAAATATTTTCTATTAAAAACTCCTGTAAGTAGATCTTCTATTTCCAATCTTTTAATTTCTTTAAATAATAAATATTCTTTAAGTAACTTAAAAATTTTTGCTTTGAATTCCTCCAAAGAAAATGGTTTTATAATAAAATCATCAACCCCCCAGGTAAATAGATCTGAAAAATCTATTTTGTAAAAATACAAATATTCCAGAACTACTAAATCTAGTATTATAAGAATTTTAGTTTCTGGAACTAAAGTTTTTAAATAAAAAATAAATTCTGAAAAACCTTTTTTAATTTCTTTAGAAAGAATTATAATAAGCTGAACTTTTTCATATTTAAGTATCTCGTATATTTTTTCCTTTTGATCTATCTCTAAAACGGACATTTTAAATTGACTTAAAAATTTGCTTAAAAAGGATCTAAACAGAGGATCTCCTTCAATATGCAAAATTACCTTAAGTTCTTCTTTAAATTTTTGTTCTATATGAATACATAAGTCATTTAATTTCATAAATTTTTATGTTATAATGCAAAATACCTCTTTCAATATTTTTTCGGTAAACCTTTAAAATAGTTTATTTTTTAGAAATTTAAGTCTTGATTTTTTTAAGTATTGATTTACACTCAAAAAACCATGCCTAAGATTTTAAGTTTAAAAGATTGGATAAATTCTTTTTGGAATTTTCAAGAAGAGGATTTAAAATATTTTCAAGATCTTATTGAAAAGAAAATACCCTTTGAGCCAAGAGAAATTTTAGATAATATAAGAGAAAAAGTTAAACGGAGAAAAATTTTTTATCAAATTTATAAATATCTACCAAAAGAAGAACTTTCTCTGATTGAATCAAGATGGATAGAACAGAAACTTACAGAAATTATATATAGAGAAGAATTAATTACTCAATTAATTACCAAGATTTTAGAATTATTAAGTTATTATATGGATATAGATGAAATATCTATCCCTGAAATTTCATCTATTCCTTTTATTCTACATTAGGTATGAAAGTCAAACCTGATATTAATATTTTAAAAAGAGCAAGGGAAGTTTTGGAGACAGAAAAGAAAGGATTAGATAAAATTTCTAAAAATTTGGATTCTTCTTTTGAAAAGGCTGTAGAACTTATTTTAAATACTAAAGGAAGGGTGGTAGTCACAGGAGTTGGAAAAAGTGGAATTATAGGAAGAAAAATTTCAGCTACTCTTTCTTCAACCGGTACTCCTTCTTTTTTTCTTCATCCTGTAGAGGCTCTTCACGGGGATCTTGGAATGGTTATTCATGAGGATATTTTACTTGCTATTTCTTATTCTGGAAATACCTTAGAAGTCTGTGAACTTGCTTCTATCTTAAAAAAAAGAAATATAAAAATAATAAGCTTTACAGGAAATTTGGAAAGCAAATTAGCACAACTTTCTGATATTGTTATTAATACTAAAATACCTAAAGAAGCTTGTCCTTTTAATCTTGCTCCTACTACAAGTACTACTGCAATTTTAGCTTTAGGTGATGCTTTAGCTATATGTTTATTAGAATTAAAGGGACTTGAGGCTGAAGACTTTAGAAAGAATCATCCAGGAGGGTCTTTAGGCGAAAGATTGAAAGTAAAAGTAAAAGAAATTATGCTAACTGGTCAAAAAATTCCGGTAGTTTCAAAAGGTACATCTTTAGAAGATGCTATAATCGAAATAGACAAAAAAAGATTAGGATGTGTGTTAATTATCGACTCTTTAGGAACATTAATTGGAATAATAACAGATGGAGATTTAAGACGAATATTTCTCAAATATAAAACTTACAGTAATCTTAAAGTAGAAGAAGTTATGACCAAAAATCCTAAAGTTATTGAAGAAAATTCTTTAGCTTCTGAAGCTCTTGAACTTATGGAAAAACACCTAATAACAGTTCTTCCTGTAATAAATTATGATAAAAAGTTAGTAGGGATTCTTCACCTTCACGATATTTTAGGAAAAGGTACCTTCAAATTTACTATTTAAGTATTCTTTAATTAATTTTAAATTTTCTTCTAGGGGACTTTCAGCTTCAAGAATTAAGCAGTTAAACCATTTTAAGTATTTTTTATAAATAGCATCTACTTTCGTTAAAAATTCTTTTTTTTCAAAAATTTGTATACCCTTTTTTCTATTATTTATTCTTTTTAAAGCCTCCTTTATTGATAAATCTAAATAAATTACTAAATCAGGAGTAGGAGCTATGGTTTCATTCTCTATTAATAAAGTCTTCTCATCTAAACCCTGGGCTCCCTGGTAAGCAATAGTAGAAAGATAATATCTGTCTAAAATAACCCATCTTCCGTTCTTAATAGAAGGAATAATTAACTTTTCCACATGCCACTTTCTATCTTTCAAAATCAATTGTTTAAATTCTAAAGAATCTATTTTTTCTTTTTTTAATAATTCTTTTAATTTTTTACCAAAAGGACCATCGGTAGGTTCTGCACTTAAAATACATTTTATTTTTTCTTTTTTAAGCTTATCATAAAGAATCTTACTTAAAGTAGTTTTTCCTGCTCCATCAATGCCTTCTATTGCAATAATTTTTCCTTTTCTTTGGAATTCATATTCCAATCTATTTCTTAAAAAATTTCTATTTTCTCTAGTTAACTCACAAAAAAAAGCTGGTTCAAAATTTTTTATTTCTTTCAAAAAAGAACTTTCTCCTTTTCCTAGAGTAGCAAGAAGAAAATGTGGAGAGTGTAAGATCATTTTTATAAACTCACAAAATTTAAAAGATAGTATTTCCATCTTGCCTATTTCATCAATGATAAAAAATAAAGGCTCTTTAATATTTAGACTGTTTTTTAAGATTTCTATGGTAATGTCAAGAGTTTCTGTATATACAATATATTTTCCTACCGAAGGTCTATTTAAAGTGTCTTCAAAAGATAAGAATTTTTTGTCTTCAGCAAGAATATATTCTTGTTGAAAAGGCAAAACTTCAATCTTAAAACCCTTTCTTTTAGATCCTTCTCTAACCTCTTTAGTAATAAAACCCAATGTAAAAAATTGAGGTAGGTTGTTTTTAAGATATTTATATAAATATTCTATTAAAGTAGTTTTACCAACTCCAGGAAGCCCGAGAATGAAAAATTTTTTACGTGGGGATTGAAGAAGCATTATTTTTTAATAGGTTTAGAAGAAAGAAGTACATAAGTAGCTCCTAATCCTCCATCGCAGGGTCTTGCAGATGTAAAAGCTAAAATGTACCTTCTAAAAGGACCTTTTTCTAACCATTCCTTTACTTTGTTTTTTAAAACTGGTTCAGATCTGGAAGCTAAACCTCTTCCATGAATTATCAAAATACATCTTTCTTCTTTCAAAATACTTTCTTTTATAAATTCTTCAAAGGCAAGCTCAGCCTCTTTTACTGATAATCCTCTCAGATTTAAAACTCTTTTTATAGGAAACTTACCCTCTCTTAAAGCATTAACAATTCGCGAACTTACTCCTGGTGCTTTACCTTCTATATATTCTGAAGTTAACCATACTTTAATTTCTATTTTCTCTGGAGGCCATTCTTTTTTTAAATTCCAGAAAGCTTTTTTAGGTAAAAATTTCCAATAAAAATTTTTTTCTTTAAGAGGTTTAGAATTTTTTATTATTTCTTCCCAGGTTTTTTCATAGGATTTTAGGGGTTTTTCTGAAAAAATGTCATTTTCAAAATTAAATTGTAAGGGAGCCCTGAAGGACTCCCCGAGTTTTAAAAAGGGTCTTTGCATTTTAAATTATTTTTTTAATCCCTTTTCAAAAATTCTCTCACATTTCTCAGCAGCAGTAGCCGCTTTCTGAGCAGCCTCTTCAGCTCTATTAGCAGCTTCAATAGCCTTCTGAGAGGCAGAAACCGCTTTTCCTGCTGCTTCATTAGCATTGGCTACATCTACTTTTAATTGATTTACTTGAGTCTTTAAAGCCTCTATTTCTGCTTTTAATCCTTTCAATTCATTTTGAACCTGAATTACACATTCCGGACATTCTGGTTTAGCTACCTCTTTAGCTACCTCTTGAGGAGGTTTTACAGGACAAGCACATCCAAAAATAAATGCACCTAATACATAGACCATTAATAATTTAATTCCCTTCTTTTCCATCTTCCTCCCCCTATTATTTTTTAAAAAGTAAATTATATAAATTTAAAAATTTTTGGCAAGTTTAATTTTAAAATCAACCTTTTATACAGCCCATAGGTAAAAGTTTAGCTACTTTTTTAGTTAATCCTGCCTTACAAGTAGCATTAATAACTTCATTTACATCCTTATAAGCTTCTGGTGCTTCCTCTGCAAGACCTTTTTTAGATTTTCCAATTACAATTATTCCTTTTTTTCTAAGTCTTTCTATAATTTCATCTGCTCTAAAAGATTTAATAGCTTGATGTCTACTCATAGTTCTTCCTGCTCCGTGACAAGCTGAGCCAAAGGCTTTAACCTCCCCTTCCTTAGTTCCCACTAGAATATAAGAAGCTGTACCCATAGAACCACCTATTATAACTGGTTGTCCCACTTCTCTATAAGCTTTTGGCAATTCTTTTCTTCCTGGCCCCCAGGCTCTGGTAGCTCCTTTTCTATGCACATAAAGTTTTAAAGTCTTCCCATTTACCTCATGATATTCTACCTTACAAGTATTATGACTTACGTCATATAAAACTTTTAAATATATTCCAGGAAAAAAATCCTTAAAAACTTCTCTTATTAAATGAGTAATTACTTGACGATTAGCAAGTGCACAATTAACTCCACAGACCATAGCTTTAAAATACTGCTCTCCTTCAGGAGAATTAATAGGAGCACACACTAACTCTTTTTCCTTAATAGGGATACCGTATGTTCTGGCTGCTTTAGCTAATACAGGAAGATAATCTGTAGCGATTTGATGTCCAAGAGCACGAGATCCGCAATGAAAAGTAACAACTACTTGATTTTCAAAAAGTCCAAAAGCTTTAGCAATTCTTTGATCATATATTTCAGCTACATATTGAATTTCAAGATAATGGTTTCCGGATCCTAAAGTTCCTACCTGACGGTGTTGCCTTTTTTTTGCTTCCATAGAAACATAACTGGGATCTGCACCAGGCATACATCCTTTTTCTTCTATATACTCCAAATCCTCCCAGGTTCCATATCCTTTTTCTACAGCCCATTTTGCTCCACCTATTAAAACTTCATCTAATTGAGAAGGAGTAAGTTTAATTTCTCCTTCAGAACCTACCCCAGAAGGAATAGTATCAAAAAGTCTTTTAACTAATTTTTCTAAATAAGGTTCTACTTCTTCTTTCGTTAAAGGGCTTAAAAGTGTCCTTACTCCACAAGATATATCGTATCCAACCCCTCCTACAGAAATAATTCCTCCTTCATCAGGATCAAAAGCAGCTACCCCTCCTATAGGAAATCCATAACCCCAATGAGCATCAGGCATAGCAATAGAAGCTTTAATAATTCCTGGAAGACTAGCTACATTACAAACTTGCTCATACACCTTTTCATCCATTTCTTCTAAAAGTTTTTCATCTGCAAAAATCTTGCCAGGAACTTTCATATCTTCTGAAGGGGGAATCTCCCATTCATAATCATTAATTTTCTTAAGTTTTTTGAGTTCCATATATTTACCCTCATTTCAAAATTATTTCTTAATGTAATAATATTAATTTTTCCTCTTGTAAAATCAAGGACTTTTTAAATTTCTAAATTATGGTATAACTTATACCATGTTAAAGGGAACTACAGTTATTGCTGTTAAAAGAGAGGGTAAAATTGCAATGGCAGGGGATGGACAAGTTAGTTTTGGAAATACAGTATTAAAACATAAAGCTAAAAAAATAAGAAAACTTTATAAAGGACAAGTTTTAGCTGGTTTTGCTGGCTCTACAGCAGATGCTCTTACTCTTTTTGAAAGACTAGAAAAAAAATTAGAAACATATAGTGGACAATTATTAAGAGCAGCAGTAGAATTAGCTAAAGATTGGAGAACAGATAAAGTTTTAAGAAGATTAGAAGCCTTTCTTATTGCTTGTGATAAAGATAATTTACTTCTTATCTCCGGGGCTGGAGATGTAGTTGAACCTGATGAAGAAGTAATAGCAATAGGTTCGGGTGGTCCTATTGCTCTTGCTGCAGCTAAAGCTTTATTGAGATATACCAGTCTTTCAGCTAAAGAAATAGCTGAAATTGCAGTAAAAATAGCAGGAGAAATATGTATTTATACTAACTCAGAAATAATAGTAGAAGAGTTATGAATAGAGAGCTAACTCCTAGAGAAATTGTAGCTGAATTAAATCGATATATTATTGGGCAGGAAAAAGCTAAAAGAGCTGTAGCAATTGCTATGAGAAATCGTTGGAGAAGACAACAACTCAAAGATGCTATAAAGGAAGAAATATATCCCAAAAATATCCTTATGATCGGACCTACAGGTGTAGGAAAAACTGAAATTGCACGAAGACTAGCAAAGCTCTCCAATTCTCCTTTTTTAAAAGTAGAAGCTACTAAATTTACAGAAGTAGGATATGTGGGAAGGGATGTAGAGTCTATGATAAGAGACTTAACTCATATAGCAGTGCAAATGGTAAAAGAAGAAGAAGAAAAAAAAGTTCTTAATAAAGCAAGAGCTTTAGCAGAAGAAAGATTAGTAAATCTTCTTATTCCTTCTTCCTCAAAAGTAGAATATGATCCTTTAACTAAAGAAAAGTTTTTAAAGATGTTAAAAGATGGAGTATTAGATGAAAGGTATGTAGAAATAGAGATAGAACCACCCCAAAAAACTCCAGCTATAGAAATTTTAGCTGCTTCTGGACTAGAAGAGATAGAAATGCAATTAAGAGATATGTTTTCTACCTTTTTTCCTTTTAAAACTAAAAAAAGAAAGGTAAAAGTAAAAGAAGCTCTGGAAATACTTACTAAAGAAGAAGCTAATAAATTAATCGATATGGATAAGGTAATTCGTGAGGCTATTCACAGAACAGAAACAAGTGGAATTATTTTTATTGATGAAATTGACAAAATAGCAAGTAGAGGAGAAACTCACGGACCTGATGTTTCAAGAGAAGGTGTTCAAAGAGATCTTTTGCCTATTGTAGAAGGAACTACTGTAAATACAAGATATGGAATGGTAAAAACCGATTATATTTTATTTATAGCAAGTGGAGCTTTTCATATGTCAAAGCCTTCAGATCTCATTCCTGAATTACAAGGAAGGTTTCCTATAAGAGTGGAACTGGACTCTTTAACTAAAGAAGATTTTGTAAGAATATTAACAGAACCAGAAAATGCTATTATAAAACAATATCAAGCCTTATTAGAAACTGAGGGGGTTGAATTAGAATTTACACCAGATGCTATAGAAGAAATAGCTAAAATTGCTTTTGAAATAAATCAAAGAATGGAAAACATTGGAGCAAGAAGATTATATACTGTGGTAGAAAAAGTATTAGAAGATTTTTCATTTTCTGCTCCTGATATAGCCCCTACTAAAATAATAATCACACCTGAATATGTAAGAGAAAAATTAGAAAATATTATTTCAGATGAAGAAATTGTAAGATTTATTCTTTAAAGGATAATTGGTATGAAAATTCTTATTATTATAACTACTAATGACCCGGAAACAGTATATAATGCTATGAGATTAGCTAATCTTGCTATTAAAAAAGGAGATGAAGTAGCGGTTTTTATGTTAGGAAAGGGTGTATTATTTGAAAAAATATCTGATCCTCAATTTGATGTAATAGGCCAGATAAATGCTTTTGAAGGAGATTTTTTTGTTTGAGGAGTTTGTTTAAAGGCTCATGGACTTGAGCCATCTTCTACATGTCCAGTTGGATGGATGGAAGATCTTTATGAGATAGTAAAGGAAGCTGATAAAATTCTTACCTTTTAATTATTTCACCCCAAAGATCATAAATACCTGCTTTTTTTATTCTCACTTTTATTAATTCTCCTGGTAAAATATTTTTATTTATAAGATAGGTAATCCCGTCTATTTCTGGAGCTTGTATTTTAGCTATTCCAAAAGGTCTTTCTTTAAAATCAAAGCCTAAAATAAGAACCTCTTCTTCAAACCCAATTCTTTGAGTTAATCTTTTTTTAGAAATTTCTTTTTGAATTTTTATAATTTCTTTTTTTCTATAAATTTTTTCTTTATATGGTATTCTTGGTTTCAATCTTTCTGCATAAGTGCCTTCTTCAGGATAAAAAATAAAAACTCCTAAATAATCAAATTCTATCTCTTTAATAAATTCGCAAAGAAATAAAAATTCCTTTTCTCCTTCTCCAGGAAATCCAACCATCACAGTAGTTCTAATAGAAGAAAAGGGATTAAATTTTCTAATACATTCTATAATCTTTTTGAATTTATCTAAATTAGAGGGTCTGTTCATTTTTTTTAATATTTCGGGATGGGCATGCTGTAAAGGGATATCAAAATAAGGAACAATTTTAGAATTAGATAAAATTTCTTTTACAAAAATTTCATCAATATTAGCAGGATGCAAATAAAGAAGCCTTATTCTAAATTGATAAGGTAAAGAGGAAATTTTGTCAATTAATTTTAAAAGAGCATCTTTTTCTTTTTTATCCTTACCAAAAGAGGTTATATCTTGCCCTACTAAAATTAATTCTTTTACCCCTTTTTCTAAAAGTCCTTTAGCTTCTTTAAGAATTTCATTATCTGATCTACTTCTTAAAAATCCTCTTATTTTTGGAATAGTGCAATAAGAACATTTATAATTACATCCTTCAGTAATTTTTAAATAGGCATAAAAAGGACTTTCAGTTAATATTCTATCTAATGGCTCTTTGAACACAAAATTTTTATAAGGTTCTATTCCTAAAAATTCATCTACCTCTGGGAGTAAGGATTTTAAAATCCTTTCACCATATCTTGAAGTTAAACAACCTGAAACTATTAATTTTTGACCATTTCTTTTTTGTTCCCCTAATTCTAAAATATGATAAATTGCCTCCTCTACAGCTGGTCTTATAAATGCACAAGTATTTATCCATAATACATCTGCTTCTTCTGGAGATAAAACTATTTCATAATTTTTTTTATGAAGCACATAAAGTAATTTTTCAAAATCAACTTTATTTTTAGGACATCCAAGACTTACGGGATAAATTTTAGGCATTCTTTAAATAACAGATTTTTCTGTTATTTGTATGATTTCGTTTTTTTCATTCAAATATACTAAAAGGATTTTAAACTTTTTAATTTCTTCTTCAGGTATCCAAGCATATGAGACAATAATAATTTTATCTCCAATCTCTCCTAATCTTGCTGTAGCTCCATTAAGAATAACCTCTCCTTCTTTTCCTTCTATAATATAAGTCTCAAATCTTTTTCCATTATTTAAATTATATATCCATACAGCTTCAAAGGGTTTAAGTCTTGCAGAAGTTACTATTTTTTTATCAAGAGTAAGACTACCTTCATAAAAAAGATTTTTACCTGTTACAGTAGCTAAATGAATTTTACTTTTTAAAAGTTTAACTAACATTTTTACGGATAAATAAGCATATTGTCAATTAGTCTTGCTTTACCTACATATACTGCTAAAGCACAAATTACTGGTCTATCAATAATTTCTACAGGTTCTAAAGTGTTTGGATCTACAAATTCAATGTACTGTACTTTAGTAAAGGGGTAACTATGAATAAATCCTTCCATCTCTTTTTTTAATTTTTTTGAATCTTTTGTACCTTCTTTAACAAGTTTTTGTGCCATAGAAAGAGCTTTATAAAGGGATAAAGCTGATTTTCTTTCTTCTTTTGAGAGATAAATATTTCTTGAACTCATAGCAAGGCCGTCTTCCTCTCTAACAGTAGGGTATCCAACAATTTCTATATCTAAATTTAAATCTTTAACCATCTGTTTAATTACTTGTAATTGTTGGTAATCCTTTTCTCCAAAAATAGCTATATCTGGCTTCACTATGTTAAATAACTTTAATACCACTGTAGTAACTCCTTTAAAATGCCCTATTCTATAAGCACCACAAAGCCCTTGAGTGAGTTTTATTACTTCTACATATGTTTGAAAATCAGAAGGATACATTTCTTCAACTGTGGGAACAAAAACAACATCTACTTTTTCTTTTTTAAGAAGTTTTAAATCCCTCTCTAAATCCCGTGGATATTCTTTAAAATCTTCAGTTGGACCAAATTGTAAGGGATTTACAAATATACTTACCACAGTTTTATCACCTAATTCTTTTGCTTTTTTCACCAAAGCTAAATGTGCTGCATGTAAAAAACCCATAGTAGGAACAAAAGAAATTTTATAACCCCTTGATCTCCACAGATTACTTATTTCTTTCATAGCAGAGATTTTTTCTATTACTTTCATTTTATGTCTCTATCTCTTTATAAGGAAATAAGAGGTTCTCCAAATTTTCTATAAGGAGATTTTTAAAATGTTTTTCTTTTTCCCCAAGTTCTCCTTTATCATCACTTATTAATTCTTCTTTTAAAGCTCCTCTAACCCATTTCTTAATAATAAGCTTCCGTAATCCCTGATATTTTTCCACAATATAAAAATTTAAATAAGTATACTCATTTAATTTTAAATATAACTCTCCTTCAAAAATTTCAAAAGATTTTATCTTAACAGGATATACAAGTTTTTTTATCATATCATAAAGTTTTTTTTCTGAATTTATAATAAAAACTTTTTGATTTTCTCTTATATATTTGAAAAACTCATAGAGGTCTTGATCATTAAGAGCAATACATCCTTTAGTCCAGTAATAATTTTTATAAAATTTTCCTTGTTTTTTTTCTATTTTAAAGGCTCCGCCTCCATGAATTCCTATTTTATTTCCAAGAGGAGTATCTTTTAAAATTTTATCTTTTTCAAGCATTTTTACCCACTTCAAAAATTGGTCTTTTTCAATTATGCCCTTATAATAGGCCCAAGCTAAATCATTTAAATTAGGATAATCTATTTCTATAAAGTATTTAAAGCTCTCAGAAGGACTAATTTCCAATATTTTATAAAGCCCTTCAGGGGTTAAAAAATCATTCTGTTTTTCTTTAGGAAGATAACTCTTTATACCCTGCCCTACTTCAAAGGAAGCTATTAATTTATCTTTTTCTCTTACTTGTAAAAGATTATTTCCTTTATCTATCAAAACAATAATTTCAGCTTTTAAAAAAGAACTTTTTAAAACTAAAAAGATAATTAAAAAATAAAAAATCTTTTTATTCATACTTTAATAAAACTTTAATATTTTATTTTGAATTCTCAAACTTATATATTTTAAATTTTTCTTGACTTTTAAAAATTTTTTTAATATTATAAAAATTTAAAAATTTAAATTTTATGAAGATTATTCCGATAAAATCTAATAAAAAAGTAGAGCTTATAGACATCACTGAGGAAATTGAGAAAATGTTACCTCCTAAAGATGGAGTTTGTATAATATATGTACCTCATACTACAGCAGGAATTATTATAAATGAAGGAGCTGATCCTGCTGTAAAAGAAGATATTTTAAATATTTTTGATAAGATTGCTCCTGCAAATTTTCCTTATAGACATTTAGAGGGAAATTCTCCCGGACATGTTAAATCAAGTCTTACAGGGCCTTCATTAATCTTGATAGTAGAAAAAGGAAAACTCCTTTTAGGAACTTGGCAAAGGGTCTTCTTTGCAGAATACGATGGACCAAGAAATAGAAAAGTTTACATAAAATTTATAGAGGGGTAAATATGATGATGAGATTAGGACTTTTTATAATTTTTTTATCCTTCTTGTTATTTTCGTGTAAAGCCGAAAAAACATATTATTTAGAGAAAGCAGCTTCTCATAAAGAACTTGCTAAGATTTACATAAAAGAAAACCGTTATACTGAAGCCTTAACAGAGTTAGAATTAGCTAAAAACGCTGATAAATGTGATCCAGAGATATATAATCTTTTTGGTTTAGTTTATATGGGAAAACATGAATATTCTAAAGCTGAAGAAAGTTTACAAGAAGCTATCAGATTAAAACCTAACTATTCCGAAGCTTATAATAATTTAGGTTCTTTAAAAATATTACAGGGAAAATATACAGAAGCTATAGAGTATTTTAATAAAGCCTTAGAAGATCCTTATTATGTAAATTCTTTTATTGCAAGAACTAATCTAGGATGGACATATTATCAGTTAGGTGATAAAGAAAAAGCCATTTCTAATTTACTTAATGCTTTAAAAGAAAATTCTCGTTATTCTAAAGCTTTGATTTATTTAGGTCTTATTTACTTTCAAGAAGGAGAACTTGACACAGCTAAATTTTATTTTGAACAGGTCTTAAAAGTAGATAAAACATCTGGAGAAGCAAGATATTATTTAGGTGAAATATTTTTCAGAGAAGGCAATTATCCAAAAGCTAAAGAAATTTGGCAATCTATTGTATATTTAAATCCAGAAAGTGAATGGTCAACTAAAGCTACAGAAAGAATTTTCTTTTTAGAAAAATTAGCCCCTACTTTTAAAAGATAAAACTTGATTTTTCAATTCTTTTTCTTTTTCTTCTAAAATTTCTAATCGGTTAAGGGCTTTAAGAAAAGCTTTTAAGCTAGCAATTACAATATCTCCATCTTTACCAAGTCCAGCAGTTCTTAATCCCTTTTCATTTTCTATAATTACCCCACATACCCCCTCTGCTGAAGTACCTCCAGTTAAAGCACTTATATGAAAATCTATTAATTTTAAAAATTTATCCTTGTCATTCTTTTCAAAACTATATCCTAAAGCTTTTGCCACAGCTTTGTAAGCTGCATCAATAGGCCCTACTCCAAGACCTACTGAAACTTTTTTACCAATCTTTTTATCTTCTATCTCTATTTGAGCAATCGGTTTTAAAGATCCACTATATACACTTATTACTTGAGAAGACACTAGGGAATATCTATATTCTTTTTCTAAAAATAAATCTATTAATATACCTTCTACATATTCATCATCTATTTTTTTAAGTATGTCTTTTATCTCAGTCCTGAACCTTTCAAAAACATGATTTAAAACTTCATCATCAAAGTTCCATCCTTTGCTTTTTAATTTAAAGTTTATAGCATGTCTTCCCGAGTGTTTTCCTAAAACTATTGCAGAACCTGTCCATCCTACTTCCTCTGGATCAATGATTTCATAGGTGGATCTTTCACAAATTACTCCATGCTGATGAATTCCTGATTCATGAGCAAAAGCATTTGCTCCCACAATGGCTTTATTAGGTTGAACAAACATCCCAGTATATTTAGACACCAACTGACTGAGAGGAACTATTTTTTTAGTATTTATATTTATTTCAAGAGAATATCCTAAGGTTTTTTCAAAAAAGTCTTTTCTTGTTTTAAGAGCCATAATAACTTCCTCTAAAGCTGCATTACCTGCTCTTTCTCCTATTCCATTTAAAGTCCCTTCAACTTGAGTAGCACCTGCTAAAATAGCAGAAAGAGAATTAGCCACTGCCAAACCTAAATCATTATGACAATGTATAGAAATTCTTAAATCTCCCTTTTTTAAAGCCTCCTCATATCCTGCTAAAATAAGTTTTTCTGTTAAAAATTTAATAAGCTTATAATATTCCATAGGAACTGTATACCCCACAGTATCTGGAATATTCACAGTTTTTGCTCCAATTTTAACTACCTCTAATATTACCTCTCCTAAGTATTCCCAATCACTTCGGGTAGCATCCTCTGCAGAAAATTCTACATCAGGACAAAAAGAAAGAGCATATTTTACAGCAGATTTTGCTAATTCTAAAACCTCGTCTCTACTTTTTTTTAGCTTATATCTAAGATGAATATCTGAGGTAGCAATAAATGTATGAATTCTGGGAGATTCTGCAAATTTTAAAGCTTCCCATGCTACTTCTATATCCTTAGGATTTGCTCTAGCTAAAGCTGCTATAGTAACTCCTTTAATTTCTTTAGCTAAAGTTTTTACTGCTTCAAAATCTCCAGGAGAGGTAATTGGAAATCCTGCTTCTATTATATCTATCCCTAACTCTGCTAAAGCCTTACCAATCTCTACTTTTTGTCTCAAATCTAAGGAAACTCCTGGAGATTGTTCTCCGTCTCTTAAAGTGGTATCAAAAAAAACTATCCTTGGATTCAAATATTTACCTCCTTTTATAATTAATTATTAAAAAATTTTAATTCTATTTTAAAATTTTGCCAATGTGGAAAAATTATTACTAAAAGAAATCCTAAGAACCTCTTTAAGCAGAGAAAAATTAAAGGAAGTGGAAGATTTTTGTATAAGAAAGAAATACTTGAAAAAATTGAAATTTAGGATTTATTGAATTTAAAAGACAAAAAAGAGGTGATAAAAATGGTTATTATTATGGAACCCCATATTACCAAAGAGAGTCCTGAATTCCAAGCTCTTTTGAAATATTTAGAACGATTTCCTCACTTAAAATTAAAAATAATGGAACATCAAGGGGTAACCCGAAATTTACTTGAAGTGCATTTAATAGGAGAAGATTATATGTTATCTGAAGAAGAAATAAAAAGTTTACCTGGGGTAGAAAAAGCTATCAGGGTAACTACTAAATATAGATTAATTGGCAGACATGGAATATTACATGATTTAGGATTTGAATATAAAGGAATTCAATTTAATCAAGACTCTTTTCATATTTTTGCAGGACTCTGTGCTGTAGATACTTATGAAAATGTAAAAAAGGTTTTTAAAGTTTTAAAAGAAAATAATATATGTTGTACTAGAATGGGAGCTTATAAACCAAGAACTTCTCCTTATGATTTTCAAGGATATGGGAAAGAATGTCTTCCTTGGCTTTTTGATTTAGCTGGAAAATATGAGATAAAAATAATTGTAATGGAGGTCCTCTCTCCACAACATATAGAAGAAATAAAAGAGGTATTGGAACTAACGGGATATCCGTGTGGAGTTATTTTGCAGATAGGAACTAGGAATGCACAAAATTTTGAATTACTTAAAGCCGTGGGTAAACAACAGGATTTCCCTATTCTTTATAAAAGAGGGTATGGCTTATCTTTAGAAGAGAGTTTAAATGCAGCTGAATATATCGCTTCAGAAGGTAATACAAACATTATTTTTTGCTTAAGAGGTGTTAGAACCCATTTAGGAGATCCTCACAGAAATCTAACTGATTTTGCTCATGTGCCTGTAGTAAAAAGACTTACAAGATTACCTGTATGTATTGACCCATCCCATCCTATAGGAACAAGAATAAAATCATCTGATGGAATAAGAGATATTTATCATGTTACTGCACAAGGAATAATAGCAGGAGCTAATGCTGTACTTGTTGAATTTCACCCTGAACCTGAAAAAGCTTTATGTGACGGACCACAAGCTATTCCATTATCTGAATTCCCCATATATCTAGAATATGTATATAAAGTGAGAGAGACTTATTTAGAATTAAAAAAATTAATTAATCAAAATTAAAAAATTATTTTTGTACCTTCAAAAGGTTTAATATACTTTTAGCAAATTCTTCAGCGGCTTGTGGTCCAGAACCAGTAACTATCTTTCCATCTATTTCCACATTCTTACCTGTATAAATAGCTCCTTTAGCTTCTAAAGCCTTACCTTCGGAACTCCATACCGTTGCTTTTTTACCCTTTAAAACTCCTGCTTCAGCTAAAGTTCTTGGAGCAAGACATATAGCTGCAAGTATTTTTCCTTTAGATATAGCTTCTTTAGCAATTTTGTGAGCTGTAGCATCGTGAAAATATTCCTGTGCTCCCACTCCTCCTACAAATACTATTGCTTCATATTCATCAACCTTTGCTTGATTGATCAAAATATTTGGAGTTACTACAGCTCCAAGCATACCTTTAGCAGGCTTTAAAGAAGAAGAAGCTATAATTACCTGATATCCCTCTTTTTCAAAAATTTTTTTAGGAACCAATAACTCTTCGTCTCTAAAATTTTGATGAGCAATTATCATAAGAATTTTTTTGCCATTTTTAGCCGATAAAGAAAAAAAGCTTAATAAAATTAAAAAAATTGAAAATATAAATGTTTTAATAAAAATAGCCATAGCTTTTCACCTCCTTTTTATTTTAAAGGTGTTTTAATGGGCTTTAACCATTCAAAAAATGGTTCTGAAATTTCAGTATAACCTTTTATTTTAACTAAATAGTAATTCCCCGGATCTTGCTTAATTTTAAATATTAAATTTTTAGATACAAAATGTGAATCTTCAATAAGATTATAAAAATAAGAATCAATACCCATAAACCCATCTATTAAATGAACTACCGTATGTAATATTTTTGATAAATATCCCTGAGGAAGATCTGCCAAGTCTTTAAGAGTTTTATAACCTTCCTTTTCCAACTCATTAATTAATTCCTCAATTATTTCTTTATTTTTATTAACTCCCGAATGAAGTATATTAAAAAAATTTAAATCAAACCCATTTAAAATACTCAAAGATTCTATTTTATCATAAAAAATTAATTGATACTTATTAAGGAATTTTTCTACTATTTTTTTAGCTTCTTCTTGAGAGTTAGTGTTAACTAAAAACCAGTGCTCAAAAATTAACATATAATTATTTTATAATATTTTCAAATTTAAGGTCAAGTATTATAATTAAAAGCTATGAAAATAAATCCTTATATTTTTAGAGAGTATGATATTAGAGGAAAGGTGGGGATAGATTTAACAGAAGAAGTCATGAGAGAAATTGGTAAAGCCTATGGAACAATGGTAAAAAGAATGGGTGGAAGAAGGGTAAGTTGTGGAAGAGATGGAAGGCATTCTTCTCCAGCTTTACAAAATGCTCTAATAGAAGGAATACTTTCTACAGGAATAAATGTAGTAAATATAGGAATATGTCCTACTCCTGTAATGTATTTCACTCTTTTTACTTTAAAGGATATAGATGGTGGAATACAAGTTACAGGATCTCATAACCCTCCCGAGTTTAATGGACTTAAAATCTGTATAGGCAAAGATACTCTTTTTGGTTCCCAAATCCAACAAATAAAAAACCTAATAGAAGAAAAAGACTTTGAGAAGGGAAAAGGAGATTTAGAGGAAATAGAGATAATATCCTCTTACATAGAATATATTTGCAATAATATTAAAATAGAAAGGCCTATAAAAGTAATAATAGATCCAGGTAATGGAGTCTGCGGGTTAACTGCCAAGCCAATATTTAAAAATTTAGGATGTGAAATTGAATGCATTTTTTGTGAAGTAGATGGAAACTTCCCCAATCATTTCCCTGACCCTGTAGTTCCGGAAAATCTCCAATGGCTTAAAGAAACGGTCTTAAATAAAAAGTATGAAGTAGGGTTTGGATATGATGGAGATGGAGATAGATTAGGTGTGGTGGATGAAAAGGGAAATATAATATGGGGAGACCAACTTTTAATTATTTTTGCAAAAGATTTACTAAAAAAATATCCAGGAGCAAAAATAATTGGTGAAGTAAAATGTTCAAGGATTTTATATGAAACTATAACTAAATTAGGTGGTATTCCTATTATGTGGAAAACCGGACATTCTCTTATTAAAAACAAAATGAAAGAGGAAAATGCTCTTCTTGCTGGTGAAATGAGTGGACATATTTTTTTTGCAGATAAATGGTTCGGCTTTGATGACGGAGTTTATGCTTCTTTAAGATTATCAGAAATTATCTCTCAGAATAATATACCCCTTTCTGAATATCTAAAGGATATTCCTAAGATGTTTTCTACTCCTGAAATCAGAAAAGAGTGCCCAGATGAAATAAAATTTGAGGTAGTTAAAAAGCTTACAGAAAAATTTAAAAAAGATGGTTTTAAGGTTATAGATATTGATGGAGCAAGAATAGAATTTAAAGAGGGCTGGGCTTTAGTAAGAGCTTCCAACACTCAACCAGTTCTGGTACTAAGATTTGAGGCTTCTACAGAAAATTTTTTAAATTATCTACAAGAAAAAGTATATCAAACTTTAGAAGAAATTTTAAAAGATTTTTAATGGCCCTTTTAAAAGATTTAATCTTAACCCTTCCTATCCCAGAAAAAATAAAAATAAATATTCTTGCTCTTGAAATTGCTAAAAAGAATTGGGAGAAAATTATAGACCCTCCCTTTTGTAAAATGTCTAATCCATTAGCTTTTGAAGAAGGAACCCTCTTAGTTGAAGTATCAAATCATTATGCTCTTCAGATCCTCTCTTCTTATAGTTTAGAAATCATTGCAAAATTAGAAAAAGAAGTTCCTTCTTCACTTAAACCTTTATTTAAACAAATTAAATTTAAATATACCTTTAAAGAAACTAAAGAAAAAAATGCTTGATATATTTGAAATTTTAAAAAAATATTACCAAAAAAATCCAAAACTTTTAGATATTCTAATTAAACATTCAGAAGCAGTAGCAAAAAAGGCCTTAAAAATTGCAGAAAAATTTAAAGAAGTTGATAAAAATTTTATTTATGAAGCAGCTATGCTTCATGATATAGGTATTATTGAAACTTTTATTCCTAAATTAAATCCTGAGGGTAAATATCCTTATATAGCTCACGGATATATAGGAAGAAATATTCTTGAAAAAGAAAAATTATACAGGCATGCTTTGGTTTGTGAAAGACATATGGGGGTAGGTATAACTAAAGAAGAGATTATTAAAAAAAATCTACCTTTACCTGTGAGAGATATGGTTCCTGAGAGTTTAGAGGAAAAAATTATTGCTTTTGCTGATAAATTTTATTCAAAACATCCTGATGGAATAGTAATAGAAAAAAGTGTTAATGCTATTTTAAAGGATCTTGAAGGGTATGGAAAAGAAAAAGTCAAAATTTTTGAAGACTGGTTAAAACTTTTTGGAGGTTAAGGATGACTAAAATTTCAATCCTTGGGGCAGGAGCTGTAGGAACAAGTTGTGCTAATTGGGCTTTAATAAAAAACTTAGCAGAAGAAATAGTTTTAGTAGATATTGTCCCAGATCTTGCCAAGGGTAAAGCCTTAGACCTTATACAAAGTGCTCCTCTTTTTGGATACTCTGGAAAAATCTGGGGAACTGAAGATTTTTCGGCTATAAAAGATTCTGAAATAGTTATAATAACTGCAGGTAAACCTAGACAACCAGGTATTTCAAGAGAAGAACTTTTAAATATAAATAAAGAGATTGTTAAAAGTTGTGCTGAAAAAATAAAAAATTTTGCTCCTGATAGTATAATAATAGTGGTATCCAATCCCTTAGATGCCATGGTTTATACAGCTTATAAAGTAACCCAATTTCCTAAAAATCGAGTTATAGGAATGGCTGGAGTCCTTGATTCAGCAAGATATCGTTATTTTATAGCTGAAGCAGTAGGTGTCTCCCCTAAAGATATACAAGCTTTAGTAATAGGAACTCACGGAGATCATATGATTCCTTTAGTAAGATTCGCTAATGTTGCGGGGATTCCTATAACTGAGTTATTACCTCAAGAAAAAATTGAAGAAATCGTCAATAGAACAAAATTTGGAGGAGGAGAAATTGTTTCTTATCTTAAAACAGGAAGTGCTTTTATAACTCCAGGATTATCAGTTATAGAAATGGTTGAAAGCATTGTTAAAGATGAAAAAAGACTTTTAACCTGTTCAGTTTATTTAGAAGGAGAATATGGAATAAAAGGAGTTTTTTTAGGAGTACCTGTTATTTTGGGTAAAAATGGAGTAGAAAAAATTATTGAAATAAAGCTTTTACCAGAAGAAGAAGCTTCTCTAAGAAAATGTGCTGAATTTTGTAAAAATCTTATTGATCTCTTAAATCTATAAATTATAAATGCCTAACATATCTATTTTACCTGAAGAAATAAGATCTAAAATCGCTGCAGGGGAAATTGTTGAAAGACCTGCTTCTGTAGTAAAGGAATTAATTGAAAATGCCTTTGATGCTAAGGCTGATTTTATAAAAATAATATTAAAAGAAGGAGGAATAAGGGAAATATCAGTATATGATAATGGAGAAGGTATAGAACCTGAGGATTTACAAATTTGTTATAAACACTTTGCTACTAGTAAAATAAAAAGTCTAAGTGATATTTTTAAAATTACTACCTTTGGTTTTAGAGGTGAAGCCTTAGCAAGTATTTCTCAAGTTTCTAATCTCACTATAACAAGTAAACATAAAAATTATTCTTCAGCCTATGAAATAAGAGTAAATTATGGAAAGGAAATTTATTTTAAACCTGCTCAATTAAATAAAGGGACTCTTGTAAAGGTTGAAAATCTTTTTTCTAACCTTCCTGCTAGAAAATCCTTTTTAAAATCTTCAAAAACTGAACTTTTAAAATCATTGGAAATAATAAAAGGATTAATGTTTTGTTATCCAGAAAACAAATACGAAATAATTTCTATTAATGAGGCTTTACAGGAAAAAAAACTTCTTTTTTGGGAAGGAGGTAAACTTAAAGAATTAATAAGTTTTTTATTTCAAATAGAAGAAAAAAATTTAAATGAAGTCACCTTAGAAAATCCACCTTATTCTGTCTATTTAATTCTAACTAATATCTCGCAAATTTTTACCCATACTAAATATCTTTACATTTTAGTCAATAAAAGATGGGTAAGAGATGAAAAATTAAATAAATTAATCTTAAGTGCATTAAAAATTTATTATGGTAATCTTGGTTTTCCTGCAGGTGTAATTTTAATTAGGGCACCTTACCATTTAGTTGATGTAAATGTTCATCCTGCTAAATGGGAAGTGAGATTTAAAAATGAAAAAGCTATTTTTAATACCTTAAATAAAGCTCTGGAAAATCTTTTTCACAAAAAAAATTTTTATTATAAAACTGAAACAGATTTTTCTCATAAGATTAGAGAAGATTTATCTATCGAAAGCTCTCATAAAATTGATTTTCTTAAAGAAAAATCTTTTATTCTTTCCTCATCTTTTAAAAAACCCTCTTATAAATATTTAGGTTCCTTTTTAAATACTTATCTTCTTGTAGAAATAAATAATGAACTTTATATTATTGATCAACATGCTCTTTCTGAAAGAATAATCTTTGAAGAACTCAAACTGAAATTTAATATAGGTATATCTCAACCTCTTCTTATTCCTATTTTAATAAAAATTTCAGACTCTGCTTTACAAAATTTTGAAGAAAAAAACGAAACCCTTAAAAAAATTGGATTTGAACTTGAACTTATAAAAAATAATGAAATCATTGTAAAAAAAATACCTTCTATTTTTAAAGAAAATATAAAAGAATTATTAGAAAAAATATTAGAGGAGGATTTTTTTGAATCTGAACAAATAGAAATAGAAATCTTAAAAAGATATGCCTGTATTTTAGCAAGAAAAAAGGGGGAAATAATGTCAGAAAATGAAATAACCTATTTAATTGAAAAGTTTTTAAAAGAAAAACTTCACTTCTGTCCTCATGGAAGACCATTGTATTTTAAATTATCTTTAGAAGATATAGAAAAAGCATTAAAAAGAAAATAATGAGAAAAGATAAAAAAATAATTGCAGTAGTTGGTCCAACTGGTGTAGGAAAATCAGAAGTTGCTTTATTTTTAGCTGAAAATTTAAAAGGTGAAATTATAAATTTTGACTCTATCCAATTTTATAAAGATTTAAATATAGGAACGGCTAAACCTGGAGAAGAAGAGAGAAAAAAAGTCCCTCATCATTTATATGATTTGTTAGATTTAAACGAAGAATTTAATGCAGCTAAATTTGTAAACATCGCTGATAGTTTAATAGAAAAAATCCTTGAAAGAGAAAAAATACCTATTTTAGTAGGAGGAACAGGATTATATTTAAGAGCTTTAGAATATGGACTTTTCCCTATAGAAATTCCCACAGAAATCAGAAATAAAATAAGAATGGAAGCTGAAAAAAATCTTGAAACTCTTTATGAAGAATTAAAAAAACTTGATCCTGAATACGCCAAAAAAATATCACCAAGAGATAAAGTAAGAATTACAAGGGCTTTGGAAGTAATTTATACCTCAGGGAAACCCTTTTCTGAATTTCATAAAGAAAATCCCTTTTTTAAAAAAAAACGGTATAACCTTATAAAAATAGGATTAAATCTACCAAGAAAAAAACTTTACGAGAAAATCAATGAAAGAGTAATAAAAATGATTTCTCAAGGATGGATAGAGGAAGTAAAAAATCTTTTAAATAAGGGATTTTCTCCTAATATCAAACCTTTTAAAGCTATTGGATATAAATATATTCTCTTACATCTTGAAAGCAAAATTTCTCTTGAAAAGGCTATAGAACTTATTCAAAGAGATACCAGACGTTATGCAAAAAGACAATTAACCTGGTTCAAAAAAGAACCTGATATTTATTGGTTTAGTCCTGAAGATAAAGAGGGAATTTTAAAATTTTTAAAAGAAAAATTAAAAGATTGAAATACCTATGGAAAGCATGACTGGTTTTGGAAAAGGAATATATCAAAATGAAAAATCTATTATTTCAGTTTATGCTAAAAGTGTAAATTCAAAATATTTAGACATTATTCTTAGGCTTCCTAAAAGATACATTTTTTTGGAAGAAAGAATTAGAAAATTAATTGCCCAAAATTTTAAAAGAGGAAAAATAGAAATACAAGTAAAATATATAGGAACTTTAGAGGAAAAAGAAATCTTTATAGATATAGAAACAGCTAAAAAACTGAAAAATCTTTTAAATCATTTAAAAACTGAATTAGGATTTGAAGAAGCTTTAACTTATTCAGATTTTTTGAAATTTAGAGATTTTTTAATTTTTGAAGAAA
>CAYPPW010000018.1:24303-26410 GCA_964412755.1 uncultured Thermodesulfatator sp.
CGTTTAAAGGAAGGAAAACTTCTAAGAGAAATTCTAAAAAAATATTTAGAAGATTTGAAAAATGAAATTTTAAAAATTGAAACTATTAAAGAAAAAATTATAAAAGAAAATCAAAAAAACTTAAAAACAAAGATAGAAAAAATTTTAAAAGATTGGAAAGTAAAGGATTTTGATGAAAACAGATTTTATCAGGAATTGGCCTATTTTATTGATAAACTTGATTTTACTGAAGAATTGGATAGATTAAAAACACATCTTTATCATTTTGAATTAATTATGGATGAGGAAAACTGTGGTAAAAAACTTGACTTTCTTTGTCAAGAAATGTTTAGAGAAATAAATACACTTTCTAACAAGGCCTGTTCCCCGGAAGTTTCCTTAATAGGAGTAGAAATAAAAAATCTTATTGAAAAATTAAGAGAACAAATTCAAAATATTGCTTAAATTATGATAAGAGAAAAATTTAAATTATATTCTGAACTGCTTAAATTGGAACATACAATATTTGCTTTACCTTTTGCTTTTGCAAGTATATTTATTCTTTTTAAAAATTTTCCTTCTTTCCAAAAATTATTATATATTTTATTTGCTTTTATTTCTGCTCGTACTCTGGGAATGAGTATTAATAGGCTGGTTGATAAACCATTTGATGAGAAAAATCCGAGAACAAAACTTTGGCCTCATGTAAGAGGATTGGTAAAGGACAAAGAAATAAAAATTATTATCTTTTTAAGTACCATTTTATTTATAATTTTTTCTTATAAAATAAATCTTTTAGCCTTTTTCCTCAGTCCTTTAGTTATTCTTTCTTTAATAATTTATCCCTATGCTAAAAGATTTACTTATTTCCCTCATTTATTTTTAGGATTAGTATATTTTTTAATTCCCATAGCAATAGATATAGCTTTAAATGAAAGAATATCCTTATTAGCTATCTTTCTTGGTATAGCAATGGCTACTTGGGTTTCTGGTTTTGATATCCTTTATAGCTTACAAGACCTTGAATTTGATAAAACCTTCGGATTAAAATCTATTCCCGTTAAATTTGGTATCAAAATAGCTCTGAAAATCTCTAAATTTTTACATTTTATAACTTTTTTATCACTTTTATTAATGGGTTATTTTTATGATAAAACTACATGGATATATTTTGCTGGAATAGGTTTACTATCTATTTTTTTAGTTTATGAACATCGTCTTATTAAAGAAAATGACCTCTCTAAGATAAACAAGGCTTTTTTTACTACTAATGGAATTATAAGTATTATTTTTTTCTTCATAATTTGTTTAAACTATCTTTACTGGTTATTTTTTAAATAATTTTTAATGAAAATTTTCGCTTTTATTAATCAAAAAGGAGGAGTAGGAAAAACTACAGCAGCTATAAATTTAGCCAGAGCTTTAACTCTCAAAAATTATAGAGTACTGTTAATAGATTTTGATCCCCAAGCTAATGCGGGAAGTGGAGTAGGAGTAAAAGTAAATAAAGAAGAAAGTATATATCAGGCTATTTTAGAAAATAATTGTGAAAAATTTATTAAAAACCCTTATCCCAATTTATATCTTCTTCCCTCTTCTATTGACTTGGTAGGTTTAGAAGTAGAATTAGTAAATTTATCTAAAAGAGAATATATTCTTAAAAATTTATTAGAAAATAGTTATTTTAATGGTTTCCTTTTAAGGAACTTCTTTGATTTTATATTTATAGATTCTCCTCCCTCTCTTAGTCTTATTACAGTAAATGTCCTTACCGCTTGTGAGGGGGTTATTATACCCTTACAATGTGAGTATTACGCTTTAGAGGGTTTATCTTTATTAATTAAAACCATAAGAGGAATTAAAAAAAAGCTAAATCCTGATTTAGTTCTGTTTGGTCTTATATTGATGATGTATGATAGTAGAAATAAACTTTCTCATGAGGTAGCAGAAGAGGCTAAGAATCATTTTAAGTGGATTGTTTTTGATACTCTTATTCCGAGGAGTGTAAGGGTCAGTGAAGCTCCCAGTTTTGGTAAACCAGTTCTTGATTATGACAAAACTAATAAAGCAAGTTTAGCTTTTATTAAACTTGCAGATGAATTTTTAGAAAGATTAAAAATTTACAAAA
>CAYPPW010000019.1:0-25218 GCA_964412755.1 uncultured Thermodesulfatator sp.
AAGTTTTTAAGAACTATGAAGAAGCGCTCAAAAAAGCAAATTTTAATATACTTTACATGGCATATGGAAAAGACCTTTCCATCTCTGATTTTCTTACTCGTTATTTTCCATTTCGTCCTGGATGGAGTGAAGGTAAGAGCTTTTACCTATCTGCAAAAGATAGAACAGGTGATGTTATAATTTCAGTATGTGTGGTGCCTGGCTGGGATGGTCCAGTTGTACTTTTAGGGATTGTTGAAAAAAAGCAAATGGAAATTGGACTCATTACAGCAAAAGATATATATGAAAAGTTAAAAACCCAGGGACATATTGCAATTTATGGAATATATTTTGATTTTGATAAAGCAGATATAAAACCTGAATCAGAACCAACTTTAAAGGAAATAGCAAGATTTTTAAAAGAAAACCCTGAAATAAAAATTTATATAGTTGGACATACAGATAATATAGGAAAATTTGAATATAATATGGAATTATCAAAAAGGAGAGCAGAGGCAGTTGTTAAAGAACTTGTTGAAAAATATGGAATTTCAAAAGAAAGATTGAAAGCCTTTGGAGTCGGTCCTCTTTCACCTGTTGCTACAAATGAAACAGAGGAAGGAAGAGCTAAAAACAGAAGAGTTGAAATAGTAAAAGAGTAAACAAGAAACACTTATTTTAAAAATTGTTGTTTAAAAGATTTATATTTATAAATTCCCAAAAATATAAGAAATATTCCTCCAATTTGAGTCCAAATAAACGTTTGTCTAAAAGTTTCTTGAAAAGCAAAACTTAAAGCTTGAATATATTCAGCTTTGTACAAGAGTGCTTTAACTTTTTTTAATGCATAGGCTTCTGAAAAGTAATGCTCTGCCATATACCACCATTTTTCTATAAATTTATTTATCCATCTATAATCTTGAAGCTCTGTAATTCTGAGAAAATGATAATTGATTTTCTTTTCTAAGGTATTAGTAGCAATAGCAACTCCTATAGAACCTCCTACAAATCTCTGATAATGAAAAAGCACTACCCCTAATCCTGTTTTTTCTCCAAGATTTCTTAAAGCTAAAGTAGTAAGAGGAGCAAAAAAACATCCCATAGATATTCCAAGAGGAATAGTTAAAATAGCTGCTTTTAAGGCTGGGGTATAATAATTAAGTTTTGGCAAAAGAATTAAGGTTGTAAAACTAAGAAGTAAAAAATTTATAAAAAGAATGATACCAGGGGAAATTTTATCTGAGAGCCTTCCGGAAATAATAGCAAAAATTCCAGTAAAAGAGGCATATGAAAGCATATGAAGCCCTGCTTGAAAGGTAGTAAGTCCTTTTAAATTTTGATAATAAATTGGTATAAGATAAAAGACTTGATACATCACAAAACCTAAAATAAAAAATTGAAAAGCCATAGCTAATCCAAATTCAGGAATAGTATAAATTTTTAAATCTATCAAGGGTTTTTTACTTATTAATTCAGAAGCAAAATAAAGAGAGTAGAAAATAAAACTTAATAATAAAAAAGACACAATAAAAGTAGATTGAAACCAACCATATTGTTGACCTTTAGATACTGCAATAAGAAAAAAGATAGTAGCTAAAGAAATAAAGGCATAACTTTGAAAATTAAAGGAAAATTCTCTTTTTTTACCTAAAGCAAAAGGTAAGAAAGTAATAGCGGCTACTAAATCCATTAAACCTATCGGAACATTTATATAAAAGGCCCATCTCCAAGAGATATATTCAGTCAAAAATCCTCCAACTGTAGGTCCCAGGGCAGGAGCAAAACTTACTCCAAGACTATAAATTCCCATAGCTGTTCCTCTTTTTTCAGGAGGATAAATAGCAAGAAGGATAGTTTGAGCAGTAGCCATAATAAAAGCTTCTCCTATTCCCTGAAGACTTCGGAAAAAAATCATCTGAGGTAAATTTTGTGCCAATCCTGAAAAAGCACTAAATATAACAAAAAGAACAAGACCTATAGTATAACATAAAGGATAGCCCACATATTTAGAAAAACTTTCTACAAAAAGTAAAGCAATAGCTGCTGAAACCATATAACTTATACCTACCCATTGAACCCCATACAAATCTGTGGAAAGAGGACCAAGAAGTTTGGGCATTATAGTATTTACTACTGTGGTATTTAAAATAGCCATAAAATGTCCTATCATTAAAGTAATAGTAATAGCTATTCGTTCTAAAGAAGATACAGGATAAAAAAATCCCTGAGGTTTCATGAAATTTTATATTTTTTTAAGTTTTATATATCTTCCTGGAAGACTCTCTATTAAACCCTTTAACTCTAATTCAGTAAGTAGCGAAAGGATCTTAAAAGGCGGTTTATCTATTTTTATAAAAATTTCTTCTATATGTTGAGGATAGGGTGATAAATGTGAAAGAATCTCTTTTTCCTCTTCTGAGAGATCCATTTCTTGTTTTGAGCTTATTAAAGTTTTTTCATCTTTCCATCCAAAATAACTTAATATTTCTTCTGGAGAAGTAACTATTATTGCTCCTTCTTTTATAAGATAGTGCGTTCCCTCACTCTGATAAGAGAAAATACTCCCAGGCACTGCAAATACTTCCTTTCCTTGATCTAATGCCCATTTAGCAGTAATTAATGTACCACTCTTCTTTCCAGCTTCTATAACTATAATTCCTTGTGAAATACCACTTATTATTCTGTTTCTAATAGGAAAGTTTTCTCTTCTAGGTTTAGTAGAGAAAGGAAATTCAGAAATTATCGCTCCATTATTATCCAATATTTTCTCAAAAAGTTCTTTATTTTCTGCAGGATAAATAATATCTATCCCAGAACCTAAAACACCTATAGTATATCCTTTAACATCTAAACAGCCTTTATGAGCAATACTATCAATTCCTCTTGCTAATCCAGATACTATCCCTATACCTTCCTCAGAAAGTTTCTTGGAAAAATGATAGGCTACTTCCTTACCATAAGGAGTTGGTTTGCGTGATCCTATAATAGCTATTAAATTTTTATTTTGAAGGTATCCTCTTAAATAAATAAATAAAGGAGGATAATTAATTTCTTTCAGTTTCGGGGGAAATTCATCTTCTTTTATAAATAAAATTTTAACCTTTAACTTTTCAGCCTTTCCAAATTCCTTCTCAGCAAGACTCTTTATTTCATCTTCTGAATAATTCTTAAATTTTAAAATATCCTTTATGTCTATCCCTTCAGAAAAGTATTTTATAGTTTTAAAAATATTTCGTTCCTTAAGGTAAAATCCTAACCAAAAAAGTTTTTCTTCCATATTTCAATTTTTTCATTAATTAAATTGAATTGAAAGAGATTGAGAGTTAACCTGAATTTTTGCTATAGGTAAAAAAATCTCTGCTAATTTTTTTAAAGTAGAATAAACTTTTTCATTTAGATTTTCATTCCATAAAAATTCTATTTTTTTATCTTTTTTAATAAATATTTTTAATTTAGCATTTTCTTTAAGATTTAAAAATAATTCCTGTGCTATGTTACAAAATAAACCTCTAAGTAAATTATAAGGAATTTCTATTAAAACTTTTTCTTCCTCAATTATTTCTTTCTTAACTTTATGTTTAAACTCTAAAAAGGCTTCCCAAAAAAGTATTTCTTTTTCTATAATATTTTTTAAATTCCAAGGACCGGGATTTTCATTATAAACCTCATCAAAAGCTGTATCTATTTGGTTTTGCAGTTTTTGCAGGATTAAAAGTGCTTTATTTATTCTTTCATATATTTCTTGATCCCAATCAGCTTTTTTCTTTATTAAAAGCATTTGAAGTTCTAAAGAGAGACTTTGGAGAGTTCCTCGTAAATTATGAAAATATCCTTGGAGTAACCCTCCTAAAGCTGTTCTCTTACATAAGGTATCTTTCATTTTTCCTTTAAAGTCTCCCTTCCGAAAAGTGCTCTTTTAAGAGTTAAAGGATCTACAAATTGAATTTCCATTCCCATAGGTATCCCGCAAGCTATTTTGGTAATTTTTACAGGATAAGGTTTCAAAACTTCCAATATATAAGCTGCAGTAGCTTCTCCAGAAAGTGTGGGAGAAAGAGCTATAATTATTTCTTCTATTTTTCTTGCTTTTATAAGAAAAATAAGATGATCAAGTCCTAAATCTTTAGGACCAATTCCATCTTTGGGAGATAAAAGATAATGTAAAACAAAATAATATCCTTGATATACTCCGGTTTGTTCTATGTGAGAGAGATTTATAGGATTTTCTACTATGCATAGCAATTTTGAATCTCTATTTTCATCATTACAAATAGAACAAATTTCATTCTCAGAAAGATTTCTACAAAATTTACAAAGTTTAATTTTGTAGGGCAATTCTTTAATAAGATCTCCCAGAATCTCACATAACTCCGGTCTTGAAAGAAGAAACATAGCAAACCTTGTAGCACTTTTTTCTCCAATACCTGGAAGTAAAGAAAAGCTTTCTATCAATTTCTTTAAAATTGGAGGATAATTTATGGACATCCCTTTAAAATAGACCCGGAATATTCAATCCGCTAGGTAATTTAAGCCCACCTGTAATTTTAGCAAGTTCCTCTTCTACCATTTCCTTAGCTTTTTTTATAGCTTCATTTACTCCTGCTATTACCAAATCTTCTAATATTTCTTTTTCATCAGGATTAATAATTTCCTTTTCAATTTCTATAGAAATAATTTCTTGCTTACCATTAGCAGTTACAGTTACCATTCCTCCACCTACTTGAACAGTTACTGTCTTTTCTTCTAATTGTTTTTGAGCCTCTTCTAATTTTTTTTGAATTTTTTGCATTTCCTTAATAAGTTGTTGAAATTGAGGAGGCATTTTCATCTTTTACTCCTTTAAAGGTTGAATATAAGCTATTTTGGCTGAAAAAGTTTTTAAAATTGCTTTCACCTCAGGTCTTTCTCTTACTTCTTCTAATTTAGGAACTTTTTTTTCTTCTACATCAAATTTTAAAGGTTTGTTAAAATATTTTTCTATTTTTTCTCTCAATACTTGAAAATAACTAGATTCTAAGAAGGAGGAAGAATTAAGCTTAAGATATATTTCATTTTCCCCAATATCTGGTTCAGGAAGTGCACTTATTAATCCATAAAGTGAAGGAGATTCTTTTTCAATTTCTTCTAAAAAACTTTCCCATGTTTTTTCTTTTGATTCAGTGATTTTTTCAGCTGATATCAAAGGCACAAAAAAGGAAAGATTAGAATTACTTATTTGGTCTAATTTCTCTATAATTTCTTTTAGAGGAGCTAATTTACCATATTCACAAATTTTCAACAAAGAAAGTTCAAATTGAAGTTGAGGATAACTACTTTTCCTTAATATTTCTAAATCCTTAACCAAACTTTGAAAAATCAAAAAGATATCTTCAATTTCATTTTCGAAAATAAGTTCCCTAATAAAGGGGGTTTGAAAATCAAATTGTATTTCTTTTGGAAAAGCTTTAATTATGATAAGTTCTCTGAAAAACTCAGTTAGCTTTTCCATTAGATAAATTAAATCAATTCCTTGCTCATAAATTTTTTGAGCAATTTCTAAAGCTTTTTTCATATTTCTTTCTAAAAGAATAGCTCCTAATTCTTCTATCAAAAGGGCTTCATGCCACCCAAAAGCTATAATTATATCTTCTTTAGTTTTTGTCCCATAAGCCATAGCTTGATCGAGAAGAGATAAAGCATCTCTTAAACTACCTTGAGCTTCTTTTGCAATAAGTTCTAAAGCTTCATCTTCTATTTGATAATTTTCTTTTTTACAAATTTCTTTTAAATATTTTACAATTAATGGTAAATCAAGTCGTCTAAATTCATGTCTTTGACATCTGGAAAGAATAGTAGGTAAGAGTTTATTTGGTTCAGTAGTAGCAAGTATAAAATATATATGGGAAGGGGGTTCTTCTAAAGATTTTAAAAGAGCATTTGAAGCTTCTTTAGTCAACATATGAGCTTCATCTATAATATAAATTTTTGCCTTCCCTTTAGCTGGAGCAAATTTTAAATTTTCAATAAGTTCTCTTATTTGATCAATTCCTCTATTTGAAGCTGCATCAATTTCTATAACATCTACAAAAACTCCTTTATTTATTTCCAAACAATTTATACATTCATTACAAGGCTCACAACCATCTATTAAATTTTTACAATTCAGTGCTTTAGCTACAATTCTAGCAACTGTAGTTTTACCAGTTCCTTTAATTCCAGAAAATAAAAGGGCATGAGATAATTTTTGTTGCTTAAGTGCATTGGTAAGAGTTTTGACTACATGATTTTGTCCTATTACCTCTTTAAAACTTTTTGGACGATATCGACGAGCTAGAACTAAATAAGACATATGACAATATTTTAAAACTTTTTAGAAACTTGACAACTGTAAAACTAAATTTATTTGACAGGTTTTAAAGAATTTTTATATTTTGAAGGGACCTCTTCAGGAAATTGGGTATAATGAATAATTCCTTTCTCATCTTTATAATAATAAATTTGTAAAGACTTTTGAGTTTTGTTTTCCGAAAAAGAGTAAGAATTTGAATCCTTTACTTCTAAATATTTTTTAAGAATTTTCAATTTTTTAGGCCCAATACCTTTAACTTTTTCCAATTCCTCAATAGATTTAAAAGCCCCTATTTTTTCTCTATATTCAATAATATTTTTAGCAGTCTTTTCTCCAATTCCTGGAAGTGCTTCTAATTCTTCTAAAGTGGCTTTATTTATATCTATTTTATTTTTACTAAATAAATAATCATTAAAAATAAAAAAAGAAATTATTAAAATTAAATTTAATAAAAAATATTTTTTAAACACATTCTTTAATGAATTTAAAAAAGGAGAAGGGGTAAGAGTGATTTCTTACCCCTTAAATTTTTATAAATTATACACAACCTGTTGGTTTTGGAAGACCTGCCATTTTACAAGCTCCTTTTCCAGGACCAGAAGGAAAGAGTTCATAAATTTTCTTTAAAGGATATCCTGTTACTTTTGAAAAAATTCTTACCATAGGGGCTACACCATTTTTTCTATAATAATCTTGTAAAAAGCGAATACATTTCCAATGTTCTTCAGTTAATTCTTGAATACCTTCTAAATGTTTCACATAATCTACCCACTCCATACACCAAGCATCAAGACCACCCTGTAAGAATCCATCCTCATCAAGTTCAAATACCTTTCCTTTCCATTCTACTGTTGGCATTTTTACCACCTCCTTTTATTTTTTAATTTTAGATTTATTTTAAGATTTATTTCCATTTTTTAAAAATATTTTTTAATATATTTTTAAAATATTTTTAAAAAAAGTCAAGGGGTTTTAATTACTTCTAATTTCTTAATTAAAGGCACCTCATCACATTCGGGAAATTTACTACATTTAATGCAGTCAGACCAAATCTTATGGGGTAACTGATTTTTATCTATCTTTATAAACCCGATTTTCTCAAAAAATTCAGGTACCCTTGTTAAAACGAAGACTTTAGGAATACCAAGAATTTTAGCCTCTTCTAAACAGGCTTTTACTAATTCCATTCCTATACCTTTTTTTTGATATTCTTCAGTCACTACTAAAGATTTTATCTCTGCTAAATCTTCCCAACATACCTGTAAAGCACAAGCTCCTATAATTAGATCTTTATCTTCATACACGAAAAAATCCCTTAAATGTTCATATAATTCTGCTAACGGACGAGGTAAAACATCTCCTTTTTTTGAAAAATGTAAGATTAGTTTATAAATATATTTAATGTCTGTGATTTTAGCTTTTCTTATCACCCTTTTATTTCAGTTCTACTATAAAAGGATTAGTTATACCTAAATTCTTTGATACTTGTGGAATTTGTTTTTCTGCTTCAGCTCTCGTAGAATATTTACCTACATATATTTTATAAAGAGGGGTTCCGTTTATTTTAACTTCTTTTATAAATGCTTCATATCCTTTAGTTTCAGCTAGGGATTTCATTTTTTCTGCTTTTTCCTTTTGAGAAAAAGCTCCTATTTGAAGAGTGAAAAAGGATACAGGCATTTTTTTAATCTCTGTAGAAAGTTTAGCTACTTCTTTTCTTTTATATTCGGGTATTTTTTTCTCTTGAGTAGGTACACTTTCTGGAATTGTTTCTTTTTTAACAGATGGTTGTTCTGTTGAGGGAGCTTTTTCTACTGGAGGTTGAGAAACAGTAGCATTCGTTTCAGAAGGTGGAGGAAGAGTTGCATTTTCCTTAGCTACCTGAGGAATAGTGACATTTTCTACTACAGGAGGTGAGGGTTCTAAAGCTATTTCCTCCTTGGTCTTTCCTGCTATTTTTGTTCCGATCCAAACCCCTATTACAAAACTCCATACCAAAAGAGATAAACTAAACAAAATTATAAAAATAAAGGCTAACCTACTAACTTCAATTTTCACTTTCTTTTCCTCCATCTTACACCCTCCTTTTACATTTTTTCAGGGGCAGAAACCCCCAATAACTCTAATCCTATTTTTAAAACTATCTTACAACCTAAACATAAACTTAAACGTGCATATGTTAAAGGTAAATCATCAGACAGTATTCTATATTTAGAATAGTATTCATGAAATTGTTTAGCTAATTCTAATAAATAATAAGTAATTTTATAAGGTGCAAGGAAATCTGAAGCAAATTCTACTATTTCTTGAAATTCCTCTAATTTTTTTAACAATTCTATTTCTTCTTTTTGTTCAAGCTTTTCCAAATTTATCTTATCCCAATTTATATTGGTAATTCCTAATTTAGCTGCTTTTTCAAAAATACTACATATTCTAGCATGCGCATATTGCACATAATATACCGGATTTTCTTGCGATCTCTTTTTTGCAAGTTCTACATCAAAATCAAGTGGTGCATCTGCTGATCTAGAAAGAAAAATAAATCTACTTGCATCAACCCCTACTTCATTTATTAATTCCTTAAGTTCTACAAATTCTCCCTGCCGAGTGGACATACTTTTTCTTTCTCCATTTTCAATAAGATTTACCATTTGAATAAGAATTACTCTTAATCTTTCAGAATTAATTTCGAGAGATTCTAAAGCAGCTTTTAGTCTATTAATATATCCATGATGATCTGCACCCCATATATTTATAGCTAAATCAAAATTTCTTTCTATAAATTTTTCATAATGGTATACTATGTCACCAGCAAAATAGGTGGTCTCTCCGGTAGATCTAATAATAACTCTATCCTTTTCATCACCAAAAAATGTAGATTTAAACCACAAAGCTCCATCTTTTTCGTAAATCAAATTTTTACCCCTCAAAATATTTAAAACTTTTTCCACTTTTTTATTTTCATAAAGTGATCTTTCTGAATACCAATTATCATAAAAAACTCTAAATTTTTCAAGGTCATTTTTAATATCTTCTAAAATAATCTTTATAGCTAAATCTCGACAGATTTCTATAGCTTTATTTTTATCTATAGAAAGTAAATGAGGATAAATTTTTAAAACTTCTCTAGCGATATCATAAATATATCTTCCTTTATAATAATTTTCAGGAAAAACTATTTTTTCTCCTTTTAGTTCTTTTGCTCTCAGATATACAGATGCTCCTAAAATATCCATCTGAGTGCCTTTATCATTTATA
Source organism: uncultured Thermodesulfatator sp. (assembly GCA_964412755.1). Classification (GTDB taxonomy): domain Bacteria; phylum Desulfobacterota; class Thermodesulfobacteria; order Thermodesulfobacteriales; family Thermodesulfobacteriaceae; genus Thermodesulfobacterium. The sequence continues at coordinate 9,566 of CAYPPW010000019.1, forward strand.
TAGTACTCTTTTAACACTTTATACCCGGTAAAACTTAAAATTCTTGCCAAAGAGTCTCCATAAGCTGCTCCTCTTCCATGCCCTATATGAAGAGGTCCTGTAGGATTAGCAGAAACAAACTCAATTATAACCTTTTTTCCTTGTCCTATATTTTTACTTGCATATTTATCCTTCAATTTTAGGATTTTTCTGAGATTCTCTATATAATAATCTTTAGAAATCCAAAAATTAATAAATCCAGGAGAGACTACATCAATATGGGAAAATAAAAAAGATTTTTCTCTAAGCCTTTTTTCAACAGTCTTTGCTATTTCTAAGGGTGAAAGATTCAATTCTCCTTTCAAAACAAAAGCTAAATTTGTAGAAAGATCTCCATAATTTTCTTTCTTTGGTTTTTCAACTTCAAAACTTATTTCTTTAATTCCCCATATATCTTTTATTATTTCTTTTAGAACCTCACTAACTATCTTTTTTATCACTTTCTAACTCCCTTTTCTTTTTTTTAAGTTCTGGATCAGGTGTATAATCTGGACATTTAATAGGAGTGGTACTATCAAAGGAAAACTGTTTTACACATACACCTCTCCATGCACAAGTAGCACATAAAACTGGTAATTCATCATTTTTTTCTTTTTCCTCAGATTTCATAATTCTCACCACCTCTTAATTTAATTGTATATATTTTACACCTTCTAAAAAATTAGAAATACTTTTTAAAAACTCATAAATTTTTTCTTTATATTTAAGATCAAAGAAAAAATAATAGGGAATTTCAGCCCAAAATTCCATTTTTTCTCTATTTACAGGATGAGGAAACCTCAGAAAGAGACAATGTAAAAGAATAGCCTGACCATTTAAAATTTTTTCTTTAGCTCCATATTTTATATCTCCTGCAATTGGATTACCTCTTTCTGATAAAATAACTCTTAACTGATGTTTTCTTCCTGTAACAGGTAAAAGTAAAATATAAGTATATTTTTGAGAGCTATAAAGAGTAGAATAAATAGTAATAGCTTTTTTGGAATTTTCAATTTTTTCATTAGAAAGTTTTGCTTTTCTCTTTTGGGCATCCCAAATTAGATAATCTTCCCATATTCCTTCCCCTGTAAGACGACCCTCAATCCCTGCTAAGTAAAGCTTTATTATTTCCTTTTTTTGAAAACTTTCAGAAAGTCTTCTTGCAGATTTAGTTCTTTTTGCTAACACCAATGCTCCAGATACTACCTTATCTAACCTGTGAACTACAGATAAAAATACATTCCCTTGTTTTTTATCTCTTTTTTTTATAAAATCTTTGAGAAGTAATAAAAGGGAATATCTTTTTTCCTTTGCTCCCTGAACAATTAATCCTGCTGGCTTATTTACTATTAAAATATGCTTATCTTCATAGATAAACTCAGGGATTTTGAGGAAATTTTTCATATCTTTCTTTTAGCCATTCTTTTTTCTTCTTAAATTTTTTTAATTCCGGTGGTTTTTGAAAAAACTCTTCTGATATCCCAAAAAATCTAAAAATAAAAGTAAAGATTCCTTTTCCTACACTACTTGGATGTAAAGGAATAATATTATATTTTTCATAGGTTCCAACTACTTGTAAGGGTAAATAAAAGATCATTCTTGGTTTACCAAGTACCCACTCTCCCAAATAAGGCACCTTCTCCACAATTACATCTAAAGTTTTAAAAGGAGATACATAAAAAGTTAAATCCAATTTTTTATTTTCAAGATTAACCTCCCCCTCTCCAAACAATCTAAAACCAATAGCAGATAAAAAACCGTTATTTAACATCAAAGTATCATCTTTGATAAAAACTATTACATCAAGTTCTTCGTATTCTAAAAGCCTTGTTTCTAAATTAGGTACCTTCCCTCTAAAAAGGTCTATCGGACTTAAAAAGGCAAAAATTCTTGCTAATAAGGGTGCTCTATAAATATATCCTTTATTTGATTTTATTTTAAGTTCTCCTGTGCTTTCTTTAAAAACTTCTTTTTTATCTCCTTCAGCATAGAAAAATCCTTTTAAATTATAAGGCCCTTCAAAAATAATATTAGGCATTTCCTTAGGATATAAACAGGAGAATAAATCTAAAAAATCTCCTTTGGATGGTAATATTTCTAAATAAATATATTGCTCTTGTAAGGTTTTTTCATAAAGGGCTTGTAAATTAAGACCACAAAAATAAATTTCAGGTATTTCTATAAATAAAATCTTATTTAAATTATTAAAATTTAATTTACCTTTAATTTCATTTAATTCGTGAGAGGTGGGTAATATTAAATTATTTAAATAAAAGTCAACCTCAGCAGTTAAGGGCATTCCATCTAATCTTTCAAATAAATCTTTTTCAGAAACTTCTATGCCCTCTTTTTTAAGAATCTGTCTTAAATCTGCCTTATTCCCAGAAATATCTCCAGTTAAATACAAATATTTTTCTTTTTTATTTATTTTTAAATTACCCTTTATTTTAGATTCATTCCAAGATAGATCCAAAGAAGATATACTTATTTCTTTTGAATTAAATTCACTTAAAAAATTAATATTAATAAATTGATTATTATAGGAATATTTAACTTTATCTAAATTTAAATAACCATTTAAAATAAATTCATCTGAATTTAAATAAAAATTTAAAAGATCTCTCAAATGCTTAATTTTTGAGGTATATGGAGAAGAAAAATTAATAGAAGTTTCTAAAATTCCAGATACTGTATATTTTTTTTGATTAGTTAATTCTGAAAATTCCTTTAAATCGATTTTACCCTTTATATCACAAACAATTTTATCAGAACCCTTTTCTCCTTCAAAGGTAAAATCGGAATTCTCTCCCCAAAAATTTACACTATATTTATAAAAATCTTTTATTTTTTCTAGATCTAAAGAAATTTTAACTTCATTAATTTGATGACTTCCTGAATAAAGAAAATTACCATTATCATATATTATTTGAAATTTTTCAAATTTTATAGGAGATTTTAAGGAAATTTGAGCAAAATTTTTAGAAAGAATTTCAAACTTTTTCTTTAACTCTTCTTTTAATTCTCCTTTACCTTCTAAAACCCAATTTTTTTCTTTTAATTTCCCCTTTAACTCAAATAAGGAATCCTCAATTTTAACTAAGGCATTTTCTAAAAATAGTTCTCCTTTTTTATATTCAAAAGGTAATTCTTTAACTTCCAAAAAAAAACTTTCTTGCTGATAAGGAATATATGCAGTTAAATCAAATATTCTCCCTTGGGCTATTAATTCTTTTTTCTCAAAGGTTTTAAAATTTTCTTTATAATTTAAAGAATCAATTTTTACTCCTTTTGAAGTAAAATGATATTTCGATATAAATTCTTTCAGTTTTGGATATCTTTCAGACAGTTCCTTTATTATCTCTTCTGAAATCCACAAGTTTTTAGCTAAAATTTCTGCCTCCAAAGTTTTTAAATCGATTTTTCCTTTAAGTTCTTCTATATAGCTATCTTTAACCAAAAGTTTTAAATCTTTAGTATAAATCTTTTCGAAATCATAAATTAACTCCCCTTTTTTTACTAAGATAAATTCTTTATAATATGGAGTTTTAACCAAGAAATTATTAAAAATAAAAATTATTTCTCCAGATATATTTGAAAGATTTCCACTTAATTTTATGCTTCCCTCTAAATCATTAGGAAAAGTATATTCTTTAAGGAATTCCGTTTTTTTATTTAATTTAAGAATTAAATTTTTACAATCTTCTCCAGCCCCCAAAAAATTCGCTTCCATTGATAAAAATGGATGTGTTTTTTTAAATTCTAAATTTAAATTTTTAACTTGAAGCAATATATTATCATCCAATATACTTTGTCCATTAAAAGTTAAAATCCCTTTTTTAAAAGTTATCTCACCTTGAATATTCTTAAAATTTAAAGGTAGTTCAGTAATTTCTATTTGACCATTATTTATAAATGCCTCTAAAGAGAGATTACTAAGATTAAACTCTTTTTTTATGTCTTTTCCAGAACCCTCTATCTTAACTTTTTGAAATTCTCCAGTTTTTATTATTTTTAAAAATTGTTCAACCTCTTTTCTTTTTGGATAAAATTTAATTAAAAAATCTTTAATTTGAGAAAAATTTATATTTTCTATCTCTGCTAATATTCTATATCCTTCAAGATTCTTATCTAATTTAAAAGACCCCTTTAAAGAGGGATATTCTAGCACTATAGGATTAAAATCTAATTTTATTTCTTTAGGTTTTATTACAATTGTTCCCTCTATATATTTACCTTTTAGCTCCTCCGAAAGACTCCTTTTTAAAAATATAGAAGGTTGCCTTCCTACAAATACTAAATTAATAGTATCTTTTTCTAAAACCACTTCTCCTTTCAAATTAAATGAAGTCTTCTTTATTCCATAACTATCTATTTTTTCAAATTTAGAAAGATTTAAATCTATTATTTCAAAAGAATTTTCAGAAAATAGTTTTTTATGATTAAACCTACCCTTTACAACAGCTTTTCGGAAAATATCTGAATTTGAGTTTAACTCATATAAAGCTTGATTTTTATCTATTTTTGAAATTAAATTTAATTGATTGAAATTTATCCATCCCAGATTCGTTTCGTAAATTAAATTTATATTTTTAGCTTCTATATAAAGAGGGGAAATTTTTGAAATTAATTGAGATAACTCTTTTATATTAAAAGGCTTTTTAGTTTTATAAATTTTGATTCTTGAATTGTTAATATAAATTTTTTCAGGTGAAAATCTAAACTCTAAAAATTTATCAAGAGAGAAAATTAAATTTCCTTCAGGTAAAAATATTTCGTAATTACTGAACTTAAGAAAAAAATCTTTTAAAATTACTCTTTTTTCTAATAAATCTAATTTGAGTTTCTTATAATTTAATTCAATTCTATAATTTTCTTTTAGAAAATTTGAAATTTTTTCTTTAAATTGAGAAGAGTTTAAAATAATATTAATATTTATAAAAATTAAAGTAATAAGAAAAATAAATAACAATAAAAATCCTAATATTAATTTTTTTAGCATACTCAAAGAATTTTATATTATTTAATTTAAAAAACAAGTTTTTTAATGAGAAAGAAGTTTTATAGCTAATTTCACAGCTGAAATAAAACTTTTTGGATTAGCTATGCCTTTACCTGCAATATCATAAGCTGTACCATGACAAGGAGAAGTTCTTATGATTGGAAGACCTAAGGTTAAATTTACGCCATCTTCAAAATGGAGTAATTTAAAGGGTATTAATCCTTGATCGTGATAAAGGGCAATTACTAAATCAAATTTTCCTTTATACGCCCAGTAAAACACACTATCTGAGGGATAGGGTCCATAAATTGGAATTCCCTCTTTCTGACATTTTTCTACAGCTTCTTTTAAAATGGTTTGTTCTTCCTCCCCTAAAAGTCCACCTTCTCCTGCATGAGGATTAAGTCCGCAAAGAGCTATTTTAGGATTCTTAATTCTAAGTTTCTTTAAGAATTCATAAGAAAGTTTAGCTGTTTTAAATATTTTTTCAAAATTCAGTTCTTGAATTACCTTTTTAATAGGAATATGTGTAGTTACTAAAGAAACTATCATTTTTTTCCCATAAAAACTCATCACATAATCCTTAACTTTAAATTCTTCTGCTAACCAATCCGTATGTCCTGAATATTTAATTCCTATTTTATTAAGACCCTCTTTACTTATAGGAGCTGTTACTATAGCTTGTATTTCCCCATTTTTGGCTAAATCTATAACTTTTTGAAAATATTTAGCCATAGCCTTATAACCCTCTAAAGTAGGGACTCCTGGTTTTATCTGAATTTCAGAAACTGAGTCTATTTCCACTTCTGGTAGGTTAAATTTTAACCAAAAAGCAGTATCTAAAAGAATCTTTTTATCTCCTACAATAATAATATTTTTTAATAATTGAGGGGAATTTTTTCTAAAATATTCTAAAGATTTTACAATTATTTCAGGACCTATCCCTGCAGGACATCCCATTGAAATAGCAATTTTAAAGGACTTAACCAATTATTTCATTTCCTCAAAGTCAGCATCAATTACATCTTCTTTCCCTTTTTCTTTGGAAGTAGAACCTTTAGACTCTTCAGCGGCTCCAGCAGCTTTTGATGCTTTTTCTCTATAAAGCATTTCTGCAAGTCTATAAGAAGCTTGGGTTAATTCATCGCTTGCTCTTCTAATAGCATTTATGTCCTCTCCTTCCATTACTTTTTTAAGCTCAGCTATCTTTTGTTCAACTTCTTTTCTTAAAGCATCCGAGACTTTATCCCCTAATTCTTTTAAAGTTTTTTCTACAGAATAAATTAAACTATCAGCCTGATTTCTGGCTTCTGCAAGTTCTTTTTTCTTTTTATCTTCCTCAGCGTATTGCTCAGCTTCTTTAAGGATTCTCTGAATTTCCTCTTCACTAAGACCAGAAGAAGGTCTTACTACAATAGACTGTTGTTTACCTGTACCTAAATCTTTAGCAGTAACATTTAAAATGCCATCTGCATCTATATCAAAAGTAACCTCTATTTGAGGAACTCCTCTAGGAGCAGGAGGAATTCCAACTAAGTCAAAGCGGGCAATACTTTTGTTATCTCTTGCCATAGGCCTTTCACCTTGTAAAACATGAATAGTAACAGCTGTTTGATTATCAGTTGCAGTTGTAAAGATTTGACTCCTTCTTGTAGGAATAGTAGTACCTCTTGGAATAATCACTGTAAACACTCCTCCTAAAGTTTCAATTCCAAGAGAAAGAGGAGTAACATCTAAAAGTAAAATATCTTTTACTTCTCCTTTTAAGACTCCTGCTTGAATAGCTGCTCCCATAGCAACTACTTCATCTGGATTAACTCCTTTTACAGGCTCTTTTCCAAAGATTTCTTTTACTTTTTGCTGAACTCTTGGCATTCTGGTCATTCCACCTACTAAAATAACCTCACTTATATCCTTGGGGGTAATCCCTGCATCTTGCATAGCTATTCTGCAAGGTTCTTCTAGCATGTCGATAAGGTCTTCCACTAGACTTTCAAGTTTGGCACGAGTAAGCTTCATAACCAAATGTTTAGGTCCAGAAGCATCTGCAGTTATAAAAGGTAAATTAATTTCGGTTTCTAAAGTGCTTGAAAGCTCAATTTTTGCCTTTTCAGCTGCTTCTTTAAGTCTTTGTAAAGCCATTTTATCTTTTCTCAAGTCTATACCGTGTTCTTTCTTAAATTCTTCAGCGATATAGTCTACGATTCTCATATCAAAATCTTCTCCACCTAAAAAGGTATTACCTGAGGTAGCTTTTACTTCAAACACACCCTCACCTATTTCTAAAATAGAAATATCAAAAGTTCCTCCTCCAAGATCAAAAACTGCTACCAAACCTTCTTTTTTCTTTTCAAGTCCATAAGCTAAACAAGCAGCAGTAGGTTCATTTATAATTCTAATAACATTTAATCCAGCTATTCTTCCTGCATCCTTAGTAGCTTGTCTTTGAGTATCATCAAAATAAGCTGGAACTGTAATTACTACATCCTTAACTTCTTGACCAAGATATTCTTCTAAATCTTGTTTAATTTTCCTCAAAATCATAGCAGAAATTTCTGGAGGACTATATCTTTTCCCTCTCACTTCAACATGGGCATCTCCATTTGGAGCTTCAACAATTTTATAAGGAATCTTCTTCTTCCATTGTTGAACCACAGAATCATTAAATTTTCTTCCCATAAGTCTTTTAATTCCAAAAATAGTATTTTCGGCATTTATTATTGCTTGCCTTTTAGCAGGTAATCCTACTAAGATCTCACCACTTTCTTGAAAAGCAACTATTGAAGGTGTTGTTCTTGTACCTTCACGGTTAGGAATAACCTTGGGCTCTCCTCCTTCAAAAATAGCTACACAGGAGTTAGTAGTGCCTAAATCTATTCCAACAATAGGTATCTTCCCAGCCATCTTTTATCCCTCCTTTTATTCATTTTCTATTATATTTTCTTCTTCCTCTTTTTCTTCTATTTCTGTTTTTTCTTTTTTACTCATACATACACATACCAAAGCTGGTCTTATAATTCTATCATGAAGTTTATAACCTTTTTGATATACCTTTATAATTCCACCATTTGGAATTTCAGGATGTTCCTCAGTTGATAAAGCTTCATGTAAATGAGGTTGGAAGGGTTCTCCTAAAGAAGGAACAAATTGCTTTAATCCAAATTTTTCTAAAGTTTGAAGAATGGTTTTTAAAGTTATTTCTACTCCTTCTTTTAAAGCTTGTTTATTCTCTGAATGAGTAAAAGCTTCTAAAGCTCTTTCCAGATTATCCACACAAGGAAGCAATTCTCTAAATACTACCTCTAAAGCAAATTTATAATATTCTTCTTTTTCTTTTTTGAAAGATTTTTTAAGATTTTCAACCTCTGCAGCATATCTCAAAGCTAATTCTTTCCAATATTTAATCTCTTGCTCTTTTTTTTTGAAAACCTCCTCTAAAGATTCTTTTTCTTTAAAATTTTCTTCTTTTTTTTCTAAGGTCTCCCCTTCTTCTATAATAGAATTTTTACCAGTTTCTTCCATCTAACCCTCCAAAATCTTTACTTTTTAAACCTTTAAGTTATGATAAAAATTAAGACTTTTATTTTATTTTTCCAGAGGTTTTTTAAAAAATTGATAGAAAAATGGCAAATTAAAAAAATAGTGGAAATTGCTTTGTCTGAAGATATCCCATTTACAGACATTACTTCTGAAATTTTAATTCCTTCAAATTTAAGGGGTAGAGCTTCTTTTATTGCTAAAGAGGATCTTGTAATTTGTGGTAAACCAGTAGTTGAAGAAGTTTTTTACATGTTAGATCGAGAAATTCAAATTTTATGGCAAGTAGAAGAAGGAGCTGAAGTAAAAGCTAAAACTAAGTTAGGTTTTGTGGAAGGTAAAATACAGAGTATTCTTAAAGGTGAAAGAGTTGCTCTTAATTTTCTTCAACATCTTTCTGGAATTGCTACCTATACAAGAAAATTGGTTAAAAAACTTTCTCCCCAATGTACCATTCTTCTTGATACTAGGAAAACTATTCCGGGATTAAGAGTTCTTCAAAAATATGCAGTAAAAATAGGAGGGGGACAAAACCATAGATTTTGTCTTTCAGACGGAATACTAATAAAAGACAATCATATTAAAGCTTTAGGAGGAATTCAAGAAGTTATAAATAAATTGGTTAATTTACCTCATTATCTTAAAGTAGAAATTGAAGTAAAATCTTTAGATGAATTGCAAATTCTTTTAGATTCAAAAGCAAAAATCGATGTTGTTCTTTTAGACAATTTTTCCTTAGAAGATTTAAAAAAGGCTAAAAAGTTAATAGAACTTAAAAAACCAGATCTTAAAATAGAAATTTCTGGAGGAATAACTTTAGAAAACATAGAAAAATTTAAAGAATTTGAAATTGACTACATTTCTTCAGGAGCACTAACTCATTCTGTTAAAGCTGTAGATATAAGTTTAAAAATAGAAAATATTTATAATTATTAAGGGGGCTGGGTGCCCCCTTTAACTATTTAAAGAGTAGCAAATGTTTTTTCAAGAGGAGGAACTACTTCTTTCTTTCTGCTCATTACCCCAGGTAACCAAACACTTTTACCTTCTAATTTTTTACCAAAAGTAATCTCTACAATTTTAGGCTCTTCAGTAATAACCATAAGCTCTGTACCTTCTTTCATGATATCAGTGAGCATAAGAACTACAGTATGATAAGCTCCCTCTTTTTTAACATTATTCAAATCATTATAAATCTCATCAATTCTATTTTGGATCATACTAAGATCTATTAATTCAATCTGACCTACACCGACCTTTTTCCCACTCATATTATAATCTTTAAAATCTCTCATTATAATATCTCTAGCTGTCATTCCTGAGACATCAGACAATTTAGCTTTTACCTCTACTCCAAATTTTATGATATCGTCTATCTCCGCAATTTTAGCAAGTTCTTCAGCAATTTCTTTATCCATAGGAGTGGTTGTAGCTGATTTAAAAACTACGGTATCACTTAAAATAGAAGCTAAAAGAATACCTGCTATATTCTTTGGAATAGCTATTCCTGTTTTATCAAAAAGAAATTTTAAAACTGTAGCAGTACACCCTACTGGAAAATTAACAAACAAAATAGGATTAGGAGTAGTAACATCTCCTATTTTATGATGATCTATAACTGCTACTATTTCAGCTTTATCAATATTATCCAAACTTTGAACCTTATCTGAATGATCTATGAGAGCTACCACTTTACCTTGGCCATCTGTCATAATTTCAGGAGCTGAAAAACCAAATTTTTCAAGAACAAATTTTGTTTCTGCATTTGGTTCTCCTTGAATTACGGGAACAGCTTCTTTTTCTACTTTCATAATCTTACATCCTACCTTTTTCCATTCATTTAAAAGATAAGCAAATACAATAGCTGAACATACGGAATCAGTATCAGGTTTTTTATGTCCTACTACATAAATCACATCGTGTTGCATACTACACCCCCTAAATATTTTTTACTAAATTATGGTTTGTTTTTTTTGTCTTGTCAAGATTTAAAAAGTTTTATATAATTTCAAAAAAAATAAAAAAATCCAAAAATTTAAAATAGTAGACAAAAATTAAAGTTTTTTTATTTTTTTCCGAATTTTAAAAGGTAAATCATGGAAAGAGAAGCAGTAAGAATAGATATAGTATTACCTTTTAAAGTAAGGAAAATTTCAGCTGAAGAAATAGAAAATAAGGTAGCCAGAGTAGTAGGTGAAGTTCCACTTTTATCCTATATCCCCTTGAAGGAAACTTTAGATGAGGCTTTAAATTCCTGGCTTAAATTAATAAATGCTAAACTTGATTATTTAATAAATCTCCTTACAAAGGAAAAAGAAGGATTTAATGATTTGCCTTTTCAAAAAATAAATCTCAGTGAAAAAGGGATTAGATTTCCTTCTAAAACTGCCTTTGCAATAGGAGATTTAATAGAAATTAAGACTGTTATGGATATTTATCAACCTATAGGTTTTTATCTATACGGAAAGGTCTTAAGATGTGAAAAAAAAGAAGAAGGTCTTTATGAAGTAGCTGCTGAATTTATCAATATCCCAAAAGATTTAAGAGAAAAAATAAGTTTTTTTATTTTTCATAAAGAAAGAGAAATAATAAGAGAGTCGAGGTATGAGTAATGCCTTCTATTGTAGGGCTTTTAGTTGTATTGATTTCTGTATTTGGGGGATATGCTCTGGAGCGAGGCAATTTTTCCGTTATTATTCAACCTGTAGAATGGATAATTATTTTTGGAGCAGCTTTTGGAGCTTTATTTGTTGCATCCTCTGGGCCTGCATTGAAAGGTATTTTCCAAGGAGCTGTTCAAGCACTTACTAAACCTCAACTTTATACTAAACAAGATTTTATAGATATTCTATTACTTTTAAATGAAATGTTTAGAAAAATTAAAAAAGAAGGCTTAATCTCTATTGAACAAGATATAGAAAATCCTGAAGCAAGTAGAATTTTTTCAGCCTATCCTAAAATTATAAACCACCATTTGGCTCTTGATTTTATTAAAAATACTTTCAGATCTATTCTCACTACAAATATCACTCATTTTGAATTGGATGCACTTTTAGAAAATGAAATAGAAACCATTTATGAAGAATTTAAAAATCCTGTAGAAAGATTGGAAAAACTTGCTGACTCTATGCCAGGTCTTGGGTTAGTAGCAGCAGTTTTGGGAATCATTCTCACTATGGGGAAAATAGATGAACCTCCAGAGGTTCTAGGACATCATCTTTCTATAGCTCTTGCAGGAACATTTTTTGGGATCTTAACTTGTTATGGAATTTTAGCCCCTCTTGCTCAAAAAATGGAATTTTTCTGTAACCAGCATAAAGAGTATCTAAATGTTATTAGAGTAGCGATAGTACATTTTATTGGAGGAGGAGCACCTCAAATTGCAGTTGAATTCGCTAGAAGAACTATTTCTCCTCCTTTAAGACCTTCTTTTGAAGAATTAGAAAATCTAATAAAAGGAAAAAAATAATTCATGGCTACACCACCTATTATTATTAAAAAAATTAAAAAAACCATAACAGGACATCATGGAGGTTCATGGAAAGTAGCTTATGCAGATTTCTTAGCTGGGATGATGACTTTTTTTCTTTTAATGTGGTTAATTACAATAATGGAACCTAAACAAAAAGCTCAAATCGCTGCTTATTTTAGAAAATTCAATATTTTTGAAAAAGCAGGAGTAAGTATGTTGATGGAATATTATAGAAGTGGAAAAATAAGTTCCTCTAAGTTAAAAACTGTAACTCAAGAAATACCTCCTATTAAAGGTGAAGCAGAGTTTTTTAAAAAAATTATGGAAACTAGATTGAAATCTCTTAGAGAGCATGTTCTTATTGAAATTGAAAAAGAGAAAAATTTAGTGAGAGTGGAAATAATAGAACTTATTAATAAACCCCTATTTATAAGTGGAAGTGCTGAATTAACTCCAGAGGCTAAAAAAATTTTGGATATTTTAGCAAAAGAATTAAAAGAATTACCAGTGATAATAGAAATTGAAGGACATACAGACGCAGTACCTTCTAAAAGAGGAAAACTTGGTAATTGGGAATTATCTACTGCAAGAGCACTTTCTGCTATGTTAGAACTTGAAAAAAACGGGGTTTCTCCTGAAAAAATAAAATCTGTAGCAGGATATGCAGATAATTTCCCTTTATTTAAAGAAAATCCTTTAGATCCAAGAAATAGAAGAATTACTTTAGTAATTGAATATCAAACTTAATTTTTCATTTTAAAAACCACCTTTATAGGAACTTTATCAAAATTTAAATGTTTATGAAAATTGTTATTTATAAATTTTTGTATATGTTGAGGAATATCTCGTGAGGGTATATTAGTAAAAACCACAAAAGTAGGTGGCTTTATTTCTACTTGAGTAGCATAATAAAATTTTATTTTTTTTCCTTTTATATTAAAACTATAACCTTCTTTGATTTTTTCTAAAATTTTATTCACTAAGGAAGTACTAAATCTTGCAGTATATTGATGATAAATATCTTCTAATAAAGGAAAAATCTGATTAATTCCTTTACCAGTTTTAGCAGAAATAGTTAAAATAGGGATCCAAGAAATAAATCTTATCCCATGCTTTATTTTTTCTAACATTATTTCTCCAGCAAATTTTTTCTTTTCAAAAATATCCCACTTATTAACTAATAACAAACATGCTTTATGAGCTTTTTGAATTTGTCTTAATAATCTTTGATCCTGATTAGTTATACCCTCTTCAGCAGTAATCATTAAAATCACTATGTCTACTTTTTTGATAGTTTCTAAAGCTTTATCTACACTAAATTTTTCTACCCTCTTTTCAATTTTACTTCTTCTTCTTATTCCAGGGGTATCAATCAAAATATAAGTTTTATTATCAGGTAAAGTTAAAAGTACATCTACACAATCTCTTGTAGTACCCGGTATTTCCGAAACTATCATTCTCTTATATCCTAAAAGTTTGTTTATTAAAGTACTTTTACCAACATTTGGTCTTCCTATAATTGCAATCTTAATTGTATCAAATCTAGGTATTTCCTCTAAATAATTTTTAGCATAGTTTTTAATAATTTCCTTTAATTCGCTAATATTTTTTTGATTTTTAGCTGAGATAAAAACTACTTCTTTTAATCCCAAATTATAAAATTCAAGAGCTTTTTCATAATCTTGTTTACTTTCTACTTTGTTAATTACTAATATGGTCTTTTTATTTTTTTTTCTTAAAAAATCTGCTATCATCAAATCTTCACTACTTAAACCTTCCTTTACAGACACTACAAACAAAATAAGAGAAGCGGATTCTAGGGTTTTTTCAACTAATTCTATAATTTCTTTACTAAAAAACTCCTTTCCTCCCCAGTTAATACCCCCTGTATCTACAAGAAGAATTCCTTTATTATTTTCTATTTCCACATAACCTTCTATTATATCCCTAGTCACACCTGAAGTCTTTTCTACTATGGCTTTTCTTTGCCCTATCAGAGTATTAAATAAAGTAGATTTCCCAACATTAGGTTTTCCTACTATTACAACTTTATACATTTTCAACCTTAAGATCTAATTAATTAAACATCTACTATACATTGAGCTATCCATAAATCATTTTCTTTTTTTACTTTAGCTAACGTAAAGGTCGCTCCTTTTACTTCTACTCCATAACCAAATTTTTCAGAAAAATTTTTTTCTCCCAAAATTTTCCCTCTTAAATTATATCTTTCTCCTTCTTTTTTTATAGTTCCTTCAAATTCAACAAAAAGAATTTTTTCTAAATAAAAATATGTTAAAACCTTATTAATAAAATTTACAAATAACTCATCTAAGTATTCAGCTTCTATTTCTATATAAATAGGATTTTCTAAAGCTATTTTCCCCCAATCTATCCTTTCTACTATTAAAGTAGATAAAGCTTTTAAAGCATTTGAAAAAGCTTCTTCTATAGTTTTACCATATCCTCTTATTCCCATATCAGCAGAATGTTCAAAAATTTCGTATTTTCTCATATAGATTCCTCCTTTCTCAATATTCTTTATGATATCCAAAACTTTTACAAAAATCCCCTTTTTCTAAAAAAGCAGGGATTAAAGGAAAAAGAAAAGAAGCTAAAAAATCTTTTTTTCTATCTTTTTCAAAACAAATTAAAAAATAATCTTTTTTAGGAAAAACAAAAATAGCTCCTTTTTCATTAGTACCGAAATGAGATTTATTAAATTTACTTAATATCTTTAAATAATCAGGATGAGGAAAATAAATACCTCTTCCAGAAGTAATAATTACTTTAGGATTTAACCAAGTTAAAATTTCCTCATTTATGCTATATTTAGAACCATGATGAGGAGAAATCAGAATTTCAACAGGAAGTATTTGATTATTTTCTTTCATTCTATAAAATCTAATTTTATCTATATCCCCAGGAAATAAAACTGTTAAACCTTTATATTCTAAATATACTACTAAGCTTTCTCTATTTAGATCCTCATAAGGTATATTTCCCGGAAAAATAAAAAGTTCTGTCTCTTTTATTTTAAAACTTATAGGGTTATCAATTATTTCAGGTAAAAATAAAGTATTTACTTTCTCCCAATCTTCAACATAAAAATTTCCCGAAATAACTTTTTTGACAAAAAATTCTTCCTTTAAGGTTTTTAACCCCCCAGAATGATCAAGATCAGGATGAGAAATTATTATCTCCTCAATAATATCAACTCCTAATTTATTTAAAATCGGTGATAGATAAGTCTTAGTCCAATTAAAATTTTGAAAATAATTAGGTCCTGTGTCAATTAAAATATAATTACTTTTATTTTTAATTAAAATACAATTTCCTCTACCTACATCAAAAATTAAAATATAAAAAGTGTTAAGATAAAAATAGTAAAAACAAATATAAAATAAAAAACAAATTAATATCCATAATAAATATTTTGTATAATTTTTACCATAATTATAAAAAATTAAAAATGTAATTATACAAAAAATTAAAAAAAATATCATTAAATTAAAAGGAATATTAATTTTATATACTATTTCAAAAAATGGAATTTTAATATACCAATTAAAAATACTATCTGAAATATCAGCTAAATCAATTGCAGAATTTTCATGAAAAAATGAA
>CAYPPW010000020.1:0-24182 GCA_964412755.1 uncultured Thermodesulfatator sp.
TATTTTTTTGTTTCAATTTTTTTTCAATTTTTAAAAGTAACTCTTTATCTGGATAAAACACCTTTTTTTTTGGAAAGTACATTTTACTTGTTCCTTCTAAACTATAAGCTTTAACAGGAACAATTAAGTCTCCTATATTAACCTTAGGATTTAGTTTACCAGCCCAACCCAATCCAATTATTTCTTTTATTTTTAAGATTTTAAGTATTTCTAAAATTATTCCTAAAAAGGGAGCTCCTATCAAAGGACCTAAAATTATTCCTTTATCATTGTATTTAAATTGCACATTTAGACAATTTTCTTTTTTCACCATGGAAAATTTTTCTTTAGCTTTATTCCACTCAGGTAAGGTAAAAAATATAATAGCTCTTGGACCTGGAGTTATTTTTAATTTAGGCAAAAGCATCTTCCAATTCTTCTTCTAATTTATTTATCCGGTATTCTAAAATTAATTTTTGAAATTGTTCCTTTTCTAAGGGATTTTGAAAAAAATAAAAAAGATGAGACTTACATTGACAATCTGATACTCCAAAACCAAAAAAAATTTCATCTGAAAGAAAACTTAATTTTTCTGCTATTTCACATTCCCATTTTAAAAAAGTTCTTATAGGAATAACTTTTATATTTTGGGCTTTGGAAAGTAAATAATCTATATGCCATCTGAGTTTTTTATTTTTTCTTAGATGCCTTTGGATTCTTTTAGTTAAATTATTCATTGCTGAACCTACATAAATGTAATAGCCTTTTTTAAAAATATACTTCCCTAACCCACCTATTCTAATTTTTTCTTTATTTTTAATATTAAATAATAGAAGATAAATTCCTTTATCTTCTATTTTATTTAAGAATTTAAAAGGAATAACAAGATTTTTTATTTCCTCTACATAAGTAAAGCTTTTATCCCATTTTACTGCTATAGCCCTTACTTCTATTTTATCTTTAGCTTCCAATAGAGTTTCAGAAAATTTATAATCTATATGATAAGCAGGAAGAAAGTATTTTATATTGGGATTCATTACTACAAATAAGACCCCGCTTTTCAATCTTTGTTCTTGAATTTTAATCAATTCTATAATATGTTTAGACCCTCTTTTAGTTTCTGCATCAGGAAACATAGCTATTTTTTGACCAAAAAGAGTGCAAGTTTTTACTTCTAAAATCATTTTTTCCCAAGTTTTATTATTTTGGAGCAATAAATCAAATCTAACATTTTCAAATCTTGGCTCTTCTTTTAAGACTTTCCAGTCTCTCCAAAATATCAATTTTTCCTCTTCTACTAATTTTTTAATTATCTTATTTGTTAAATGAGTATGTAATAAAATATAATTAAACTCTTTTTTACATGCTAACACTGTATAAGGAAGTTTATCAAAATTTTGGTTTTTTACTAAAAGAATTGAAGTTCCCTGGTATAAAAGTTCCCATAATCTACCTGGATTAGGAAGGTATGCCAAAGTCTTTTTATTTCCGATTTTTACCTCAACTACAAATCTATTTATTCTTCTTAAAAAAGTCGCCTCTATTTTGGGAAATTTGAAAGGATAATCTAACATGCTAAAATTATAAACTTAATATGATTAAATTAGAAGGTGAAGAAATATTAAAAAAATGGAGAGAAATTCGTCCAAACAAAAGATTTCCTATTGTAGCTATTTTAGATAATATAAGAAGTGCTTATAATGTAGGTTCTATGTTTAGAACTGCTGAGTGTGCATATATTTCTGAACTTATTTTATGTGGAATAACTCCCTACCCTCCTAATCCTAAAATAGAAAAGACTGCACTCGGGACTACTAATTTAGTACCTTGGAGGTATTTTCCAAATACTCTTCAAGCTGTTGAAAATTTTAAAAATAGAGGATTTAAAATTGCAATATTAGAAATAACCAAAGATAGCATCCCTATTCATAAAATTACATCTAAGGATTTCCCTTTAGCTTTAGTAGTGGGAAATGAAGTTACAGGTATAGAAGATAATATTTTCCCAAAAGCTGATTTAATTTTGGAAATACCTCTTTATGGAGAAAAAGAATCTCTTAATGCTGCTGTGGCTTTTGGAGTAGCTTTATTTTTACTTATTGAAAAATTAACCTTTTAACTAACTTTAATCTTGTAATTCAAAATTTTTTCTTTATATTAAATATAAGAAATCTTTTATTTAGGAGGTAGATGAGTTATACTGTTTTTGGAAATACAGTAGGTCTAAAACCAAGTGAATTTAGAATTTTAGAACGTTTATATAGAAAAAAAATTCCACCTTCCTCTATTATCACTTATGAGTTAGCAAAAGAAATTTCTCAAATTTCCTTTGAATTAAACAGACAAATAGGAATTTTAATAAATAGAAAAGGAGAAATAGATTATGTAATAGTAGGAACTTTTAATAGAATTGAAATTCCGGAATTAAAAGGTTATCGTGATCATATTGCCAGACTTAAAGGATTAAGATTTATCCATACCCACCTTATTAAAGAATCCAATAAGAATATAGAAATTGGTCTTGATCAAGATGATCTCTTAGATTTAGCTTTATTAAGACTTGATTTAATTGGTGCTTTAGAAACTAAACCTAATGGAGAACCAGGAAAAATCCATATTGCTCATATTTTACCTGATCCAGAATTTTTTAAAACTTCTTTTTCAAAAAACCAAGAAAGTCTTTTCTATTTTTATAAACCCTGTTATGTGTGGGAGCTTAAAGAAAATTTTTTAGAACTTATCAAAAATTTAGAAAATGAATTGGAAAGAATAAAACCTTTAAAAGAAATTGATGAAAATAAAGATAGAGCTCTTTTAATCTTTATTAAAGATCCTCATGGTTCTCTCTTAGAAGAAAGAATAGAAGAACTTAAAGAATTAGCAAGAACAGCAGGTGTAAATGTGGTTGGAGAAATTATCCAAAAAAGGCTTTCTCCTGATCCTAAATATGTGATAGGAAAAGGTAAGTTAATAGAGGTTATGATTACAGCTATGAGAAGCAAGGCAAATTTACTTATATTTGAAAACGAGCTTACACCTTCTCAAGTAAGAGCTTTAACTGAAATTACAGATTTACGAGTTATTGATAGAACTCAATTGATTCTTGATATTTTTGCTCAAAGAGCACGTTCAAAAGAAGGAAAAATTCAAGTAGAAATTGCTCAATTAAAATATACTCTTCCAAGATTAAGAGCTAAGGATGATGCTTTTTCTAGATTAACTGGTGGAATAGGAGGAAGAGGACCAGGAGAAACAAAACTTGAAATTGATAGAAGAAGAATAAAAGAAAGAATAGCAAGACTTGAAAGAGAATTAGAAAAAATTTCTCAAGAAAGGGAACTCAAAAGAAAAAGACGAAAAAAACTTAATCTTAAAGTTGTTTCTTTAATAGGCTATACCAATGCAGGTAAAACCACTTTACTCAATACCTTAGCTAAAACTAATTATTTAGCCGAAAACAAACTCTTTGCTACTTTAGACCCGATTACAAAGGTTATAAAAACTAAAAATAACAAAGTATTTCTTCTTTCTGATACAGTAGGATTTATAAGAAATCTTCCTGAAGATCTTAAAAAAGCTTTCAAAGCCACTTTAGAAGAACTTTATTCTGCTGATATTCTTTTACATATAGTTGATATTTCTCATCCTGACTTTGAAACTCATATTGAGACAGTTGAAAAAATGCTGGAAGAAATGAATCTTATAAAGATCCCAAGAATTTTAGCGTTTAATAAAATAGATCTTATTTCAAAAAAAGAAGATTATTCTGAAAAATGGTTTCAAAATGTTCTTTCCAAATACAACGCCATTCCTATTTCTGCTAAAACAGGAACAAATTTAGATTTATTAATAGATATTATAGAGAAAAAACTTACTATTTTGGAAAATGAAAGGATTCCAAATGAAATTTCTTTGATGAAGGAAACTCACCCCATAACTCTTCAAGAGCATAAATTTTTCTGATAGGTTCATAAAAAATGTGTACTATTACAGTCTCATAATCAATTACAATCCATTGTCCCAATTCAAATCCTTCTATTCCTATTGGTCTAATACCTAATTTCTCTATTTCAGACACTATAAATTCACAAAGTCCTTGAGTATGTTTTGTAGAATGAGCACTACAAATTATAAAAAAGTCTGCATAATCTACTTTTTTTCTTAAATCTATAAGGATTACATCTTCAGCCTTTTTATTAACTAAATAATTAATAATTTCCTCAGCTAATATTGCACTTTCCATTTTATATTTTACCTTTATTTACTAACTCAGCAAAAAATTCAAAACTTCTATTATAGGTTTTCTCATATTCTACAGGGAAGCAACAACCAGGTAATTGTCTCATTTTTAAATGATATCTCAAACATTCACAACAAATTCCTTTTTTAGGACAGGGTTCATAAGTACAATTACATTTTTTAAAATTTTCATCTTTTCTACATTCCATCTATTAACCTCCTTATTCTACTGTTACACTTTTTGCAAGATTACGAGGTTTATCTACATCACAACCTCTTAGAGTAGCCATTTCATATGCAAAAAGTTGTAAAGGAATAACAAAAAAAATAGGTAAAAATTCATAATGAGTTAAAGGGATTTCTATATAATCTTCAGCAATCTTTTTAAATTCTTCAGAGTTTTCTGAAATTATTGCAATAATGGGTCCTCTACGGGACTTTACTTCTTCAGCATTTGAAAGTGTTTTTTCATAAATTATTCCAGTTTCTTTAGCAGAAAGAATAATAGTTGGAAAATTTTCTTCTATCAAAGCAATAGGACCATGTTTCATTTCTCCAGCTGCATATCCTTCTGCATGAATATAAGCTATTTCTTTTAATTTTAAAGCTCCCTCCATAGCAATGGGATATAAAATATTTCTTCCTAAAAATAAACAATTTTCTATACGATACCATTTTTCAGCTAATTTTTTTATCTGAAAATGTACATTTTCTGTAAAATCTTTAAGAAGCGAAGGTAATTTTATTAAAGCTGATATTTTATCTTTTTCATTTTCTCCATAAAACAATTTTTTTGTATATAATACCAAAAGAATAAAAATTAATATTTGAGTAACAAAGGCTTTGGTTGAAGCTACACTGATTTCAGGACCTGCTTGAGTATAAAGAACAAGGTCACTTTCTCTGGTAATAGTACTTCCTAAAACATTACAGATAGATAAAATTTTGGCTCCTAATTGTTTAGCCAATCTTAAACTTGCCAAAGTATCTGCAGTCTCTCCTGATTGGGAAATAGCTATAAATAAAGTTTTGGAATTAATTAAAGTAGATCTATAACGAAATTCTGAAGCTAAATCAACTTCTACAGAAATTTTTAAATGCTTTTCTATTAAATATTTACCTACTAATCCAGCATGATAAGATGTACCACAAGCTACAATAAAAATTTTTTCAATATTTTTCAAAAATTCCTTTGTTAATCCCTCTTTTGAAAAATTTATTTCTCCTGAATCTAAATCAAGCCTTCCTAATAAAGTATTTTTAATTGCTTCAGGTTGATCATAAATTTCTTTTAACATAAAATGAGGAAAACCTCCTTTTTCTGCTAAAGCAAGATCCCAAGAAATCCAAAAAGATTCTTTTTTTAATTTTTCCCCTTCTAAATTAAAAATTTCTACTTTATCTTTATACAAAATAGCTATCTCACCGTCGTTTAAAAACAAAACTTTCTTGGTAAAAGGAAGAATAGCAGGAATATCTGAAGCTACAAAATTTTCACCCTCTCCTAAGCCAATAATTACTGGACTTTGATTCCTTGCAACCATTATAAATTGAGGCTCTTTTTTAGAAATAAGGCCTATAGCAAAGGCTCCTTTAAGTCTCCTTATAGCTTCAACAAAAGCTATCTTTAAATCTAATCCTTGTTTTATGAAATCTTCTATAAGATGCACTATTACTTCTGTGTCTGTAGCTGACTTAAAATTATGACCCTTTTTAATGAGAATATCCTTTAATTCATAATAATTTTCAATAATTCCATTGTGAACCAAAGCTAAATTACCTTCACAATCCAGATGAGGATGAGCATTATTTTCAGAGGGCTCTCCATGGGTAGCCCATCTTGTATGACCAAGTCCAGGAGATTTAGGATTATTAGGAAATTCAGTGAATACTTTCTCTTCCAAATTAAACACGCTTCCTTTTACTTTTATTACTTTTATTTTCTCACTATCTAAAAATACCATTCCAGCAGAGTCATATCCTCTATATTCCAATCTTCTTAAACCTTCTAAAAGTACAGGAATAATTTGTCTCTCTCCAATATAACCTATAATCCCGCACATTTTTATTTCTCCTTTTCTTTTTCTTTAAGGGTTTTTAAATATTCCTCCCACTCCCAAGGAAGTAAATATTTTTTTTTATTATTACATTCTTTACAAGCTGGAACAATATTAATTTTATCCGAACTTCCACCTCGAGATAAAGGTATTTTGTGATCCATAGTAAGCTCTTTAGAATTCACTTTTCTCTTACAATAATAACATATTCCTTTTTCTAATTGTCTTCTCCACCATCTTGTATTTTTGAGTTTTTTTGCTTTGGCTTTTTCTTTTTTAATAAACTCTTCTAAACCAATCTTTTTGGTCTTTTTCATCATTTTTCTTTTAATTTTTGTAAGATCTTTTCTATTATTTGTTCAGGAGTTAAATATGAAGTATCAATTACATAAGCTCCGTCAGGAATGATTAGTGGGGCTATACTTCTTTCACTATCTAATTTATCCCTAAATTTTATATTATTTAAAACTTCTTCATATGAGAGTTCTCTTTTTTCTCTATCTATTATTTCTTTATATCTTCTTTGAACTCTAATTTCTTCTTTAGCTGTTAAAAATATTTTTAAATCTGCTTCTGGAAATACCACATTTCCCATATCCCTTCCTTCAGCTATTAAATTTTTATTATTTTTTTTATTAATTAAATTTCTCATAAATTCAGTTAAAAAGAA
Organism: uncultured Thermodesulfatator sp.; assembly: GCA_964412755.1. GTDB lineage: Bacteria > Desulfobacterota > Thermodesulfobacteria > Thermodesulfobacteriales > Thermodesulfobacteriaceae > Thermodesulfobacterium. The sequence goes on from CAYPPW010000020.1 coordinate 6,946, forward strand.
TCTTACTTCCTTAATGGTTGAAATTTCTGAAACCTTATCCTCTACTTCCTTTGATTTTAATTCATCTTTTAATAACTTATTTCCCAAGTATATATTTGTTCCAGAAGGTAAAAGTTTTATTTTTATCTCTTGTTCAAAAAATTTCTTTAAATTTTTTAAAAATTCATTTAAAGGTTGAGGACATTTTAACCATAAATAAGTTACTGTTCTATATAAACTCCCTGATTCTAACAATAAAAAATTTAATTTTGCAGAAAGAATCTTTGCGATAGTGGTTTTACCTGAACCAGCAGGGCCATCTATAGTAATAATAAAATTTTTCTTATTCATTTTTGAAATCCCTTAATTTACTTTTTATTTCTTTTTTGTAAATACTATCTAAAACTCCATTTATAAAGGATGGAGAATCATCGGTACCATAGATTTTAGCTAATTCAATAGCTTCATCTATGGAAACTACTTCAGGAATATCCGGCCTAAAGAACATTTCATAAACTGCTAATCTGAGAATATTCTTATCTGTGAGATTCAATCTTTCTAAAGGCCAAGAAGGAGTATATTTTTTTATAATTTCATCAATAAATTTTATATTTTCTGTTACCCCTTTTACTAATTCTTCGGCAAAATTTAAAATTTCCTCATTTTTTATATTAAAGTGCTCTTTATAATTCTTAATAGCTTCGTTTATGGGAAGATTAATTATCTCTTTTTGATAAAGAATTTGAAGTGCTATTTCTCTCCCTTTTCTTCTTATCATAAATCTTTAGCTCATTTTTTCTGCAATAAATACAGTCAAATCCCCCATCAAGTTAGTATAAGATCCGAGCTCATTATCATACCATCCATAAATCACAACTTGAGTAATAGGAATTTCTACACTAGCATTCACAGTTTGTTTTATTTCTGGTAGAACTTTATGAATATCCACTTTTGCTAAAGTAGTAATAGCATTTGTTTCAGATCCCTCAATTATAGCTGCTGCTCTAGGATATCCTATAATGTCTGAAGAAACATTTTGTTCCATGGTGAAAATTAAAGCGTCCTTATACTTAGTAGAGGCTACCTCTTCATATATCTTATTTATAAGATCTTTAGTAATACGGTTTTCTAAACTTTCGTCTTGGATATTAACATTAAGAATTATTAAACTTCCTGTATTTAAAGGTACTCTTACACTTTCTGCAATAAAACCAATTTTTTGCATTTCTGGAATTACAAGACCCAAGGCTTCAGCTGCTCCTGTAGTAGTTAATATAATATTGTTTAAAATGCTTCTCATTCTTCTTACATCTTTTTTACCTTCTTGAGGAAGTCTATCCAACACTACCTGAGAACTTGTAACTGCATGAACAGTTATCATGGAGGCAGAAAGAATTCTTTCAATTCCAAAATAATCTAATAAAGGTTTCATCATATAAGCTAAACAAGTAGTGGTACAGGAAGCTGCAGAAATAATGGTATGTTTATTAGGTTGATACATATCTTCATTAATTCCATATACTATAGTAATAGCATCTTCAGGTATTCCTTTTTCTTTATCCTTTATTTTAAAGGGAGCTGAAACTATGACCTTTTCTGCCCCTGCTAATAAATGTCCTCTAACTGAACCTTTAGGATTTTCAGGATCTATATTAGGATCTCTAAATTTACCAGAACATTCTACCACCAATTTTACCCCTTCTGATTGCCAATCAATCTCTTTAGGATTTCTTGTTTTTCTTAAAATTTTTACTTTTATTCCATCTATATACATAATTCCTTCTTTTTCATCTAAATTTTCAATAACTCTTTTACTTTTGTGTCCATATAAATAAACAGGTAACCAACCATAGGTACTGTCTTTTTCTATATAATTTGCAATATCAGAAAAAGAAGTTCCCACTTCTCTTCCTACATTTACCACTATTTCTTTAAAATACTTTCTTGCTACATGATGCCATAAGGTAAGCTTACCTATCCGTCCTAATCCATTAATACCTAATTTCATTTTTGCACCTCCTACAATTTATTACAAATTTTGCTAAACCTAAAAAGCTATTATGAGAATAATCAAAATCTGTTTTTCTTTTACAGTTAATATTAATATAAATAATGAGTTATACAATTTAAAGCTTAATTTAAATTTCTTTCTCTGCTATATATTTAATCAAATCTAAAATTCTTAAAGCATAACTCCATTCATTATCATACCAAGCTAATATTTTTATCAAATTATCTCCTATAACTTTAGTAGAAAGTCCATCAATAATAGCACTATGAGGATCTCCAATTATATCTGAGGAAACTATAGGCTCTTCAGTATATCTTAAATATTTATTTTGATTTTCTTTAAAAAGTGTGTTTACTTTAGCTGAATTAGTATTTTCTTTTATTAAAATACAAAGGTCATTTAAAGATGCTGAAGGAATAGGAACTCTTATACAAACTCCGTCAATTTTATTTCTCAATACTGGAATAACTTTTTCTATAGTATTAAAATCAACACCTACAGGGACCATATTTAACCCTGCAGCTCTTGATCTTCTAAAATCAGTAGGATGAACCATATCAAGGAGTCTTTGGGTATTAGTATAAGCATGAACACTTGTTAAAAAACATTTTTCTATATTATAAAACTTCATTAACAAATTTAATACAACTGTTGCAGAATTGGAGATACATGAAGAGGTAGAAATAACAAAATGTGTAGAAGGTTCATATAAGTGTTCATTTACTCCCATTACTATAGTAATATCTTCATTTACAGCTGGTGCAGTAATAATTACTCTTTTAGCTCCTTTTAACAAATGTTTTCTTGCTTCGTTGGCATTTGTAAACCTTCCTGTTGCTTCTATTACATAATTAACTTTTTCTTCATTCCATGGAATCTTTTCAGGCTGAGATTCTTGAAATATTCTTATTTTTTTATTATTTATTATTATATAATTTTGCTCTGCCTTTATTTCATAAGGAAGTTTACCAAATACACTGTCATATTTTAATAAATAAGCTAACATTTCAGATGAAGCCAAGTCATTTATAGCAATTATATCGAAATTATTAAACTCTGGATACTTTAATTTAGCTCTCAAAATTTGTCTTCCTATTCTACCAAATCCGTTAATCCCTACTTTTATCATAATATATCCCTTCATTATTAATTTCTTTTACCATTACTATACCATCTTCTTTATCATAATATTTTTTTCTTTTATAAATTTCTTTAAACCCCATTTTTTTATAAAAATTGTAGGCAGGTGAATTAGAAATTTTAACTTCCAGAAATATTTTTTTTATTCCTTTTTTTTTATAAAAATCTATCAATTCTTTAAGAAAATAACTTCCTTTTCCTTTATGTTGAAATTCTTTTTTAATTCCTATTCTTAATATTTCCACCTCTGGTTTTACTTCTCTAAGAATTAAATATCCGATTATTTCATTTTTTTCTTCTAATAACCATATTTTTGAAAATTCATTTTCATATTCCTTTAATATTTGAGATGGAGTCCAACAAAAATCTTTAAACAAATTTTTTTCTAACTGATAAACCTGATCAAGATCTTTACTTTCAGCCTCTCTAATTAATAACATCCCTTTCAATATCTCTATAAGTTATAATTATATCTATATTGGAATATTTATTTTCCAATTTTTCTTTTAAAATTTCTACTATAGCCGGGGACCTATGTCTCCCACCAGTGCAACCTATTCCAATAGTTAAAAGACGCATGTTTTCTTTTAAATAAATAGGTATTAACCAATTAAGAAAAGACTCTAAATATTCTATGAATTTTAAGGTATAAAAAGAATTTAATAGATATTCTTTTACTTTATTTTCTCTTCCAGTTAATGATTTAAGTGTAGGAATAAAATAAGGATTAGGCAAAGTTCTTACATCAAATAAAAAGTTAGCTTCGTAGGGGATCCCGTATTTATAACCAAAAGAAATTAAATGAATAACCAAATCTTTTGTGTCTTTTCTTCCTCTATAAAGTCTAAATATCTCATTTCTTAATTGATGAACATTAAAATGGGAGGTATCAAGAATTAAAGTAGCTAATTCTTTTAAATCAAACAAAAGTTCTTTTTCCTTTTTTATAGCTAATTCTAAACCAGAAATTTCTTCATTTATTAAAGGATGCGGTCTTCTTGTCTGGTTAAATCTAGTTACAATTACATCTGTACTTGCTTCTAAAAAAAGAATTTCAAAAGAATATTTTTCTTTCTTAAGTTTTTCAAAAACCTCTGGATATTCTTTTAAAAAGTATTTATCTCTTATATCTATTACTAAAGCTATTTTTTTATTTTCCAGACTTTCTTCTACTTCTTTAAGAAATTGAATAAGAAGTCTGATTGGAAAGTTATCTATAGCTAAATATCCCAGATCTTCAAAAGCTTTTAAAGCTGTGCTTTTACCAGATCCAGAAAGACCTGTAATTATAACTATATGCATTAGAACTTAGGACAATTCAGGAATAACAACAACAGGTTTTTCTCCCTCTAAATAGATTAAACAAATTTTTTCAAAATCAGTATTATAAAAAAGCAAAAAGCTATCTTTACTTTTTTCAAACCATTCTAAAGCCTCTTGGGTAGTCATAGGATTAACTTCTATAGTTCTAATTTCATATTTTTCTTCTAATTCAGAAAGAACGGGTTCTACATTTTTAATTTTTTTAAATTCTTTCTTTTTTTCTTTGAATCTTTTTACTTGCTTTTCTAAACTTTCATATGCTAAATCTATGGCTTCATAAATATCAGACGTTTCTTCTTTTGTAACTATTTGCTCACCATCTCCATTTATGATCACCTCTACAATTTCTCTAAACTTTTCTCTTTTAAATACTATCTGCACATTTACTGGACCATCAAAATATTTTTCAAATTTTCTAAATTTTCTTTCTGCATAATTTTTAATTGCTTCCGAAGACTCAATGCCTTTAAAAGTAAAATTAAAGTCTATCATCTCATAACCTCCTTGTAATAAACCTCCATTTTTAAAATATTTTCTTTCTTCTTTCCTTAATTGAGGGAATTTTCATTTCTTCTCTGTATTTAGTTACAGTACGTCTCGCAATTTTTATCCCATATTTTTCTTTTAAAATTTTAGCTATAGAATTATCACTTAAAGGCTTAACTGGATTTTCAGTTTCAATTATCTCCTTAATATAATCTTTTACAGCTTTGGCAGATAGATTTTCTCCCTTTAAGCTTTTATAACCTGAGGAAAAAAAGAATTTTAATGGAATTATACCCTCTGGAATTTGAACATATTTATGAGTTATAATTCTACTTACTGTAGATTCATGCAATTGGGTCTCCTCTGCAACATCTTTTAAGGTTAAAGGTTTTAAAAATTTTATTCCCTTTTCCAAAAATTCTCTTTGATATTTTAAAATGGTACTCCCTACTTTATAAAGATTAGAATATCTACTATCAAGAGCTTTTAAAAGATTTTCTGCTTCTTTTATTTTTTCTCTCAAAAATTGTGTATCCTTTAAATTCTGTGTTGATCCTTTTTTCTTTCTTAAAAAATTTTTATAATATTTATTAAATTTTAGAACAAAAAAATTATCTTTTACTACCTCAATTTTCCATTCATTTTCATCTTTATAAAATATTAAATCAGGTTCTATATAAACAGGAATCTCGTTAAAATAATTTCTTGCAGGATAGGGTTCTAATTGTTTAATTACCTCTAAAGCATTTTCTAAATCTTCTAAATCATATCCATAAACTTCATTTAAAAAATTTAATCCATGAGGAATTTCATCTAGATGTTTTTCTACTAAAATAAAGGGAAGCATGTCCTTTTTATAACCTAAAAATTCAAGTTGAGTAAGGAGGCACTCTTTTAAATTTAAAGAGGCTATTCCAACAGGGTCCAAAAACTTAATAGTTTCTCTTACTTTTTCAACCTTTTCTACCGATACTCCAAATTCCTTTGCAATCTCCTCTGAGGAAATACTTAAATAACCTTTTTCATCTAAATTACCTACAATATATTTTGCTATATCTTTTTCAAGGGGAGTAAAATCTTTTAAATTTATTTGCCATAAAAGATAATCAGATAGTTTTTCTTCTGATCTTAAAATTCTTTCCCAAGGAATTATTTCTTCTTCTGATAAAACCTCAAAAATATTAAAATTTTTGTTTATTAGTTCTTCTTCAAAATTAATTTCTTCACTTAATTTAATTTCTTCCCTATCAGTTTTAGGAAAATCCTCTCTTTCTGGAAGATCTTTATATTCTAATTCTAAAAAGGGGTTCTTTTGAACTTCTTCTAATAAAAATTCATAAAGTTCCACATTATTTAATTGCAATACCTTTAAAACTAGCTTAAGTTGTGGAGTCAAGATTAATTGAGGTGTCAGTTTAAGCTGGTTCTTTAATTCAATCATTTTAAACCTTTAAAGAATAAACTTCTCTCCTAAAAATTTTTCTCTTACCAATTCATTTTCTAAAAGAGTTTGTGGACTACCCTCTCCTATAATTTCCCCCTCAGCTATTACATATCCTTTATCGCATATTTTAAGAGTATCTCTTACATTATGATCTGAAATTAATATTCCTATTCCTTCATTTTTTAAATCTTTAAAAATTTTTTTAAGTTGAGAAACCCCTATAGGATCAATTCCTGCAAAAGGTTCATCTAAAAGAATATATTGAGGTTCAATTAATAATGCTCTCACTATTTCCACTCTTCTTTTTTCTCCTCCCGAGAGAGCATAAGCTTTTTGTTCTAAAATCTCTTTTAGATTAAAAAGTTGAATATAGTATTCTAGCTTTTCTTTTAATCTTCCTAAATTATCCTTAACTTTTTCTAAGACTATTTGGAAATTTTCTTTTACAGTAAGTTTTCTAAAAACCGAAGATTCTTGAGGTAAATAAATAATCCCTCTTTTTGCTCTTTCAGCAACATCTAAAGAGGTAATTTTTTCTTCTTCTAAAAATATTTCTCCTTTATCTGGTTTTAGAAAGCCTGCAATTATATAAAAACTAGTAGTTTTACCTGCTCCATTAGGACCTAAAAGTCCTATGATTTCTCCTTTTTTTATTTCTAAATATATATTATTTACTACAGTTTTATTTTTAAATACCTTTTTAATTCCCTCAACTTTTAGCATATTAAACCCCTATTGATCATCTAATATAAACAGTTGCTCTTACCCTCCCTTGATCCTTGGCTAGAATTTCACTTCTGTCTTCTTTAAAATATATAATTATTATATCTCCTTCTATTAAATTTTTATCATGCCATACTTTAGGAGTTTCTTCTAATATTAATTTCTCTTGATCTCTAAAATATACTGCTTTACCCGCATAAGCTTTCCATTTTCCTTTTTCCATAATTACTTTTCCTAAGGCTACTATTTTATTTATCTGCCTTTCTCCTCCAGAAGAAATTCCATAATATACATACATCTTGTCACACCAAATTTTAAAATTTTCTTTAATTCCAAAAACCTTTCCGGTAAATACAACAAGTCCTTCACTATCAAAAACTTCCATCTTATCCGCACTTATATCTATCTGAGAGCTTATCCCTACTGAAATATAAAAAAAATTTAAAATTATCCAAATTTTTATTATTCTTATTAAGTTTTTTCTCATCTTTAACTTAAAATATAACCTAATTTTTGGGTTAAAACAAGATAATTTTTAATTGAAAAGACAAAGGAACTTAAAATTTATATAAAATGAAAGGGGGCATTTAATGCCCCCTTAAGAGACTATATTTAAAGATTCTTAAAATTCTCCTCCTCCCGGCGGCATTGCAGGAGTTTTCTCATCTTTTTTAGGTTTCTCAGCAACCATTGCTTCTGTTGTAAGAAGCAAACCTGCAATAGAAGCTGCATTTTGTAAAGCACAACGACTTACTTTTTTAGGATCTATAATTCCTGCATTTACAAGATCTTTATATTCTCCTGTTTCTGCATCAAATCCTATATTACCTTTTTCAGCTTTCACTTTTTCTACCACAATAGAACCCTCATATCCTGCATTTAAAGCTATTTGACGAAGTGGAGCTTCTAAAGCTTTTTTAACAATTTCTACTCCATGTTGTTCATCTCCATCAAGTTTTAGGTTTTCCAATGCAGGTAAACATCTAATATAAACTGTTCCACCTCCAGGAACAATTCCCTCTTCTACTGCAGCTTTAGTTGCATTAAGAGCGTCTTCAACTCTGGCTTTCTTTTCTTTTAATTCAGTTTCAGTAGCAGCTCCAACATGAATAACGGCTACCCCTCCTACTAATTTAGCAAGTCTCTCTTGAAGTTTTTCACGGTCATAATCAGAAGTAGTTTCTTCAATTTGAGCCCGAATTTGTTTAATCCGTGCCTCTATATCTTCTTTTTTACCTGCTCCGTCAATTATAGTAGTAGTTTCTTTAGTAACTACGATTCTTCTTGCTTTTCCAAGATCTGAAAGTTGAACATTTTCTAATTTCATTCCGAGCTCTTCTGATACAAAAGATCCACCAGTTAAAATAGCAATATCTTGAAGCATAGCCTTTCTTCTTTCGCCAAAACCAGGAGCTTTTACTGCACAACACTGAAGAACTCCTCTAAGTTTATTAACCACTAAAGTAGCTAAAGCTTCTCCCTCTACATCCTCAGCAATAATCAAAATAGGTTTCCCTGCACGGGCAATCTGTTCTAGAAGAGGTAACAAATCTTTCATAGCACTTATTTTTTTATCATATACTAAAATATATGGGTCTTCTAAAACACATTCCATCTTTTCAGCATCAGTAACAAAATAAGGAGAAATATATCCACGATCAAATTGCATTCCTTCAACCATTTCTAAATAAGTTTCAAGTCCTTTAGATTCTTCAACTGTAATTACTCCTTCTTTACCTACTTTATCCATAGCATCAGCTATAAGATTACCAATAGTAAAATCATTATTAGCTGCGATAGTAGCAACTTGAGCTATTTCTTGACGAGATTTACAAGGTTGGGTAATTTTCTCCATTTCTTTTACCACTACATCCACTGCTTTCTCAATTCCTCTTTTAATAGCCATAGGATTAACTCCAGCAGCTACTAACTTTAATCCCTCTTTGAAAATAGCTTGAGCTAATACTGTAGCAGTGGTAGTACCATCTCCTGCAACATCACTAGTTTTAGAAGCAACTTCTTTAACCATTTGAGCTCCCATATTTTCAAATTTATCTTCAAGTTCAATTTCTTTAGCTACTGTTACTCCATCTTTTGTAACCAAAGGAGAACCAAAAGATCTCTCTAAAATAACATTTCTACCCTTAGGTCCTAAAGTTACTTTTACAGCATCGGCTAACTTATTAACTCCAATTAAAATTTTGTCTCTAGTATTAGAACCATAAATAATTTCTTTAGCAGCCATCTTTCTACCCCCCTTTCATTTAAATTTTTAATTTTAATCTTCAATAATAGCTAAAACATCATCTTCTCTCATAATTAAATATTCTTCTCCTTTTATTTTAATTTCTGTTCCTGCATATTTACTAAAAAGAACTTTATCACCTTCTTTTACAATTAAAGGTTGTTTTTGCCCATTGTCTAAAATTTTACCTTCCCCTACTGCTATAACTTTTCCCATAATAGGTTTTTCTTTAGCTGTATCTGGAATAATGATTCCTGATTCAGTCCTTTGTTCCTCCTCAATACGCTGAACTAAAATCCGATCATATAAAGGTTTAATTCTCATACCTCCACCTCCTTTTAGGTTTTTAAATTTTGAAGACTTTTAATTTTTTACCAAAAAATAATCATTTATTTTAAAAAGACAAGATAGTTATTTTTTAAATTTTTAAAAACTCAATAATTTTTTCTAAAAGATCCTTTTCAGGACTAGAAGTTTCAAGTGCTAATAAAGGTGAGCAATCTTCGGGATGATCAAATTTTTCTTTTTGAGAAAGATAAATATTCCATAAAGCATCAGAATAGGTATTTTCTTTTTTTCTTTTAAAAATTCTTCCTTTTATTACTTCATCTTCAGCTTTACACCAAATCCAATAAAACTTAGCTTTTACATTTTTTAAATAATTTTTAAATAATTTTCTTAATTTTTTTTCTCTAAAAGTAGCATCTATAATAACATCTCTACCATAAGAAAGCTCTTCAAAAGCTAATTCAGCTAATTTTTTATAAGTTTTTTCTGTGATATCAGGAGAATAGATTCCTTTTTCAAAAGGAGCATAATAATGTTTGTGAGGATCTAAATTTAATAATTTTTTTCTTATTATATCTGACGCAAGATATACAGCTGGAATCTTTCCCAAAAGTTTTTGAGATAAAAAGGTTTTACCAGTACCTGAAAGTCCAAAAAAAATTATTACTTTAGGAATACCTCCTGCATAAAAATAGGCTAAATCAAAATATTTTTGAGCAGATTCTAAAGCTTTTTTTCTCTCCTCCTCTGATATTTGAGAGGAAACATAAGTAAAACATCCTATTTTGCCCCTCACATAAGCTCTGTAACATTTATAGAAATCAAGAAGCTCAAAAATTTTAAAATCTTTACTTTTATTTACATAATTTTCTATAAAATACTGAGAAAGGTTTCTAAACCGATGATAATCTAAGTCCATAGCCAAAAAGGAAATATCGCAACATACATCTCCGCATCTAAATCTTTCATTAAATTCAATACAATCAAAAATATAAACTTTTTTAAGATCATCAAAACAAATATTAGCTGAATAGAGATCTCCGTGCCCCTCCCTTATAAATCCCTTTTCAATCCTTTCTTTAAATAAATTTTCCTTTTCTTTAATAAAATACATATTAAAATCTATTAAATACTTATACTTTTCTTCAGTAAGAGCTAAACCTACAAATTCTTTAGTTTGTTCAAAATTTTCGTTAATATTGTAAAAAATTATCTCTTTACTCCCGTAAATATTTACATTTTCTCCTGTTTGCGCTTTTTTATAAAAAGGAACTAAAGTATCTACAATTAAATCTATATGTTTTTCAGTGAAATTTTTTTCTTGAAGAAGGAGACTCATCATCCCATTTTCAGGAAGCTTTCTCATTTTTACAGCATATTCTACTATTTCACCCTGATTTTCAAACTTAAAAGTTTCTCCTTTTTTTATAATAGGAACAACTCCTAAATAAATTTCAGGACAAAGCCTTCTATTTAATTCTACTTCTTTTTCACAAAAATATTTTCTCTTTTCTAAAGTAGAAAAGTCAAGAAATCCCAAATTAACAGGTTTTTTTATTTTATATACTATATCATCTGTAATAAAAACATAAGAAATATGAGTTTGAATAACTTTAAATTGAGAAGTAATAAAAGGAAATGATTCTAATGTAATAACTTTATTCCAGAAAATTTCTTTCATTTTTAAAAATTTTAATATATTTTTAAAAAAGTTCATTTAACTTGACCAATATTTTAGAATCCATTAAAATACAATTAAAAGCTAAAAGGAGGGAGGTTATGGGTTTTATATTACTTTTTTTAGTTATTCTGGTGTTATTATTTTTACAAGCTGCTATAAAGGTAATAAATGAATATGAAAGAGCTGTAGTATTAAGATTAGGGAAATTTTTAGCTGTAAAAGGACCGGGATTGATTATTCTTATTCCTATAATTGACAGAATGAGAAAATTAGATTTGAGAGTTATTACTTTAGATGTTCCTCCTCAAGAAGTGATAACAAAAGATAATGTTTCTATAAGAGTGAGTGCAGTGGTATATTATAGGGTGATTGATCCTGAAAAAGCCTTTTTACAGGTTGAAGATTATCACTATGCTACTAGTCAGCTTGCACAAACAACTTTAAGAAGTATTTGTGGACAAGCAGAATTAGATGAGGTATTAGCAGAAAGGGAAAAACTCAACCTTAGAATTCAAGAAATACTTGATGCAGATACAGAACCTTGGGGAATAAAAGTCTCTAAAGTTGAAATTAAAGAAATTGACCTCCCAGAAGAAATGAAAAGAGCTATGGCAAAACAAGCAGAAGCAGAAAGAGAAAGAAGAGCCAAAATAATAAATGCTGAAGGAGAGTATCAAGCAGCTAAAACACTTTTAGAAGCTGCCAACATCATGGCTCAAAGTCCCATTACTCTTCAATTAAGATATTTACAAACTCTTACCGAAATTTCCAGTGAAAAAAACTCTACTATACTTTTCCCATTACCTATTGAAATTCTTAAGGCTGTATCTTCTTCCAAATGACTTTTATAAGAAATTTTTTGATAAATAAAGATTTTTTTCACAAATTGTATTATTTTCTTATATTTTATTTTATAATATAAATTTTTAATATAAGGGGGGTCTTATGGAAAAAGAAGTAATTAAACAATTTAGTCAAAAATATCCCGATATTAAGGAATTATTTGAAAGGCATCAAGCTTTAGATAATGAAGTATCTCAAATATCTCAAAAAATTTATCTAACCCCTGAAGAGGAACTTAAATTAAAACAATTGAAAAAAGAAAAACTATATATAAAAGAACAACTTTATAGACTTATTAAGAAATATGAAGGAATAGAAATAGATTAATAATATTACAAACATAAGGAGGGGTGTAAATTGGGAGATAAAATGACCGGAGCTAAAATGATAGTAGAAATTCTCAAAAGAGAAAATGTTGAAGTAATCTTTGGATATCCAGGTGGTGCAGTAATAGATATTTATGATGAACTTTATAGGACTTCTGAAATAAAACATGTTCTTGTAAGACATGAACAAGGAGCTGCACATGCTGCGGATGGATATGCAAGATCTACAGGAAAAGTAGGAGTGGCTTTAGTTACTTCTGGTCCAGGATCTACTAATACTGTAACAGGAATTGCTACTGCTTATATGGATTCAATCCCTATAGTGGTATTTACTGGACAGGTACCCACTAAACTTATTGGTAATGATGCTTTTCAAGAAGTTGATACTACTGGGATCACAAGACCTATTACTAAGCATAATTTTCTAGTAAAAAGTGTAGAGGATTTACCAAGAATTTTAAAATCAGCATTTTATATAGCTAAAACAGGAAGACCTGGTCCAGTGGTAGTAGATATTCCTAAAGATGTTCAACAAGGAAAAGCAGAATTTAATTATCCTGAACAAATCCAATTAAGAAGCTATAATCCTACTTATGAACCACATATTAAACAAGTAGAAAAAGCCTATACTCTCTTAGAAGAAGCTGAAAGACCGGTTTTACTTTTAGGTGGAGGGGTTATTTCTTCAGGTGCTTCAGAAGAAGCAACTAAATTAGCAGAATTATTGAATTTACCTGTAACCATGACACTTATGGGATTAGGTTCTTTTCCAGGAGATCATGACCAGTCATTAGGAATGCTTGGTATGCATGGTACTTATTATGCTAATATGGCTATAGCTCATTGTGATGTTCTCTTAGCAGTAGGAGCTAGATTTGATGATCGTGTTACAGGAAAAGTAGATGCCTTTGCTCCAGGAGCAAAAATTATTCATATTGATATAGATCCTTCCTCTATCCAAAAAAATGTAAAAGTGCACATTCCTATTGTAGGAGACTGCAAAAGAACCTTAACAAAGTTATTAGAGATTATTAAATATGCCGGAAAACCTAAAAAATATTGGAAAGAAAGGTTTAGAGAATGGTGGGAACAAATTGAAATATGGAGAAAAAGATATCCTCTTTCTTATAAGAATGATCCTAATTATATTAAACCCCAATTTGTAATAGAAAAATTGTATGAATTAACTAAAGGTGAAGCTATTATTGCTACAGAAGTAGGACAAAATCAAATGTGGACTGCTCAATATTATAAATTTAAATACCCAAGAACTTTAATTACCTCTGGTGGTTTAGGAACTATGGGTTTTGGATTTCCTGCCTCAATAGGAGCTCAAATAGGTAATCCCAATAAATTAGTTATAGATATTGCAGGAGATGGATCCATTCAAATGAATATTCAAGAATTAGCTACTGCTATGGAACAAAAATTACCTATAAAAATAGTTATTCTTAACAATGGATATTTAGGGATGGTAAGACAATGGCAAGAGTTATTTTATGGTAAAAGATATTCTTATGTAAAATTTCATGTATTACCTGATTTTGTAAAATTAGCAGAAGCTTACGGTGCAGTGGGTATGAAAATTGACAAACCTCATGAAGTAGAACCAGCACTTAAAAAAATGTTAGAAATAAATACTTTAGTTATACTGGATGTTCATATAGCACCAGAGGAAGATGTGTTCCCTATGGTACCTGCAGGAAAGGCAACTACTGAAATGATTTTAGTATAAATTGGAGGGAAATATGGAAAAAAGACACACCCTTTCAGTTTTAGTAGAAAATACTCCAGGTGCTTTAGCTAGAATAGCGGGACTTTTTAGTGGAAGAGGATTTAATATAGATAGTTTGTGCGTAGCTGAAACTTTAGATCCTACCCTTTCTCATATGACCTTAGTTACTCATGGGGATGAACAAATAATTGAACAAATCATCAAACAGTTAAGAAGACTTATTGATGTTTACAAAGTAGTTAATGTTACTGAGGAAAAGGAATATGTAGAAAGAGAAATGGCATTAATAAAAGTAAGAGCTGAAAAAGAATATAGAGAGGAAATTTTCAGAATATGTGAAATTTTTAGATGTAAAATTGTAGATGTAAGTCCAAGAAATTATATTCTTGAAGTTACAGGAGATAAGGAAAAATTAGAAGCTGTTATAGAATTATTAAAACCTATAGGTATTAAAGAAATAGCAAGAACTGGCATAATAGCTATGAAAAGAGAGAAAAAAACTACCTAAAAATTTTCTTTTCCCTTGATTTTTTTCTTTTATTAAGTTATAAATGTCTTTTATAATTTCTTTCAAAATTAGAAGGAGGAGTATTTTATGCTAAGATTGAATATTGAACAAGAAGATTTATCTCAAAGAGAAATTCAATATTTAGAAAAGGCTTTCAAGAATTGTGCAAGAAGAATTATATTAGCTACTACCTTAGCAGGTAGTGGACATCCAGGAGGATCTCTTTCTTCATTAAGTATGCTTTTAGTACTTTATGGAGTTGCTAAAATTGATCCCAAAAACCCAAGAGCTATAGAAAGAGATAGAATAGTAATAAGTCAAGGCCATATCAGTCCCGGTGTTTACAGTGTACTCTGTGAATACGGATTTTTCCCGGAAGAACCTTTTTTAATGGAATTTAGACGTGCTGATTCTGCTTTTGCAGGTCATGTGGAACAAACAGTACCTGGTATTGAATGGAATACAGGGAATTTAGGTCAAGGACTTTCTGCTGCTTGTGGAATGGCGATGGCTATTAAATTAAAGGGACTGAAAAATAAAGTTTTCTGTTTAATGGGAGATGGAGAACAACAAAAAGGTCAAGTAATAGAAGCAAGACGATGGGCTGTTAAATTTGGATTAAATAATTTAATAGTTTTAATAGATTATAATAAACTTCAAATCGGAGGTAATATAGCTGAGGTAATGCCTCAACGAATTAAAGAGGAAATTTTAGCTACATCTTGGAATTTAATAGAAATAGACGGACATAACTATTCTGAAATTTTCAAAGCTTTAAAAAAAGCTTTAAAAGGTGAAGTGGAAAATCCCCATACTCCTGTGGCAATTTTGGCTCATACTGTGATGGGGAAGGGAATTTCTTTTATGGAAAATGATCCTAAATGGCATGGAATGGCCTTACCTGAAGATTTAGCTAAGAAAGCTCTTCAAGAATTAGGATTTGATCCCTCTGAATTAGATATTCTTAAAGAGCGAAGAAAAACCTGGAATGTATCCTTTCCCCATCAACCTCACGATCCTTTACCTATAAAGATAGAAATTCCTGAACCTACAATTTATTCTAGTGAAATTAAAACCGATTGTAGAAGTGCTTATGGAAATGCCTTATTAAAATTAGCAGAGAAAAATAATTTCCCTAATAAACCTCCTAAAATTTTAGGTCTTACCTGTGACTTAGAAAGTTCTGTAAAAATGGGAGCTTTTAAAAAACACTCTCCTCATGCTTTTTTTGAATCAGGAATTCAAGAACATCATACTGCCTCGGTAGCTGGTGCTCTTTCAAAAGAAGGTTTTTTGGTGTTTTTTTCAACTTTTGGAGTTTTTGCTATAAATGAAGTATATAACCAACTTAGGATTAATACCCTTAATAAAACTGCTCTCAAAATCATTTCTACACATTTAGGAGCTGATGTAGGAGAAGACGGCCCTACTCATCATTGTATTGAATATTTAGGACTTTTATTTAATCTTTATGGCTTTGAAATTTATATCCCTGCAGATCCCAATCAAACAGATCATATAATAAGATATGTTGCTCAAAAACAAGGAAACGTTTTTGTTGGAATGGGTAGATCTAAAATTGCAATAATCACTAAAGAAGATGGAACCCCTTATTTTGATGAAAACTATCAATTTATTCCTGGTAAAGCTGATTGGATAAGAATAGGTACAAAAGGAGCTATTATTACTTATGGAACGATGTGTCAGTATGCCCTTACTGCTTGGGAAATTTTAAAAAATAAAGGACTAGATATTACTTTATTAAATGTTGCTTCTATAAAACCTTTACCTGAAGAAGATCTTTTGAAGATATCTGAATTGAAAAATATATTAATAGTTGAAGATCATTTAGTAGAAACTGGCTTAGGAAGCAAAATAGCTTGCTTTTATGCCTTAAAAAATAAAAATGTAAAAATTAAACTTTTAGGCTTAAAAAAACCCCTTTCTTCTGGCAATCCTAAAGAATTATTTAAATTAGCTGGCTTAGATCCTGAAAATATAGCTAAAAATATGGAAGAACTAATAAATGAATGAATTAAACGAACAAAAAAAACAAGCTCTTGTAGAACATTTAATTGAATTAAGAAATTGTCTTGTTAAATCTTTTATAGGATGGATAATAGGGGCTATACTATCATATATATTTGCTGAATATATTATAAATTTTTTATTACTGCCTCTTTATAAAATTATACCAAAAGAATCAACAGTATTTTTTAGAACTTTTCCAGAAGTATTTGCTGTTTATATAAAGCTTTCTATTATTGTAGGATTTGTAATTTCAAGTCCCTATATTTTTTATCAAATATGGAATTTTATTTCACCAGGACTTTACCAGCATGAAAAAAAATGGGTCAAAAGTGCTCTTTTTTTAACTTGCTTTTCTTTTTTAATTGGAGATTTAATAGCCTATTTTCTCTTTTTGCCTTATATTTTAAAATTTCTTTATTCTTTTGGAGAAAAATTTTTAATTTTTAAGCCTTTCTTAAAAGAGTATATTTCTTT
>CAYPPW010000021.1:0-23561 GCA_964412755.1 uncultured Thermodesulfatator sp.
CACTACAGATTTTTTGAATAATAAGCTTAATTTTGCTTGTAGCTTATGATTTTTAGAGGCATCTTTGATATTTTCAAGTCTTTGAGCCATTTTAAGATCTTTTTGGCAGTGAGGAAAATTTAAAATTTAATTTCAGAAACATTGACAAATTAATAATTTAATTTTAATATTGAAAATAAATTTCAATTAATTATTTTTTAAAAGGGTAGATTTTATGAGATATTCTTTGGAGACAAAGAAAAATATAGAAATTGTTAAGGAATTTAAAGAATTTATAAAAAAAAGAGGACTTAAATATACTGTAGAAAGGGAAGAAATTTTGAAAGAAATTTTAAAAGCCAAAGATCATTTTGATGTAGATAAGCTTTATATGAAATTGAGAGAAAAGGGAAAAAAAGTTTCTAAAGCTTCAGTATATAGAACTATTCCACTTCTCATTGAAGCAGGTTATATTCAAGAAGTTTACAGACAAAATGCAAGGTCTTATTATGAAGTAACCTTTGATAAAATTCCCCATCTTCATTTTATTTGTGTAAAATGTAAAAAAGTAGAAGAAATAATTGAAAATGAGTTGACACAATTAATTCAAAAACATTCTCAAGAGAAAAATTATACCCCTTTAACATATCATTTAGAAATTTTTGGTGTATGTGCAGATTGCACTAAAAAAGTGTGATTTTAAAAAGGAGGAAAATATCCATGTTATTAATTGATGCTAAATGCGGAGATAAGGTAAAAATAAAAGAATTTTTAGAGAATGACACTGTGTTAAAAAAAATAGAAGCTATGGGATTAAGGAAAGGAGATATTTTTGAAGTGGTTAAAAAATGGGGAAGAAATTACTTGCTCATAAATGGAAATAACCGAATTATAGTTAGCTATGAAGTTGCTAAAAATATTGAAGTAGAATTAATAGAAAGGGATTTAAGTGTTTGTGAAGAAAAGCCTTCCCAGAGAAAAAGATGGAGATGTAGGTGGAGATGGGGATGGTTTAAATGAAAAAAAGAGAATTTACCAGGATTTCTTTTTCTACCAAAGTAGAAATTTTATGGGAAAATTTAAGTTATGAAGCTAATTTAAGAAATTTAAGTTATGGAGGACTTTTTGTTGAAAGTAAAACTATTCCACCCAAAGATGAAGAAATATCTCTTGTTCTTTCCATAAAAGAAAATGTTCCTCCTATTAAAATTTTTTTAAAAGGAAAGGTTATAAGAATTGAACCTGAAAAGGGTTTTGCTATTCAATACACTTATATCTCTCCAGAAAGCTTTGATCATTTAAAAAAACTCATCTATTACAATTATCCTTCCCCAGAGATAGCTGAAAAAGAATTATATAGATTTCTTGGGAAAGCACATCCATTAATCAAAAATTTTCAGGCTCTTAATATAGCCGGATTGAAGGAAGAACTTATGAAATATATTCTGGAAAGAGCTTTTCTTTATAATCCTGAAAATCCTTTTACTTTGTCAAGCGGAAAAAAAAGTTCCTATTATCTTGATTGTAGAAAAATTACTTTATATTCTCCAAGCTTTTATCTTATTGGGAGTTTATTTTGGCAGGAAATTAAGTACTTAGGAGTAGAGGGAGTAGCGGGAATGAGTATAGGAGCAGATCCTATTGTATGTGCTGTTTTATCAAAAGCATATGAAGAAAATATTTCTCTGGAAGGTTTACTTATAAGAAAAGAACCTAAAAAATACGGTACTCAGAAACAAATAGAAGGAAATTTGAAAGAAGGCATGAGCATAGTATTAGTTGAAGATGTGGTAACTACAGGAGCTTCAGTAATTAAGGCTTTGTCTACCTTAGAAAAGGAAAAAGTGGAAATTATTGAAGTAATTGCTTTAATTGATAGAGAAGAAGGAGGAAGAGAAAATATTGAAAATTATGGTTATAACTTTTCTGCTTTTTTTACTTTAAGTGAAATTATAAAAAATTATCAAAGAATTTATAAGGAGATAATGAATGAGAAGATTATGGGGAATTTTTAGTTTGTTGTTAATTTTAGTTATTTTTGGATGTAAACCATCTTCTGAGCCTTCTAAAATTAAAAAAATTATTAATGGAGCAGGTGGAAGTTTTCCTTATATTCTTTATGCCAACTGGGCAAGTGAATATTACAAACTTACCGGGATTAAAATTAATTATCAATCTATTGGTTCAGGAGGAGGTATTAGACAAATTATAGAAAGAACTGTTGATTTTGGGGCAAGTGATTTACCGCTTTCTGCAGAGGAGGTAGAGAAAAATAAATTATTACAATTTCCTACAGTTATTGGGGCTGTGGTTCCGGTAGTAAATATTCCAGAGATAAAAAATGAGAAATTAATCCTGGATGGAGAAACCCTTTGCAGAATATATCTTGGAAAAATTAAGAAATGGGATGATCCTTCAATTAAGGTTTTAAATTCAAATCTTAACCTTCCAGATAAATCCATTACACCTATATATAGGTCTGATGCTTCTGGAACAACTGCTATTTTTACTCATTATTTAAGTGAAATTTGTAAGGACTGGAAAACTCAGGTAGGTTTTGGAACAGCTGTTAATTGGAAAACAGGAATAGGAGCCAAAGGGAATGAAGGAGTAGCAAATTATGTAAAAAAGACTCCTTATACTATCGGGTATGTGGAACTTACTTACGCTATTCAAAATAAGTTATCTTATGTGAAGCTTAAAAATATATCAGGAAATATAGTAGAACCTGATGAAGAAGCTATAAAAGCTGCGCTTTTAAAAGCTAATTTTGATCCTTCTAAACATTTTTATATCTGGCTTACTAATGTTTCAGAAAATAAAGCCTGGCCTATTGTGGGTGCTACTTATATTCTTCTTGCAAGAGATAAAAAGGAAATCAATAAAGAAATAGTTAAATTTTTCGATTGGGCTTTTAGAAACGGAGATGATTTAGCTAAAAAATTAACCTATATTCCTTTATCTGAAGAGATAAAAGAAAAAATTAGAGATTATTGGAAAAATTTTGGTATTTTTTAGGTTGAAAAAATCATATAGTTCATTAGAATAAAACCAAACTTTATAAAAGAACTCTCCCAAATTATTAAGTGAGAAAATCGAGTCATTATTTAGAGATATTAATTAAAAATTTTTTGTGTTTCTGGGCTATTTTTTCTGGTATAATTTTTCCTTTTATAGTTTTTTTTCTTCTTTTTTATGAGTCCCGTTTAGCTATTAAACATTTTGGGATTATTAAATTTATAACTTCTGAAACCTGGGATCCTGTAACTGAAACATTTGGTGGTCTTGCAATGATAACTGGAACTATGATAAGTACTTTTATTGCTATTCTTATTGCAGCACCTGTTTCTGTGGGAATAGCTATTTTTATTACAGAACTTGCTCCTTCATGGTTAAAAGACATAATTTCAAGTGCTATAGAACTTTTAGCGGCTATTCCCAGTATAATTTATGGGATGTGGGGATTTTTTGTTTTTGCTAATTTTATGAGAAATTATATAGAGCCAGTTTTACAATTTCTTTTTGCTCCAATTCCTTTTATAGGAAAATTTTTTTCTGGAGTTCCTACAGGAATTGATGTTCTTACAACATCTTTAATTTTATCTATTATGATTATTCCTTTTATGACTTCTATGGTAAAGGATTCTTTCAATCTCGTTCCTGTGGTAATGAAGGAATCAGCTTATAGTTTGGGAGCCACTAAGTGGGAAGTAATAAAGGATGTTATTATTCCTTATACTGCATCTGGAATTGCTGGAGGGTTAGTTCTTTCAACAGGAAGAGCATTAGGGGAAACTATGGCAGTTACTTTTTTAGCAGGAAATGTTACCCAAGTTCCAGAATCCCTTTTTTCTCCTTTTACTACAATAACTGTTGCTTTAGCAAATCAATTTACCGAAGCTGATTCTCCCCTTTATCTTTCTTCTCTTTTTTATCTTTCTTTAATTCTTTTTATTCTTTCTTTTATAATTCTTACTTTTGCTAAACTAATGATTTTGAGGTTACAAAAGAAATGGCAATGATAGTTTTTAAGAGAAAATTAATAAATTATTTAATGTTATTTATTTCCTTTCTTACTGCTATGTATGGACTTTTTTGGTTGTTCTGGATTTTAGGAAGTTTGTTTATTAACGGATTTAAGTACTTATCGTTAAATCTTTTCTTACTAGATCCAGCTCCTCCCGGTATTGAAGGAGGGGGTTTAAGGCATGCTTTTATAGGGCATTTTATCATTACTTTTTTAGCTACTTTAATAGGTGTTCCTATTGGAATATGTGCAGGAATTTATTATGCAGAATATGGTAAAAATTCCAGGATTTTTATGGTTTTTAAAAATATTACTGATATAATGGTAAGCACTCCTTCCATTATTATGGGTGCTGTTATGTATGCTTTGTTGGTAGTTCCTTTTAAACAATTTAATGCACTTTCTGGAATTTTGGCATTAGCTTTGCTTATGGTTCCGGTAATAAGTATAACTACTTATGAAATGTTAAGTTTGATTCCGGATACTTTGAGGGAGGCAGCTTATGCACTCGGAGCTTATAAATGGCAAATTATAAAAGATGTTACTTTAAAATCTGCTAAATTTGGTATCTTAACAGGTGTTCTTCTCGGAGTGGCAAGAATAACAGGTGAAACGGCACCACTTCTTTTTACAGCTTTTAATAATTTTTATTTATCTCTAAATATTTTTAAACCCATGGCATCTTTAACTGTAACTATTTTTAATTATGTAATGGGACCTTATGATTACTGGCATAAACAAGCCTGGGCAGCTTCTTTATTTTTAACTCTTTTAGTTTTAATTTTATCTCTATCTGCTAAAGTGGTGCTTCGTAAAAAAGGATAAAAATGGAAAAAAATATAGAAATAGAAGTAAGAAATTTAAATTTTTATTATGGAGAAAAACAAGTACTTAAAAATATAAATTTATCTATTTTTAAATATAAAGTTACTGCACTTATTGGACCTTCTGGATGTGGAAAAACTACTTTTTTAAGATGTCTCAACAGGATGCATGATCTTTATTTGGGTAATAAATATGAAGGAGAAATAATCTTTGAAAATGAAAACATCCTTAATAAAAATACAGATTTAATTACACTCAGAGCTAAAATAGGAATGGTTTTTCAAAAACCAACTCCTTTTCCTATGAGTGTATTTGATAATGTAGCTTATGGACTTAAACTTAAGGGAATAAAAGGGAAGGAATTAAAGGAAAGGGTAGAAAAGGCTCTTATTGATGCTGCTTTATGGGATGAAGTAAAGGACAAATTGAAAGAAAATGCTTTTTCACTTTCTGGCGGACAGCAGCAGAGACTTTGTATTGCCAGAGCTATTGCAGTGGAACCGAAGGTTCTTTTATTTGATGAGCCTACTTCTGCTCTTGATCCCATTTCTACTTCTAAAATTGAAGAACTCATCATAAAATTAAAATCTAAGATAACCATTGTAATTGTAACTCATAATATGCAGCAAGCAGCAAGAGTATCTGATTATACAGCTTTTATGTATTTGGGAGAATTGATAGAAGCAGGGCCTACCGAAAAAATTTTTACTAATCCCGAAAAAAAACTTACAGAAGAATATATTACAGGAAGATTTGGATAAATGTTTGTTCCTGAAGGGTTTCTTTTTTCGGCTGTTTGTTGCGGAATTAAAAAAGAAAATAAACCAGATTTGGGTTTAATTTATTCTTCTCAAAAACTAAGTGCATGGGGTGTTTTTACAACTAATATTGTTAAAGCAGTTCCTGTAATCATAAGTAAAAGACATCTCAAGGAAAAAGAAATTTATGGAGTTATTGTTAATAGTGGGATAGCTAATGCTTGCACCGGTGAAGAAGGATTTAAAAGGGCTCAGATTATCCTTAAAGAAATTGCAAAAAAACTAAATATTCCCTATAAAAGTTTATTACCTGCTTCAACAGGGGTAATAGGAACTCAACTACCTATAGAAAAAATTTTACCACTAATAGATACATTAATTGCTAATCTTTCTCCTTATAATTATCTTCAATTTGCTCAAGCAATAATGACTACTGATACTTTTCCTAAGGTTACTTTTAGAAAAACAGCAGAAGATATTGTCATTTTAGGTATAGCAAAAGGTGCAGGAATGATCGCTCCTAATATGGCCACCATGCTTGCTTTTATATTAACTGATGCAAAAGTGACCAAAGAATATTTAAAAAGATTGCTTCCCAAGATAGTAGAAGAAAGTTTTAATTGTATTTCAATAGATGGAGATACCAGCACTAATGATAGTGTATACATACTTTCTACTAATCTTAAAGAAGTAAAAGACTGGAAAAATTTTGAAAAAAACTGTTTAGAGGTAGCTAAAGAATTAGCTTATCTTATTGTAAGAGATGGAGAAGGCTCAAGTAAAGTAATAAAAATTATAGTAAAAGGTGTGAGAACTAAAAAAATTGCTAAAATTCTTGCTACTTCAATAGCTAATTCTCCGTTAGTAAAAACAGCTTTTTATGGAGAAGATCCTAACTGGGGAAGAATTTTTTGTGCTTTAGGAAAAAGTGGAATAAAGTTTGACCCAGAAAAAGTAGAAATTTACTTAAATGGTATACCCTGGATTATTAATTTAAAACCTGTCAAAGATGAAAATAAAATTAAAGAAGAAATGAAAAAATATGAAATAGAATTATTAATTAAATTGAAAGAGGGTAAGTTAGGTTGTGAAGTTTTAACTACAGATCTAACAGAAGAGTATATTAAAATAAATGCACATTATAGAACATGAAAATTTTACTCACCAATGATGACGGAATTTATTCTGAAGGACTTTGTGCTTTATATGAGTCTTTGAGGACAGATCATGAAATTTATATAGTGGCTCCAGAAGCTGAGAGAAGTGCTGTAGGGCAAGCTATTACTATAGATCAGCCCTTAAGAGTAATTAAAATAAAAAGGGGAAGATATTTTTGGGGATATGCAGTAAGTGGGACCCCAGCTGATTGTGTTAAGCTTGCTATATATGAACTTGTAGGTCCGGTGGATCTTGTTATTTCTGGAATAAATAAAGGAGCAAATGTAGGAATAAATCTTTTATACTCTGGAACAGTTTCTGCAGCTATTGAAGCTAAAATGCTTGGATATTCTTCCCTTGCGATCTCTATAGATGCTTATGAAAATATAGATTACTGTTTTGCAGCTAATTTTATCTATGCTTTTATAAAATATCTTCCTAATTTACATTTAGAAAACCCCTTTTGTTTGAATATAAATATTCCTCATATTAATCCTTATGAAATTAAAGGAATTAAATTTGTTAGACAGTCTATATCTAAACTTAAAGAATTTTTAGATAAAAGACTTGACTTACATGGTAAAGTATATTACTGGCAAGGAGCTGAAGAACATACAGAAGAGGATCCAGAAACTGATGTAATTTCTCTTAAAAATGGATATATTACTATTACACCTATACATTTTGATTTAACTAATTATTCTACTTTAGAAAAATTAAAAAAAATAGAAATCAAACTTGATATTTATTAAGTTTGATTTAATTTTTAAATAGTAAAAAATATCTAAAATTAGGAGGAAAAATGAAAAGAAGAGGAAGAACCGTTAATTTAGAAGATGTTAGATTTGTATATGAAAATTATGCTAATATGAGTGCATCAGAGATTGCAGAGGTATTAGGAATAAGTAAATTTCAAGTTAATAAAATTGTTAATGAATTGAGAAAAAGAGGAATTAATGTCCCAAGAAAAATAGGAAAAAAAATCAATGTATATGATAAATTTGTAGAAGAGTTAAGAAAAGAGGGTAAGCTTTAAGATAAAATGTTGTCTATTAATTCACAATCTTTTTTAATTTGTTTTTTAAGATCTTCTATAGAAGAAAATTTTAATTCATTTCTTATATATTTAATAAATTCAATTTTTATAATTTCTCCATAAATATCTTTATTAAAATTTAGAATATGTACTTCTACCGAAAGTTCTTTTTCATCAAAAGTTGGTCTTATTCCAATATTTAAAGCACCTTTAAATTTTTTATCTTTATAAATGACCCAAACTGCGTATACTCCTGCTGGAGGAAGTAATTTTAAAGGATGTATTTCAAGATTAGCTGTAGGGAATCCTATTAATTTCCCTCTTTCTTTTCCTTTAATTACTTTCCCTAAAATAAAATAAGGTCTTCCAAGAAGTTTATTGGCTTCTTCCAATTGAGCATTTTCTATAAATTTTCTTATAAGAGAACTTGAAACCACAATTCCATCAAATACAACCGGGCTTATAATTTCTACTATAAAATGATATTTCTCTGAAAGTTTTTTTAAATATTCTGCATTTCCTTTTCTTTCTTTACCAAATCTAAAATCAAATCCTATTACAATACCCTTAGCTTTAAATTTATCTATTATATAGTCTTGAATAAAGAGTTCTGGTGAAAATTCAGCTAAAGATTTTGTAAAGGGAATTATTGCCAAATTTTTAATTCCTATTTGAGAAAGAAGATAAAGTTTTTCTTCAAGAGTGGTAAGAAGTTTAAAATTAGATTGAGGAAAAAGAACATTTCTAGGATGAGGGTCAAAGGATACTACAAGAGGTTCTACTTTTAGTTGTTGAGCTAATTGGTTTGTTTTTTC
The DNA here is from genome assembly GCA_964412755.1 of uncultured Thermodesulfatator sp. Lineage (GTDB taxonomy): Bacteria > Desulfobacterota > Thermodesulfobacteria > Thermodesulfobacteriales > Thermodesulfobacteriaceae > Thermodesulfobacterium. Next base: position 8,599 of record CAYPPW010000021.1, read on the forward strand.
AAAAAGTGCTATATGACCCAAATGGACTCCATCAAAACTACCTATAGTTATGGTGGTATTGAAGTTTAGAGGTAAATCTTTAGGAAAATAAACTTTCAATTTTTCCCTCCAATAACTTGAGAAAGCTGTCAAATAGATAAACTGAGTCATGAGGTCCTGGAGCATTTTCTGGATGGTATTGAACAGACATAGCTCTTAACTCAGGAACAAATATACCTTCTAAAGTATGATCATTTAAATTAATATGAGTAATTATAGCAGATTTAGGTAATTCTTCTTTTTTTACACAAAACCCGTGATTTTGAGAAGTTATTTCCACTTTTTTATTAATTAGATTAAGAACAGGGTGATTTATTCCTCTATGTCCAAATTTTAATTTATAAGTAGTTGCTCCTAAAGCCATTCCTAAAATTTGATGCCCTAAACATATCCCAAAAATAGGTTTTTTCCCAAGAAGATTTCTAACATTTTCAACTATTTTATTTAAAGGTGCTGGGTCACCTGGGCCATTGGAGATAAATATTCCATCTGGATTGTGAGAGAGAATTTCAAAAGGATCTGTATAAGCTGGAAAAACCAGACATTCACAGTTTCTTTCGGTAAAAAGCCTAAGTTGATTATATTTTAAACCGCAATCAATAACAGCAATTTTATATTTGGCTTCATTTTTAAAATATTTGCAATTTTCTTTGCCATTTTTACCGAAATAATAGGGTTCCTTACAGGTTACATATTGGACAAGATCACGTCCCACATAATCAGGACTTTCTTTAATTTTTTTTAAAAATTTTTGAGGATCTAAAGTTTCGGTAGTTATTCCTCCTTTCATAGATCCATATATTCTTAAATGTCTAGTAAGAGCTCTTGTGTCTACATTTTCTATTCCTAAAACTTTATTTTCTAAAAGCCAATCTTTTAAAGATTTTTTAGCTCTCCAATTACTATAAAAGGGCTGATATTCTTTTATAATAAAACCAGCTACTTGAATTTTATCACTTTCTAAATCCTCATAATTTATTCCATAGTTTCCTATAAGAGGATAAGTCATTGTTACGATTTGGTTATAATAAGAAGGATCTGTTAAAATTTCTTGATAACCTGTTATGCCTGTATTAAAAACTATTTCTCCAAAGGTTTCACCTCTTTCTGTAAATGAATATCCCCAAAAATAAGTACCATCTTCTAACATTACAAGAGCTTTATATTTTTTCATTATTTTTTCCTTTATGTTTTTGTTTAGCTCTCCATAATAAATATTCCCTTATAAAATCATCAAGTTCTCCGTTAAGCACTTCTTCTACTTTATAAGATTCAAATTGAGTTCGATGGTCTTTAATGATTTTATAAGGATGTAAGATATAGGTTCTTATTTGATTGCCCCAACTTATCTCTTTTTTTTCTCCTATTAAGTTTTCTTTTTTTTGTTCAATTTTTTGCTTTTCCAATTGATAAAGTTTGGATTTCAAAATTTTTAAAGCAGTCATTTTATTAAGATATTGACTTCTTTCATTTTGACAGGTTACTGTAATTCCTGTAGGAACATGAGTAATTCTTACTGCGGTTTCAGTTTTATTTACATGTTGTCCACCATGCCCACTTGCTCTCATGGTTTCTATTTTTAAATCCTCTGGTTTTATCTCTACTTCTATTTCTTCCTCTATTTCAGGAATTACCGTAATTGAAACAAAAGAAGTGTGTCTTTTAGAGTTAGCATTAAAAGGAGATATTCTTATGAGTCTATGAATACCTTTTTCTCCTTTTAAATATCCATAGGCTCCTTTACCTTCAATAAGTAAAACAGCATTTTTAATCCCGGCTTCTTCTCCTGGAAGTGTATCTACTATTTTTACTTTATATCCCTTTTTTTCAGCCCATTTTACATACATTCTAAGAAGCATATAAGCAAAATCCTGGGCATCAGTTCCTCCTGTTCCTGCATGAATACTTAATATAGCTGAAAATTGATCATATTCTTCAGACAAAAAAAGTTTGGTTTCTTCAGTTTTAAAAAGTTTTTCAAAAAAGGAAAGTTCTTCTAAAAAGGCTTGAAAAACCTCTAAATTTTCTTCTTCTTTATAAAGTTTATACCACTCTAAAAGCTCATAAAATCTTTTATTTAAATTTTCAAAAATATTAATTTTATCCTGAATTTGAGCCTTTTCTTTAAGAAGAATTTTTATTTGCTGAGATTCCCAATTTTGACAACTTTTGAGTTTTTCTTCAATTTTCAATAACTGATTTTGCAAGTTTTCAAGGTCAAAGACACCCCCTTAAATCTTGAAGTCTTTCCTCATAATTTTTAATAACCTTTTCAAAATCTATATTTTTATATATTAAACTAAGACCCTGCATAGAAAATAAAATATAATCCAATTTTAAATAAAGGAAAGTGTTAAAGAAAAGTTAATTCTTTTTCAAGCTCATAAATATTTTTATAAAGAATATTCTTTCCATCAAACATTAAGTATTTAAAATTTAGACTTTTTAGAGACTCAATTAATTTTTTTATTTCTGGGTATTCTATTTTTAAGTCCTTTGGAAAGGGATAGAGATTATTTAAAGTCCATAAACTTAAAAATTTAACAGGCAGGTCTTTTGAGAAAAGATGTTGATAAACATAAACATGTGCTTTTTTTTCAATAAGATTTGATTTATATTTTTGAGCAAGTCTTCCTATGCCCCAAATTACACCTCTTTGAGCAGGAGGAAATTCCAAATAATTATCTGCCTTATATTTAGTTTTATCCTCAGGATTCCAAATGTAAGAAACAAAAATAGACAAATACTCATTCTTTAAAGTTTCATTGTGGTATAAAGATTCAGCAAATCCCTCCGGTACTCCCCAAGCCATACTTCCGGACTCTTCATTAAGCATCCATATGAGCCTTCTTATAACTATTCGTGCTTTTTCAAGGTCTAATTTAGCTATTTGAGAAACTATGTGTCCAAAAGCTATAATAGCCTTCCAACGCGCTTCTTCTATGGGATGTAAAAAAGCTCCTATTAAAAAACTTACTACTTTAGTAGGAGAAAAATTTTCCAAGTATTTAAAAATATTTTCTATGTTTTCTTTTTCAAGAATGGTCCATATTTCTTTTTTTAAATAAGACACGGTGTTATTCTTCTAAAGAAGCTTTAACTTTTTGAGCAACCAATTCTCCAAGTTTAACACACTCTTCCAGCATTTCCTTATCAGGAGAAAATTTTACCTTTATTCCTTCGTGAACAACTTCAGCTTTTATTTCATTTAATACCTCATTTAATATTTTTACTGATTCTCCACTCCATCCATAAGAACCAAAACTTGCACCTATCTTTTTCCTTGGTCTTAATCCTTTCATATAACTTACGAACGCAGCTACAGTAGGCATAATACCATTATTTAACGTAGGAGATCCTAAAATAAGACCCTTAGAAAGCATTATCTCAGTCATTACTTCAGTAAAATCAGATATTGAAAGTTTAAAAATTTTTACCTCAATATCTTTATTTATAGCTCCCTTCATTATTGCATAAGCCATTTTTTCAGTACTTTTCCACATAGTATCATAGACTATTATAATTCTTGGATCAGCTATATAATTACTCCATCTTTCATAAAGATTAATAATTTCTTCAATATTTTTTCTCCAGACTACTCCATGATCAGGGCAGATAAAAGTAAGTTCGAGGTTTAAATCTTTAATGGTTTTTAAAAGATTTTGGACTCTTGGTGAATAAGGAAGTACAATATTGGCATAATACTTTGCGCTTTCTTGCATTAGGATACAGTAATCTACTTCATCATTAAATCTTTTACTTGTAGCATAATGAGCTCCAAAAGCATCCTGAGAAATTAAAACTTTATCTTCTACGATATAACTTATCATACTATCAGGCCAATGAATCATAGGAGTTTCTATGAATTTTATGGTTTTACTTCCTGTTTTTACTTCTGATCCTGTTTTTACTTCCTCAAAAGGAAAATTTGTGTCATGAATATATGCCTCAAGGCCTATTTTCCCATTTTTAGTGATGAAAATCTTTTCAGGTTTAATTTTTGGAATGACATATAAAAAAGCGCCAGCATGGTCAGGTTCTATATGATTAATTATTAAATAATTTATTTTTTCAGGATTTATTATTTTTGAAATCCTACTCAATAATTCCTGTTCAAATCCATGTTTTACTGTATCGAATAAAACTATTTTTTCATCAATTAATAAATAAGAATTGTAAGTAGTGCCTCTTATAGTAGTATATCCATGAAAATTTCTTACATTCCAATCAATTGCTCCTACCCAATAAAGATTATCTTTAATTTTGACAGGATCCATAAAAATTCCCCCTTTCAAATTTTTAGGGTTTAGGTTCAAATTCACTTTTTGAAGCACCACATATCGGACAAGTCCAATCATCTGGTAACATTTCAAAGGCTGTCCCGGGAGGAATATTGTTTTCTGGATCACCTAAATCTGGATCATAAATATATCCACATACTGTACATTGATATTTAATCATGATTTCCTCCTTTATTTTGAAATTGGAATTTTTATTTAATCTTCTATTGGATAATATACATTTTTAGGATTACCACATCTCGGGCATTTCCAACTATCTGGCAAATTTTCAAAAGGTGTTCCAGGAGGAATATTACCTTTAGGATCACCTACCTCCGGATCATATATATTTCCACAAACACTGCATTTATACTTTTTCATAATTTCACCTCCTTTAGTTCCTTTATTTAATTTTAAAGAGTAATTACAGTATATCCTTGGGTGATAAAATTTGCCATTCCAGCATGTCCAGACATATCATCAAGAATAGGGAAATTATTTTGTTTAGCTAAGTCTAAAGTTCCCATTTTTTGAGCACAAGCTTTACATACTCCGGCTATAAGACCTTTTTCCCATGCCTTTTTAAAAAGTTTATAAAACATGCTTTTTTCAGATACAAGTTCAGGAACAAATTTAGTAGATGCCCCCTCTAAAACCAGCTTGGCTTCAATACCCCTTTCAGCTAAATTTACTAAATTTAAAAGCACATGAATGAAATACATAGGATCACCATTAAAAGCAAAAATTACTATTTTCTGCATGTTATACCTCCTTTTAAAACTATTTTTAGCTAAATTAATAATTAAATAGTTTTAAACTTAAAGATCCAGTTATTCACAATTAAAAATAGTTCTAATTTTAAAAATAATACAAATTAATTTTTTGTCAATTTTAAAAATTATAATTTTTCATAAATCTTTTTAAGATCCTTTAAGACCTCTTTTAAGACCTTTTTTAAATCCTTTTCTTGAAAAAGAGAAAGCTGCGAAGTTTTAGGTTTTTCTTTTTGAAGAAATTTTCTAATGCCTTCCAAGGTATACCCTTCATTTAATAAAGTTTTTACTTTAAAAAGTAAATTTAACTGCTCTTTCTTAAAAAATTTTCTATTAGCAATACGATAAGGTTTTAGTAAAGGTATTTTCTTTTCCCAGTAAATAAGAACATGTGGCTTGATTTTTAATAATTTAGCAGCTTGTGAAAAGCTTACATAAAGGCCTGATTTTAAATTCTTATCAGGTTTCATTACGAAGTTTTGCTTTAAATTGTGGCGAAAGGTAAAATGCTATTTTTTTAAAAGGTGATATTTCTAATTCTTTTTGGGTTTTTAAATTTCTACCTTTTTTCTTTTTGGTTTTATAAGGAACAAAAGTTCCAAATTTTGTGATTTTTACTTGGTTTTCTAATTCTAAATCTTTCTTTATTTCCTCTAATAATTGATCTACCAAATTTTGTAAAGTCCTTTTGGATAGACCTACTTTTTGAGAAAGAATATTTACAATAATTTTTTTGTTAATAGTTTTCATTTTTTATCTGGGTTTAGCTGAAAATCTTTTAAAAATCTTTTCAGCTACTTCTTCTTGTATTTTATTTATTTCTTCGTCTTTTAAAGTTCTATCTTGAGCTCTATACCAAAATCTTATAGTTATGCTTTTTTCATCCTCTGGAATAGGAGGACCTTCATAAATTTTAATACAATTTACATTTTCTAAGTAAGGGATAGATAGAATTTTAACATAATCTAAAATCTCTCCAATCTTTATTTCTTTTTTGATAAGACAGGTAACGTCTCTAAAAGTAGAAGGATATTTAGGGGGTTTTTTTACTTCATGAACTTTTTCTATTTCTTTTTGTTTTTCTAAAAGAGGTTCTAAATTTATTTCTGCTATAAGAACGTTGGTTTTTAAATCAAACTCTTTTAATATTGAATTTTTAATTTCTCCTGCAAATCCAATTTTTTTATTTTCAAGATATAAATCAAAAGAGATCCCCCTTTTGAGAAATGGTTCAGAAGAATAAGGAATAAAATTTATATCTATTTTAAGGTTTTCAAAAATTGAATTAAGATAACCTTTTAAATCGTATAAATCAAATTTTCTCAGATCTTCATACCAGACCTCTTTATTGGCATATCCCATTATTAAAATTCCTAAGTAAAGTGATTCCTCAGCTAGAATATTTGAAGTAGGGAAAAATACCTTTCCTATTTCAAATATTTTTAAAGAGGTAATTTCTCTAAAAAAATTAAAGCAAGCAGTTTCAATAAGTCCAGGGAGTAAAGTAGTTCTCATTATAGATTGCGTTATGGATAGGGGATTAGCTATTTCTAAAAAATTTAATCTTTTATCATCTTCAGATAAATTCAGGTTTTCTAAGGTTTTAGGATTTATAAAGCTGTAAGTAATAACTTCAGAAAAACCCAAAGATTTTAAAAGGTTCTTGATCTTTTTTTCAAATTTTATTTGTGGTGAAATTTCAGGAGAATATAAAATACTTTTTGGAAAGGTGATAGGAATTTTTTCATATCCATAAATTCTAGCAATCTCCTCTATAAGATCTTCAGTAATTTTTATATCTTGTCTATAAGAAAAAGGAACAACTTGGAAACCATATCCTGTTTTTCTTACCCAGCCAATTTTGTTTAAAATTTCTTCTACTTCTTCTGAAGGAATAGAAAATCCTAAAAATTTAGTTAATTTCTGTTTAGGTAAAGAAATCTGAGGAGGGAAAAAAGTTTTGGGATATATATCAATAATTTGTGAATAACTTTCTGGCTCAGCAATTTTTAAAATTAATTGAGTAGCTCTTAATAATCCAGAAATAACACCTTCTGGATCTATGTTCCTTTCAAATCTATAGCTACTTTCAGTAACAATTTTATGTCTTTGGCTGCTTTTTCTTATTCTTTTAGGATTGAACCAAGCTGATTCTAAAAATATGTTTTCTGTTTTTTCTGAAACTCCAGATTCTTCTCCTCCCATAATTCCTGCTAAAACCATAGCTTTTTTAGCATCTGCTATCACTAAGTCATCTTCTTCAAATTCTCTTTCAATACCATCAAGCAAAAGAACTCGTTCTTTTGGATAAGCCTTTCTAACTTTAATTATTTTTCCCTCAATTTTTCCCCAATCAAAGGCATGTAAAGGTTGGCCGAATTCTAAAAGTACATAATTAGTAATATCTACAATATTATTTATTGCTCTTAACCCACAAAGCCAAAGTCTTTTTTGTATAAAAAAGGGACTTTCTTTAACTTTAATTTTTTTAAAAAATCTTCCAGCATACCTGAAACATCCGTCTTTATCTAAAATTTCTATTTTCCCTGGAAATTTTTCTCCTTCTTTTAAAAAATCTTCAAAATAAGGAATTTTTAATTTCCAAGAAGTTAAGGTATTAAGTTCTCTAGCTACTCCTAAAATAGAAAGAAGATCTCCTCTATTAGGAGTGATGGCTAAATCTAATACCTTTTCAGATACATTAAGGATTTTATAAATAGATTCTCCAACAGGAGAATTTTGAGGAAGAATAAGAAGTTTATCCCTTTCTTCTCCAAGTCCTGCTTCATAAGGAGATAAAAACATTCCATAAGATTTATAATTTTTTATGGCTTTTATTTCTACCTTTTCAAACCCAAAAGTCATACTTCCTGGTTTTACAAGTCCTATTATTGAATTAATTTTTACTTGATCTTTGGCAGTAGTTAACACAGTAAAAGTCTCTTTCCCATCGGTCACTTTACATAAAACTAAATCCCTAAGCTCCGCAGGTTCCAGAATTTCTAAAATTTTTACTGAGATTAATTCTCCTAAATTTTCATAGGGATTTTCTATAGCTTCAACTTCTATTCCTCCCATAGTAAGAATTTCTGCGATTTCTTCCGGACCCTTTTCTAATTCAATAAATTCTGAAAGCCAACTTAGAGGAACCTTCATTAGATCTCCTATCTAAAATTTTCCAAAAAGATTAAATGATTTTCAAAAAAACTTCTTATGTCATCTATTCCATATTTAATCATGGCTATTCTTTCAATTCCTAACCCAAAAGCAAATCCTTGCCATATATTAATATCGTAGTTAACAGATTTAAAAACTTCTGGATGAACCATTCCTGCTCCAAGAATTTCAAGCCAACCCGCATTGCCACAAACTTTACATCCCTGTCCTCTACACATCACACATTCTATATCCATTTCTAAACTTGGTTCAGTAAAAGGAAAATAACTTGGTCTAAATCTTACTCTAATATCTCCAAAGGTTTCTTTTGCAAAATAAACAAGAATTCCTTTTAAATCAGAAAAACTCACATCCTTATCAACCATAAGTCCTTCTAATTGGTGAAACATAGGAGAATGTCTTATATCTGCATCACAACGATACACCTTACCAGGAGCAATTATTCTTAGAGGGGGAGTTCTTTCAAGCATAGCTCTTATTTGCATAGGAGAAGTATGGGTTCTTAATAAAGCTCCATTTTTTAAATAAAAAGTAGCTTGCATATCTCTGGCAGGATGCCAATCTGGAATATTTAAGGCTGTAAAATTATAATACTCTGTTTCTATTTCAGGACCTGTTACTATTTCAAAGCCAAGTTTTAAAAAAATTTCACAAACTTCTTCTATGGTTTGTGTTATAGGATGTAATGTTCCAATAGAAAAAATTCTTCCTGGAAGACTGAGATCTAAACCAAGATCTTTATCTTCTTCTTTTAGAAGAATTTCTCTTTCTTTTGATTTTAACTTTATTTCTAATTCTTCTTTAATCCGATTAAGTTCACTTCCTAATTTTTTCTTTTCCTCTAAAGGTAAATCCTTAAGTTGTCTTAAATAAGAGGTGATTTTACCTTTTTTTCCTAAATATTTGACTCGGAAATCTTCTAAATGATTGAGATTTTCTATTTTTTTAAAATCTTCCCAGACTTCCCTTTTAAGTTTTTCTATCTCCTCAGATATCATTATTAAATATTAAAATTTTAATGAGTCTTGGCAATTTCTACTAATTTGGCAAAAATTTCAGGTTCATTAATAGCTAAATTAGCAAGTATCTTTCTGTCAAGTTCTATTCCTGCTTTCTTAAGTCCTCCCATGAATTTACTGTAATTTAATCCATTTAATCTTGCTGAAGCATTTATTCTAATTTGCCAGAGTCTTCTAAAATCTCTTTTTTTCTGCTTTCTATCCCTATAAGCATATACTAAAGCTCTTTCTAAAGTTTCTTTAGCTCTTCTAAATACATTTTTTCTTTGTCCCCAAAAACCTTTAGTTAATTTTAATAATCTTTTATGCCTTTTTCTTGTTTTAATTCCACCTTTTGTTCTTGGCATAATATTTCCCCCTTCCTTGAATATAATAGAAAAATTTTTTAAAATTTATAAGGAAGGCATCTTTTTATATGAGAATAATATCCAGAAAAAAGTTCTTTTTCTTGATTAAGATGCCTTTTTCTTTTACTTGTTTTTTTCCTAAGAAGATGACTTTTTCCTGATTTTCTGTGCATAATTTTTCCTTTAGCTGTGATCTTAAATCTTTTTGCAGCAGAGCGATTAGTTTTCATTTTTTGTTTAGCCACTTTCTTACCTCACTTAAAATTTTTTATGATTTCATCACTTTACACTATTTTTGAATAAAAACAAGAGTTTTAAGGAAAGAGTTAACTTTCTTCTAAAAGTTGAGTTAAAATTTCTTTAGAAATTTTAAAACTTTCTTTTTCAGTAGGAAATTTTTTGCTTTTACATTCATAAATATAATTTTTTAAGGCATTTTTAAAAATCTCATACCCATTAACATAAGTTTTAACGAATTTAGGTCTCATTTCGGGATATAATCCCACTACATCATGAAAAACAAGAATCTGTCCATCAGTGTAAAGACCAGCTCCTATTCCTATGGTTGGGACTTTTACTTTTTCAGTAATAATTTTAGCAAGTTCTGCAGGAACACACTCAATAACAATTCCAAATACACCAAGAGATTCCAAAATTTGAGCATCTTTTATGAGTTTTTGAGCGCTTTCTATGGTTTTACCTTGAACTTTAAGTCCACCTAATTCTAAACTTCTTTGTGGAGTAAGTCCGATATGTCCAAGTACAGGGATTCCAGCTTTTATTATAGCTAATATTATTTCAGCAACTTCTTCTCCTCCTTCTATTTTAACCCCGTGACATCTTCCTTCCTTTATAAATCTGCCTGCATTATATATAGCTTGTTCTTTGGAAATTTGATAAGACAAAAAAGGCATATCCCCAATTCTCAAAGTATTTGGAGCACCTCTACTTACAGCTTTACAAAAAACAAGCATTTCTTCCATTCCAATAGAATAGGTATCCTCTTCTCCTAAAACTACCATAGCTGATGAATCTCCAATTAAAATAAAATCTATTCCTGCTTCTTCTGCAAGTTTTGCTGAGACATAATCATAAGAGGTAATAGCAACTATAGGTTCTTTACCTTTTTTATCTAATAAGCTATACGGAGTTAGCTTAAAAAGAGACATGAAGCGGTATTTAAAGGAGAAAGTTTATATTTTTTTTGAAGATATAAATATCCTTTTTGAGTAAGGATTCTTCCTCTTCTTGTCCTAGCTATCAATCCTAGTCTTATAAGAGCTGGTTCATAAATTGTTTCAAGTTCTTCTTCTGATATATTAGTGGATAAGGCAAGAGATGAAATTCCAACAGGTCCACCATTAAATTCTTTATACAAAGTTAAAAGACATTTTCTATCCTCTCTAGTTAACCCCCATTCATCAATATCAAGAAGTTTTAAAAATTTATCAAATTCTTCAACAGAAATCTTCCAATATCCCCTTGATGAAGACGGAGAGTTTAATAACACAAATTCTCTTAGTTTTCTTATTAAATTTATAGCTTGTCTTGGTATGCCTTTACCTGCTCTTGCAAGTTTTAGAGCATAATCTTTATTTATTTCAAGTCCCCAGACTTTCCCTACCTTTATAATAATATCTCTCAATTCTTCATCTGTATAATAATCCAGTTTGAAAATTAACTGAAATCTATCTCTAAGCGGAGCCGAACAAAGATTTGGTTTATTAGTAGCGCCAATTAATGTAAATTTAGGTAAATTAAGCCTGATAGTTTTTCCTGTGTTTCCCTTCCCAATTACAATATCAAGAGCGAAATCTTCCATAGCAGTATAAAGAATTTCCTGACAGGCTTTAGGCATTCTATGAATTTCATCAATAAAAAGGATATTTCCTTCTTTAAGGTTAGTAAGAACTGCAGCTAAAGTACCTGTTTTATCTAAAACAGGACCTGATGTTATTTTTAAATCTCTTTTAAGTTCATAAGCTATTATTTTAGCTAAAGTAGTTTTTCCTAAACCAGGAGCCCCAATAAAAAAAGTATGAGGAAATATATCATTTCTTTTTTTAATTGAAGAAATATAAATAGAAAGTTCTTCTTTTATTTTTTTTTGACCGATAAACTCAGAAAGACTGCAAGGTCTATAATATGTCATTTATATTTAGGTTATTTCCTCTTCCTTTTCTTCTAAATTAATAGGTTTTTCTAATTCCTCAAGTATTTCTAATTTAGTTTCTTCATTTATCTTTTTGGCTGTTAGAATAAATTTATCTACAGGTTTAAGCTCTAAAGCCTCAAGAATTACGTTATAAAGAATAAATTCTCCTTCAGTAGATTTTTCATATTCAATAATTAGTCTTGTTGCTTTTTCTGTAATAGCTCTTTTACCTGTTTCTTTAATAAGTTTTTCTGCTAAATTTTTCCAGAAGGTAATATTTTTTTCTCTTATTTCAGGTTTTATGTCCTTTTTATAGAAATTCGCATAAAACCATCTTTTTAACTTAAAAATGGCCCCTTTAGCTGAAGGAGAAATTTTAAAAATTTGTCTTTCCATAAGCCACTCCTTATTATAATAATTCTTTTTTAAGTTCTACCAAATAAATTTCTTTCATTTTTTCAAGTAATTGAATGAGTTTCTCGGAGATCTTTTTTCTTTCTTCAAGTAATGATCTTACTTTTTCTTTATCTCCTAAATTATGAGCAAGTATAAGTTCTTTTGAAAAGGTATGAATTTTTTTATGAATTTCTTCAAATTCAGAAAAAACAGGAATTTTTCTAAATCTTTCTCCTTCAGGTCCATAATACCACTTACCAATTCCACAAGCTTTATAATCTCCAAGAATTTCAGGATCAAGAACATCAAGTCCCATCAAATGTGCATTTACCCTCAAATTCAATCTTTCATGATCAGACCTAAATAGATCAAAAAGAGATTCTTTTAGTCTTTCTGTCTTTACTGAAGTTGCAGTATATCTTAAATCAGAAGAAACAGTAATTAAATTGTATATATTTTTAGCTAAACTTTCAATTAAATTGGTAACTTCTGCAGTTAACTTGGCAGTTTCTTCAACATTTTTACTAATTTCTTCACTTGCTATAGATTGTTCTTCAGTTGCTGCAGCAACTTGTGTTATAGCATCTTTTACTTTTTGAGAAAATTCTACAATATTTTCAAGAGAAGCCTTTACTTTATTTAAAGCATTCACTGCTTTTTCTACTTCTTGAGCTGTAATTTCCATATTTTGAAAAGCTTTATTAGACTCATTTTGAATAGTGTTTATTTTTTCTGCTATTTCATCAGTTGCTTTAAGAGTTCTGTCTGCAAGTTTTCTTATTTCTTCAGCAACCACTGCAAATCCTCTTCCATGTTCTCCTGCACGTGCTGCTTCAATAGTAGCATTTAAAGCCAAAAGATTTGTTTGGTCAGCAATATCCTTAATGAGTTGAACAATATAGCCGATTTCATTAGCCCTTTTGTTTAATTCTTCTACAACGTTTTTAAGAGCAAGTGTATCTTCATTAGCTTTTATGATAGTTTTTGTTGCTTCTTCAGAAACGCTTTTTCCTTCTAATGCTATATTTATATTTTGTACTGCAAGTTCGGATACACTATTTGCATTTTTAGCAATATCCGCAATAGTGGTACTCATTTCTTCAACTGCGCTTGCTACTTGAGATGCCTGAGTAGCTTGTATTTTAGAATCATCAAGTGCTTTATTTATAATTTTGAAGCTCTCATCAACTGAATCAGCAAGGTTCTGAGAATAAGTTAAAGATTTTTCATTAAGAGAAATAAAAGCATTTAAAAGTTTCTGAATACTTCGTGAAAGTCTTCCAGCTATATCTACTCTATCTTGAAATCCAACTTTTACCGTTAGATCACCTTCTGCCATTTTTTCAAGAATTTGTCCTAACTTTTCAAGAGGCCTATGGGTAATTATATAAGTTATATAAAGAATTAAAGGTGTTCCAAGTATTCCTAAAAATCCAAGAATTGCAAATATTAACTGAATTTTTCTTACCTGTGAAAATACACTTTTAAAAGGAAGTTCTATGCTTATAGCTCCCAAAACTTCACCTTCACTTACTTTATGACAAGAAAGACAGACTGCTTCAGCTTTTAAAGGGTATATTCCTTTTAGGGATGTATTGGTTTTATGAAATATATTTTTTCCCTTGACTAAGGCCTCTTTTTCTTCAGCTGTAGGATAAAAAGTAGAATTTTCACTTCCAAATTGAGAGTCAACCTTTTCAGTTCTAAAGATCTTTACATTTTTTAAAGATTTTAAATAATAATTTCTTAATTCTTTGTAATTAGGATTAGTCATGTCTTTTATTAGGTTTGTTTTTACAGCATTGTAGTAATGGGGAAAGGTTTCTGTTTTAGCATGATATAAAGTTATCCACTCAAGAGTAAATCCTGAGACTAAAACAGTAATAAAAACTCCTATTGCAGTAATAAAAGTTAAAGGAATAATGAGTTTCCATCTGATTTTAAGTTTTTTATCGAGAGAAGAAAATATCCCCATTTTTAACCTCCTTAAGTTTTTATCAATCTTTTAAAGGTTTTAATAAAATTATGAAAAAAATTCATACAAAGTCAAGGAAAAAAATTAACAATTTTAAGAAATGAGGGTATTTTAACTTCTTTGATTCAGAAATACGGATACCACTATTACTGATTTTTTTACACCTTAATCTCGTTATTTTTGATTATTTTCCAAATTATGTCAGAATAAAATTTTGTTCTTTTAATAAACTTATAATTACATAAAGTATAGACAGAGTGCGTATTACTTTGATAGATGTATTTGTGAATTACCTATGCTATAAGGCATGAAGTCTACTTAAAAGGGTAGAAAGAGTCTTTACAAGTATAGTTGATGTTGTTCTAGCCTATCATTTATAAGATGAATGATCTACATGTGATTATTGCTAAAATTTTATAGTTTGCTAGAAAAGAATTTTTGTAAAAAATTTATTTCCATAATTTATTGGAAACCTCTTGCATTAACCGGGGTAAAATTTAGGTTATCTACATCACTTATCCTAAAAACACCTAAATTTTCAGGTAATAACACATATAGAGAATCATTTCTTAATCTTATTTTAGGATTTGAAATCCCTATAAAATCTACCGCCAATCTACCATCATAAACTCCAATTGAAGAAGATGTAGCAAAGAAGATTTTTCCTTTTGGGCTGCACTTTATATCTGTTATAGGATATTTGTGTTTAATTAAAAAGTTTATTTCTCCTTTAATAAAATTTATCATTAATATAACATTTTTTATTGCAACATATACTTTTTCTTCTTCACCACATATACTA
>CAYPPW010000022.1:0-23521 GCA_964412755.1 uncultured Thermodesulfatator sp.
AAATTACACCTAAAACTACAGAGAAGGGAGTATAATTTAATGATATGGACTCACTTAACTGCTATAATGATAATACTTGGAGTATTTGGATTAGCTATAATGCTTTATTCTGTACCAAAAGCATACATAATAAGTAAGAAAATAGCCAAAGCCTCTATGGAGGAAAAATATGAATTAGAAAAATCTTTTTATCTTCTTTCTACTGTAGTTTGGGTAATTCTAATAACTAGAATAATTGCAAGTGCTCTTTTTTGGATAACTAATGAAAGTTTAATTCCAATAATACCTGGGGCTATGTGTCAATTTGGTGTTAATCAAGCAGGAGCTCCATATTCATGGATAGATAATGTAGTAAAATTAATCATACTATTAGTTTATGGAAATTGGCTTATACTTGATCTTGTAAATAGAAAAGTTAAAGGAGCTCCACTAATGTCATCTCTTTCTAGATTATTTTTAATTATTACACCATTACTTTTTCTTGATTTAATTCTTGATCTTGCATTTTACTTTACTTTAAGTCCAGTAGTAGTTCCTTGTTGTAGAATTGTATTCACAGCAGAAACTCCAGTACCATGTCCTTATTGTTTTATATTTCATGATGCACCAATGTTTATTGTTGTTATTGCAAGCTATGGTCTTTCTATAAGTCTCAATATATGGAGTCTTACCTTAAGACGTTATATTAGAAAATATCCAGAAATAGAGTCGGTTGCATTAGACTTTATGAAGAAATTGATAATTTTCTCACTAGGTTTTGCAATTTTAGGAACAATAGCTCTTATTCCTGGAATTATTCAAGTCATGGGACCAGCAGTCCCAGTACATTAGGTGATATATATGCGTAAATTAATTATTATTTTTTTTATAATTGGTTTTATTACAATAATATCTACTTATTATTATGTTAGACAAATTCAACAATCCATAATTCTTGAAGAAGATGTTAAAATAATTGATATAGAAATTGATAAAAGAAATGATATACTTGTAAGTATAACTCTATTAAATAAAGGAGAACCATTAATATTAGAAAGAATAAGTTTAGTAAAAATTCAAACCATGCTTACTATAGCATCTTCAAAATTTTCCACTCCAATTATATTATATAAAGAAAATATTACAAAAATTCCAATTGGTTTTAAACTTGATAGAGAAGGGGCAGATTATTTCTTATATATATTTACAAATAAAGGAACGGCTATAAGATGTAATATTTCATATCCTTAATTTTTTAACTTTTTATTGTTTTTATTACTAAATCTGATAAAGAATTAAATTTTAATTTTTTTATTTATAGCTATTTAAAATCCTCAAATACTTATCTTGATTTTGTATTTTAAATTTATTATAATTTTAAAATACATTTAAAATTTATATAGAAGGGGTTTAAGATATGAAAGAAAGAAAAATTATTACTTTTCTTGGAAATACTTTAACGCTAATAGGAAATGAAATTAAAATAGGACAAATTGCTCCAGATTTTACCGTGTTAGATAAAGATTTTAAAGAAATTACTCTAAAAGATTTTTCAGGAAAGATAAAAATAATAAGCGTAACTCCCTCCCTCGATACCCCTGTATGCAATATGCAAGCAAGAAAATTTAACGATATGGCTTTAAAATTAGGCAAGGATATAGTAATTTTAAATATAAGTATGGACTTACCTTTTGCAATAGATAGATTTTGCAATTCAACAGGGGTAGATAAAATAATAGTTCTTTCAGATCATAGAGATGCTTCCTTTGGATTAAATTATGGAGTTCTTATAAAGGAATTAAGACTTCTTGCGCGTTCTATTTTTATAATTGATAAAAATGACATTATCAGATATATAGAAATTGTACCAGAAATAACTCAAGAACCTAATTATGAAAAAGCTTTAGAGGAGCTTAAAAATCTTTCATAGATACTAAACATGAAAGTACTTATAGTACTTATGGCAATACTTACAAAATGGCTTTAGATGTACCGGAACTTATTCCTCAAGAGATTATAGATTCAAGAGAAGATATGAAAAAAGGTAAGGAACTTCAAAAGGATGTTCTTTTAGTTACACTTGATGATTTTCGTGAAGCTGGGGCAATTGCTTTTGGAACACCTACAAGATTCGGGACAGTTTCAGCTCAATTAAAAAATCAAATAGACAAACTTTCTTCCCTTTGGCAAGAAGGAGCTTTAGAAAACAAGCCAGCAGGAATTGTGGAGGTATACCACTTTAACTCCCATTCCATAATGCATTTAGTTTTCCCATTTTCTTCTTTTTCTTTATATTCCACTTCAACTTCTACATCTTCAGGAGCTTCAATTTTTAGATCTCCTATACTCATATACCCTGCTTTCATATCTCTTGAAATTTGATCAAATAATGCACCTAAAGAACCCTGTCAAAAAAATAATTTAATTTCCTTTTTCATTTCTGCCATTTTTATCCCTCCATAATAAATTTTTATTACTTTATTATTTTATTATTTAATAATGATTCAATTTTTTTCAACTAAAAATTATTTTAAAGTTTAAATTATTTTAACCTTTTTAATTCAAAAATAGAAATTAAAATATTTATAAATGGATTTTAAGCTAGATATAGATAGTCTTATTAATTTTCTTTCATATTATCTTCATGGAAAGGGAAGAGCTTTAAAACTTTCTGTAATTGCACTTTTAGCTGAAGGTCACTTACTTATAGAAGATTTACCGGGAGTTGGTAAAACTACGCTTGCTATTGCAATAGCAAAATGTTTCGGACTTAATTTTGCAAGAATTCAAGCAACTTCAGATCTTCTTCCTTCAGATATTACCGGAATTTCTATATACAATAAAAATACAGGAGAATTTGAATTTCATCCAGGACCTATTTTTAATAATATTGTATTAGTGGATGAAATAAACCGAACAACCCCTAAAACTCAAAGCGCTCTTCTTGAAGCTATGGGAGAAAGACAAGTAACTGTAGAAGGAAAAACCTATAAACTTCCTCAACCCTTTTTCGTTATAGCTACTCAAAATCCTATAGAACTTTATGGAACTTTTCCTCTTCCTGAAGCACAACTTGATAGATTTATTATGAAAATCTCTATAGGTTATCCTCCTAGATCAGCTGAAAAAGAAATATTAAAAGGCGGAAGCAAAAGAGAAGAACTTCATAATATTAAACCCTTTCTCTCTAAAGATGAGATTGTATCTATTCAAAAACAGGTAAAGGAAGTTTATGTATCCGATAAAATCACAGAATATATTTTAGATATTGTGGAAGCTACAAGAAAAAGTAAATATCTTTATGCAGGACTCTCAACCAGAGGTGCCCTTGCCATTATTGCTACAGCAAAAGCTAATGCTTATATTAATAAAAGAGATTTTGTTATCCCAGAAGATATAAAGGATTTAGCAGAATATGTTATTACTCATAGAGTAATTTTTAAAGAAGAATATGAAGGAGCTAAAAAGGAGATTATAAAATCCTATTTAGAAAACATAAAAGCTCCGATTTAATTAAATTAACCAAAGCTGGTTGGTTATATATTATCATTACTATAGCTTTAGGAGCTGCTTCTGTAAATACCGGAAACAATCTTTTATACTTAATAACTTCTGCTTTTTTAAGTTTTATGCTACTTGCTGGAATTTTTGGAAAAAAAAATATCTCAGACTTAGATTTAGAAATCATTTTTTCAGAAGAAATTTATGCTAAAAAAGAAACCTTTATAAAATTAAAAATAATCAATAAAAAGAAATATTTTCCTGCTTTTTTAATAAGAGTTATCATGGAGGATTATAAAATATCATTATTATCTATTTATTTTGAAAAAGAAAAAACTTTTACCTTTTCTATTTTACCAGAAGAAAGGGGATTTAAATACCTCAAAGAAATTTATCTTGCTTCTGTTTTTCCTTTTAACTTTTTTGTTAGATCAAAAAAATTAAATAAAGAATTCCCTTATCTCGTTTTTCCAGAACCTAAAAAATGTAATTTATTTACGTATTTTGGGAAAAAATCAAAAGGGGAAAAGGATTCAGAAAAAATAGGTTCAGAAGGAGATTTATTATCTATAAAAGACTATATAGAGGGTACACCTATAAAGTATATTCATTGGAAAGCCACAGCTAAAACAGATAAACTTAAAATAAAACAACTTTCAGATTTTTCTACCCAACCATTCATAATAGATTTAACCAAATTAAATATTCTTAATAAAGAAGACAAATTAAGTTGTGCTACCTATTTAATTCTTGAAGCTATAAAAAAAGGAATCCCGGTTGGATTAAAAACTGAAACTAAATTTTATCAACCTAATTTATCTCACAAACACAAATTAGTTTTACTTACAGAACTTGCTTTGTATGAGTAAATTAAACAAAGTATATAAAATAGAAACAGTAGTAAAATTCTTTACTTATTGGGCTGGAGCTCTTGCCTTTATAATACTTCTAGGGAAAATTTCTCTTTTTTATTATTTAACCTCTCTAATACTTTTCTTATTCTCTATTTTTCTGGAGTATAAAAATATATATCTTAATCGGACATTTATTAATATTTCAGCTATTCTTTTTATTATTTTAAAATTATTTACTTTTAATCTAGAAGCTCTTATCACCTCTTTTCTTGAAATTCTTCTATTCCTTCTTTCTTTAAAATTTCTTGAAAATAAAAAATTTAGAGATTATATGCAAATCTATCTTCTTTCTGTTATTATTTTTGCAGGAAGTACTTTAATTTTTTTAGATATTATTTTTTTAGTTTATCTTTTTCTTTATCTTATTATTTTAAATGCTTCCATTGTCTTTCTGACTTATTATTCTCAAGATCCTGAAATGTTTCTGTCTGAACAAATCTTATTAAAAATATTTTTTAAAACCAGTATTATTCCCTTGTTAGCTATTCCTTTTACTGCTCTATTCTTTATTATTCTTCCAAGAACAGATTTCCCGCTTTTTGGATTTCTTAATAAATCCATAAAGGCTAAAACTGGATTTTCAGAAAATGTAAAACTGGGAGATGTTTCAGAAATCCAGGAGGAAGATCTTGTAGTGTTTAGAGCTAAAATGGTAAAAATAAATGATGACCTTCTTTATTGGAGAGGGATCGTATTAGATTCCTTTGACGGAAAAAATTGGTTCTCTAGCCATAAGAGAGAAGACAAAGAAAATTTAGAATTAAAAGGAACATCTATTATTCAAACTATTTATTTAGAACCTTACGGAGATAAATATTTATTTGGCTTAGATAAACCATATAAAATTAAATATAATATCCCCTTTCAAAATATACAAAAAAGAGCTCTTACTTTTTTTCTTCCCTTTCCTATTACATCTCGGATAAAATATGAAGTTTTTTCTTTTTTAACCCCTTTTATCTATGAAAGCAAAATTAACAAGGACTTATATTTACAACTTCCTAAAAATTTATCAGAGAATATTAAAAATTTAGCTAAAACTTTACAAGGAACTACGGATGAAGAAACTGCAAAAAATATTTTAAGATTTTTAAAGTATGGAAAATATACTTATTCTTTAAGTAATTTACCTTTATCCTCTAATCCTTTGGAGGATTTCCTTTTCAAATATAAATACGGTAATTGCGAATATTTTGCTTCTTCTATGGCAATCTTATTAAGAATTAATAAAATTCCTTCAAGACTTGTGGCAGGATACAAAGGAGGAATTTATAATGAAGTTGGAAAATATTATTTAATTAGACAAAAAGACGCCCATGTGTGGGTGGAAGCTTTTATAGAAAATAAAGGATGGGTTAGATATGATCCAACTCCCCCTTTAGGTTTTCAAACATACAAAAATTTAAAACTTTCTAAATTAGAATTATTATTTGAAACTATTAATTATTATTATATAAATTTGATTTTAATTATGACTTAAAAAAACAATTATCTGTAATTAAAAGCATCTCAATTCCTTTTAAAATCTTTAATTTGAAAATACATTTAAAAATAGAAAGTTTTTTATTCTCCTTAATTTTTATTTTATCTATTTTAATGAGTATTTTTTTAATAATCTATTTTTTAAAAATATCTAAGATAAAAAGAGAAGAAAAACTTATTAAGGAATTTCTTAAAATTTTAGAAAATAAAGGTTATAAAAAAGATCCTGCGGAGGGATTAGAGGAGTTTGTTTTAAAAATAAAAGAAAAAAATTTAAAATTGAAAGCTTTTAATTTTGTAAAAATCTTTGAAGAAATTTATTATAAAGATAAATGTTTTGATAAAGAAATAAATGAAAAATTAAAAGCTCTTATAAAAGAAATTAAAAATTTAAAAGATACTTTGAAGGGAGGATGATATTATGATTAGGAAACTAGATGAAATATCAGAAAAATTCTTTGGCAAGAAATACGAACATCTTGATGAAAAAGAAAAAAAGATCGTTAATCATTTAGCAAAAAGAACTCATGTTTCAAGAAATATAGCTAGAGACTTTTTCGAACAAGTGACTTTTGGACAAAGGATGGCAGATAGACTCACAGCTTTTGCAGGTTCGTGGCTTTTCATTGGAATTTTTTTAATTATTTTAGTAGCTTGGGTTCTCTTAAATTCGTTTATTTTACTCAAATTTAATAAAGCTTTTGATCCTTATCCTTATATTCTATTAAATCTTTTTTTATCTATGCTTGCTGCTATTCAAGCACCTATAATTTTAATGTCTCAAAACAGAGAAGCATCTAGAGACCGATTAAGAGCAGAGCATGATTACGAAGTCAACCTAAAGGCAGAACTTGAAATAATGGCACTTCATGAAAAGATAGATGAGTTTATGAAGAGACAATGGAATGAATTTATTTTAATTCAAAAACAACAATTAAGCCTTCTTAATCAATTAATTGAAAAAGAAAGTCTAAATAAAAAAGCAATCAATGAATTTGATCCCTAATTTAGTAATTTTTAAAATTAATTAGATTCACGTTTTTCTATTTCTTTTTGTTTTTTAATAAATTCTTGAGAGGGAATGAGAGATTCTCCTTTTATTTTTTTTTCTTCAATTTCTTGAGCTGTTTTTTCAATAAAGACAAATCTTTCTGGAGTGCTTGGATGAGTAGCAAGAAAAGATTTATCTATACCTTGAGGAAATTCCGCTGCTATACGTCTCCAAATTTCTGCTGCATCCCTTATGTCATACCCTCCTCTTGCAGCTATGTAAGTACCTATATAATCTGCTTCTTTTTCAAATTCTTTAGAATAGACTAAAGCTCCAAGTTGTTGAAAGGCTCCTTGAGTATCTATCCCGGTGGTGGCAGCAATTAAAATATCAATTATAG
Source organism: uncultured Thermodesulfatator sp. (assembly GCA_964412755.1). Classification (GTDB taxonomy): domain Bacteria; phylum Desulfobacterota; class Thermodesulfobacteria; order Thermodesulfobacteriales; family Thermodesulfobacteriaceae; genus Thermodesulfobacterium. Next base: position 7,268 of record CAYPPW010000022.1, read on the forward strand.
AACCAAGAATTACATTTCCCATTTTTTTTGTAATATGTCCTAAAACATGATGAGCAAGTTCATGACCTAAAACAAATGCTAATTCTTTTTCTGATTGAAGAAACCTTATAAGTCCTGTAGTGACAAAAACTTTTCCTTGAGGAGCAGCCCAAGCATTTATGGATTCATCAAAAATAAGATAAACACTGTAATTGCATCCCTTTACAGGTTGAATTTTAAAATTTAAAACCTCTCCTTTTCTTTCTACTACAAGCTCAATTTCTTTAGAATTTTTAATAATTTCTATAAATTCCTCAATTTCTTTAGGTTCTTTTGAATTTATTTTTAAGATTTTATCATTTATTTGTAAGCCAGCTTTTGCTGCTGGAAGTTCTGGATGAAGATACCATACAGTAAAATTTCCCTCAACAAGATATTTTTCATTTAAAAGTTTGATATCTTCTTCTTTATACATTTTATTGTTATGAACTTCGAATCCGTAAAGAGAAGAAAGATTTTTTTCGCAAAAGGGTGCTGCTCCTACTAAAAGATTATACCATACATTATTAAGCTTTTCTTTTCTTTCAAGATAAGTAAAAAGTGCTATTTTTCTCTGTTTAAGTCTTTCTGCTTCTATTACTTCTTTTGAAACTTCTGGAATTTCCTTTAAAGACGGAGCACATCCCCAAAGGATTAATAATAAAAACAAGATTAAAATTAGTTTATTAAATTTTTTATTAACTTGTAAAATGAGGAATAAATCCATATTTAGCATATATATTTTGAGCAACAGGAGTTTTTATAAATTCTACAAATTTTTTAGCACTTTCTAGATGAGTAGCTTTTTCAAGAAAAGCAATATAATAGTTAACTTTATCTCTTTGATCTAAATCCTTTCCTATTTCTATCATCTTAACAGGAAAACCTTGATTCTTTGCATATATAACTTCTGTTGCCCACACTATTCCTACATCAACTGTACCTTTTAATATTCTTAAAGGTGTTTCCCTATGATGAACCAAAGTAAAAATAGTTGTTCCTTCAGCTCTTTTTTCTTCCATAATTCGATAAACAAATTTATCTCCACCAACTTTTTTATACATCTCAATAATGTAATAAGTAATATCCTCTAAAGGCCCAGGATGAGAAATCCTAATCTCATCTTTAGTAAGATCTAACAAATTTTTAACGCCAGAAGGATTATTTTTAGGTACCATAAGAACAAGACGATTATGTAAATAGACAAAATAATTTTTAATTAATCCACGCTTTAAAAGCTCTTGCATTGCAGATTCATTTACTGCAGTATATACATCCGGAATTATTCTAATCTCCGTATCACCTACCCGTGCTCCTCCAGCAAGAATTTGTTTAAGTTCAAGACCAGGAGGAAGAGTTTCATAAAATATTTTTTTTATTTCTGGATACATTTTTTGAAAGGCTTCCAAAAGCTCCTCCATTACCATAAACTGATTACGTGCCATAAATAAAATAAGATCAGCCTCATTTAGATATTCAAGATTATGAAGTTCTTTTTTATAATTAATCGGTATTTCAGGAAGTTCCATTTTAAATTATTTTTATACGCAATTTGTTTATGTCAACAATTTTTAAATTAATTGACAAAAAATTAAATAAGTTTTAAAGTTTTTAAAAAATGCAAGTTCGTCCCATTGCTGAACCTATCTATGCTAATCTTTCCAATATAGCTATAGTGCTTGTGAACCCTATTTATAGTGAAAATATAGGCTCTACCGCAAGAGCTTGCGCAAATTTTGGGATAGAGCATCTGATTTTAATAAACCCTGAATCTATTGAGGAAGAAAAAATGAAAGCTATGGCAACAAAAGCGGGAATACCTATTTTAGAAAAAATGAAAATTTATAAAGATCTTCAAAGTGCATTAAAAGAATTTAATTATGTAATAGGTACCACAGCTAGGCTTGGGAAACATCGTTTAGTTTATTATACTCCTAAAGAAATCACTTCTTATATATGCGAACTTTCTATAAAAAATAAAATTGCTATTCTTTTTGGCAACGAAAGGCTTGGTCTTTCAAATAAAGAACTTTCTTATTGTGATAGTGTAATCACTATCCCTACTACAAAAAATGCATCTTTAAATATCTCTCAAGCAGTAGTTATTATTCTTTACGAGATTTTTCAGAGTTGTAGTATTCCAAGAATTCCAAAGCCTCAACTTGCAACTCAGGAAGAACTAAATATAATGTATACTATTATTGAAAAAACATTAGAAACCATAGATTATATTCCTCATAATAATAAAACTCTCTGGTTTACTAATATAAAAAGACTTCTTTCTAAGGTTGAATTAACCTCCAAAGAGGTAAAAATAATACAGGGATTTTGTAGACAACTCCTTTGGTCTTTAGGCAAAAAAATTACTTTATCTTTTCCAGAACAACCATCACCTCAAAATGATAAGTCTGTGGAAACATATCAAAAAGATAAATCTTCGTAGGTATATAGTTCATTTTTTTTAAAATCAATAAATCCCTTACTAAAGTAGGTGCATCACATGAAATATAAATAATATATTTTTCAGCTACTTCAGGTAAAAGCCTCATTAATTCTTTACATCCTCCTCTAGGTGGATCAAGAAGAACCAAATCGTATTTTTCTCCTTCCTTGGTAGCAAAATGAAGAGCTTCTACAGCACTCATATTTCTTAAATCTAATCTTCCATTTATACCAGCTTTTTCTGCAGTATAAATACCGTCTTCTATAGCTCTCAAATCTGTGTCAACTCCTAAAAATTTTTTAATTTCTTTTTTATGAATAAAGGTAAAAAGGAAGTTTCCCATCCCAGAATGTAAATCAAGAACTTTTTCTACTGGTAAATTTAGAGATTTAATGATCTCCATAATAGCACAATTAATATCCCAATTTGCTTGCACAAATACTCCTGGTTGAATATAATAAAACATCCCATCTATATTTCTAAAAATCCTTCTTCCTCCATAAGAACTATTTTCAGGGAAAGGACCCTCTGGTCTTGATCCTCTGATCCAATAAAATACTGATTTTAATTCTTTTATAGAAAAAAGGCTTTCTACATCTGTTTTTTCCGGCTTTAGGGAAGTCCAGAAGATTAAGGTAACTTTATTCTCTTCTGGAGAACTTTCAATTTTTATTCTTTTACTATAAAGAGAAAGCCTTAACCAAGAAGGATTTTTATAAAGTTTCTTAAGTACTTTATTAAGAATTCTTTCAGCTAAAAGACAGGTTTCTATTTTTAAAACCTCATGGGTTTTTCTTTTAACAAAACCCATTTTAAGCTCTTCATTTTCTATATGAAAACGTAAACGATTTCTATAAAAAAATTCCTTAGGAGATGAAATTACTTTTTCTAAAGGAATATCTTCTTTCCATCCCAGTCTTTTAAATGTATCAAAAAATATTTCCTTTTTAAGGTTTATTTGGTAAGAATAATTAATATGTTGAAATTGACACCCTCCACAGATTCCATAATAAATACATGGGGGTTCTCTTCTTTCGGGAGATATTTCTAAAAATTTTTTAACTTTCCCTTCTATATAATCTCCATAATCTTTAATTAATTCCACCTCTACAACTTCTCCAGGAATAGTGTATGGAATGAATGCTATTTTACCATTAGGTAAACGCGCAAGTCCATCCCCGCCAAAAATAATTTTTTCAATTTTTAGAATTGGATTCACTTCAAAATTTAAATTTAAGTTGAATTTCTTGAAAAATTTTTGGTTTTTACTTAAAATATATTTTATACCAATTTCTTTTTATCATAAAGGGTCTTTTTATGAATTATGTAGGCCTTGATGTTGGCTCAGGAACTGCCAAAGTAGTTGTACTAGATAAAAATAAAAATATTTTATTTTGGAAATACGAAAAAACTTATGGGCAACCAATAGAAACTGCAGAAAAATTTTTATCTATTGTGGAAAAAGAATTTAATTATAATCTTTCTGGTATTACCTGTACAGGAACTGCTGGAAAAACAATTTCTCAAATTCTTGGATGTGCCTTTATAAATGAGGTAATGGCTCATGCTAAAGCTGCTACATTTTTTTATCCAGAAGTTAAAACTATTATTGATATAGGAGGAGAAGACTCTAAATTAATATTTATCACTCATGAAAGAGGAATTCCCGAAATTGAAGATTTTGCTCTAAATACTCTTTGTGCAGCAGGAACTGGAGCTTTTTTAGAACAACAAGCAGCAAGGCTTGGTTATACAATAGAAGAATTTTCTCAATTAGCTCTAAAAGCTAAAAATATCCCTAGAATAGCAGGAAGATGTACAGTATTTGCTAAATCTGACATGATTCATCTTCAACAAGCAGCTGTTCCTGATGAAGAAATTATAGCAGGTTTATGTTATGCTATTATAAGGAATCTTAAAAGCAATTTAGCTAAAGGTAAAGAAATATTACCTCCTCTCATTTTTCAAGGAGGAGTTGCTGCTAATTTAGGTGTTAGAAAAGCTGTAAAAGAGATTTTTAAATTACAAAATGATGAATTAATAATTCCAGAACATTTCAGAATAATGGGAGCTATTGGAGCTGCTCTTTACGGATTAGATGGTAAAAAATCATCCCCTTATAAAGGATCCGATATTTTAAGAGCCTACCTGAAAGAAAGAAGATTTGATCCTCCTAGACATCCTGTATTAACTCCTTGCGAATCATTAAAAATTTCCGAAAAAGTAGCTCATGATTACCAAAAAAAACTCTATTTTACTATTTCTCAAGAAGAAGTAGAAATTTATTTAGGAATAGATGTAGGATCTGTAAGTACCAAATTAGTTGCTATCAATGAAGCAGGAACTCTTTTAGCTAAAATATACATGCTTCACCAAGGAAAACCCTTAGAGAGTATCAAAAGAGGACTTCTTGAATTAAGAGAAAAATTGCCTTCTAAAATAAAGGTAAAAGGAGTTGGAACTACAGGATCTGGAAGGTATTTAACTGGAGATTTTGTAGGAGCTGATGTAATAAGAAATGAAATTACTGCTCAAGCTTATGGAGCTCTTTTTATTGACCCAGAAGTGGATACTATTTTTGAAATCGGTGGTCAAGATTCTAAATATATTTATTTAGATAAGGGCACTATTTCTAATTTTACTATGAATAAAGCTTGTGCAGCAGGAACTGGCTCATTTTTACAAGAACAAGCAGTAAAATTAAAAATAGAAATTGAAAAATTTGGAGAAATAGCTCTAAAAAGTTTAGCTCCTCTTAAACTTGGTGAAAGATGTACAGTATTTATGCAATCAGACTTATTGCATTATCAACAACAGGGACTTCCGAAAGAAGATCTAATAGCAGGTTTATGTTATGCTATTGTTTATAATTATCTAAATAAAGTGGTAGAAGATAGAAAAATAGGTAAAAAAATTTTCTTTCAAGGAGCTGTTGCCTTTAATAAAGGAGTAGTTGCTGCTTTTGAAAAAGTTCTTGGGACTCCAATTATAGTGCCACCTCACTGTGAAGTAACTGGAGCTATAGGAGCTGCTCTTTTAGCAAAGGAAGAAACAAAAGGCAAAAGCAATTTCAAAGGTTTTGATTTAGCTAAAATTAACTATCAAATTAAAACTTTTGAATGTAAAGGCTGCCCAAATCAATGTGAAATACATCAAGTAAATATAGAAAATGGAAAACCTTATTTTTATGGGGGTAGGTGCGAAAAATACGAATTAGATCATAGAAAACCACCCTCTCATATTCCCAATTTAACTTTAGAACGAGAGGAAAAATTGCTTTCTTATGTAAACCCTTTAAAGGACGATTTTTCCTCTTCAAAGGTAATAGGGATTCCTAGAATATTACAATTTTTTGAATGGCTACCACTTTTTGCTACCTTTTTTCAAGAATTAGGATATAAAGTAATCCTCTCTCCACCCACTTCAAAAGATATTATCAAAAAGGGATGTGAGATAACTCCTGCAGAACCCTGTTTCCCTATAAAAATTGCTATAGGGCACATTAAAACTTTAGTAGATATGGGAATAAAAAATTTATTTATTCCTCAAATAACAGATTTGCCTCCAGAACATCCTAAATTAGAAATAGGAAAAGTTTGCCCTTATGTGCAAAGCATTCCTTGGATAAGTCCAGCTTCTATCAAGTTTTCAAAAAAGGGTGTTAACCTTCTAACGCCAATTTTTCATCTTGGAAGAAAAGGGGTAGTTTTAAACGAGGAAATTAAAAACTTAGCACATCTACTTGAAGAACCTATAGAAAAAGTTAAAAAAGCTTGGCAATTAGGAGAAGAAGCTCAAAGAGATTTTCATAAATGGCTTAAAACAAGAGGGAAAGAGATTTTAGAAGAATTTAAAGATCAAATAATACTTGTAATTATTGGAAGACCATATAATGCCTTTGACCCGGGAGCAAATTTAGGTATTCACTATAAAATAAGAAAACTTGGATTAGTAGGATTACCTGTAGATATGTTACCTTTGGAGGATGTTTTAGATGTAAACTATTTGGAAGGAATGTACTGGGAATATGGGCAAAGATTTTTACTTGCTGCTCAGTTAATTAGAAAAACCCCTAATCTTTTCCCTATTTATTTCACTAATTTTTCCTGTGGACCTGATTCTTTTATCGAACACTTTTTTGGGGATCTTTTAGGAGAAAAACCTTTTATTGAATTAGAAATAGATGAACATAGTGCTGAAGCTGGAATTATTACAAGATTAGAAGCTTTTGTAGATAGTATAAAAAATAAAATAAAATATTATTCAGTTTTTAAACCTTTTGAAATTATAAGAGCTAAACCAACAGATAAAAGAACTATTTATATCCCTTATATGTGTGATCATGCTGTTGCTTTAGGTGCTGCTTTTAGAGCCTGTGGAATTAATGCTCAAGTTCTTCCTGAACCTAATGAAGAAAGTTTAGAATTGGGAAGAAGATTTACCTCTGGAAAGGAGTGTTATCCTACTATTTTAACTACTGGAGATCTTCTTAGATTGATTAATTCCCCTCATTTTAATCCAGATAAAAGTATTTTTTTTATGCCAGACAGCGGTGGTCCTTGCAGATTTGGTCAATACAATAGATTTCATAAAAAGTTACTTAAAGATCTCGGAATAAATATGCCTATATATTCCTTACAACAAGATATGAAATTTTATGAAGATTTAGATATTTTAGGTAGGGAGTTTATGAAAATTGCCTGGAGAGGTATCATTGCTGTAGATATTTTAGATAAATTATTCCGAGAAACTCGTCCCTATGCTAAAAATAAAAAAGAAGTAGAAACTCTTTATCAGGATTCTCTTAAAAAAATTGAAAAAACCATAGAAGAAAAAAAAGATATAATACAAACTTTATTAGAAATAAAAAAAGCTTTTCAAAAAATATCCATTTATAAGGATGAAAAACCGGTGGTAGGGATAGTAGGAGAAATTTATGTGAGAAATAACAAATTTGCTAATGAAAATTTATACCGATTTTTAGAAGACTTAGGATTAGAAGTTTGGCTTCCTCCTATAACTGAGTGGATCCATTTTATAAATTATACTTCTAAAAGATGGGCTAAAAAACTAGGATGGTTTAGAACTGTTTTAAGATATATTATAGAAACTCAATACCTAAAATGGGAAGAAAAAAAATTTATGACTTTGGTAAAAGATATAATTAATATAGCTGAAGAAAAAGATGTAGAGGAATTAATGAACCTAACTCAAAAATATATTCACCCTGAATTTGAAGGTGGAGAAGTACTTTTATCAGTAGGTAAAACAGTGGAATATTTAACTTTGGGTGCATGTGGAATAATAAATGTAATTCCTTTTGCCTGTATGCCAGGAAATGTAGTAACTGCTATTTTAAAAAAAATGAAGGAAATAGATGGATTAAAAATTCCGACTTTAACAATACCTTGTGACGGACAAAAATCCCTAGGTACTAAAATGAGAATCGAAGCTTTTGTAGAACAAGTTAAAGAATTTTATTACAGCAAGAAAATAAAATTTTAAAAAAAATTAAAATTAAACTAAATTTTTTTATTATATTCTATTTTATCGCTGATTTTTTTTAATTTTTAATAGTTGATTTTTTTAAAAAAAACATTTAAATACTTGTAAGTTGAAAGAAAAAAAGAATAGCACTTTTAAGTTTTTATTTAATGTTTTGGTAGAAAGTTTTAGTATTGGTATAGCTGTTATTGCTTCAATATTTGCAGGAGCTATAATAGGCTGGTTAATTGATGAAAAAATATTTAAAGGTAAGTATTTTCCTTGGATAACTACAGTTTTTATTATTTTCGGTGCAGCAGGGGGAATTAGAAATCTTATTTGGTATAGTAAAAAAAGAATGAAAGATATTGGGAAAAATGGAAAAATTTGAATCTCCAGAAAAATTTTTTAAGCGGATAGAAACTTTTTTAATTTTAATAACGATTTTAGGTTCCTTACTGGTTATGTTAATTGGTAAAAATTTAATGTGGGGAGTTGCTTTTTTGGCAGGTAGTTTATTAGGATTTTTAAATTTTAGAAGTACCAAGAAAGAAGGTATTACTTTTATAAGGAGAGTTCAGGAAAATTTTAAATTTAATAAAGGTTCTTCTATAGATAGAGAAAGAAATATTTTTATTTTTAAACTCTTTTTAAAACTTATAGCTACTGGGATAATCCTTTTTGTTTTAATTGCTAAATTTCATTTTCATCCTGTTATAATTTTATTTTCATTTTTTACTATATATACTTTTATAATTTTATTAAGCCTGAAATATCTTATATTTGATAAAATCCTTATCTAAGGAGGTAGATATGGAACATCCAATATTGTTTCTTTGTGTAATTTTAGAAAAATTAGGAATTCCTTCGGGATGGGTTTATTATGAACATGCAGATAAATATGGAATTTTAGCTAAAATCTTTGCCCCCCATATGGTTCACAGTTATTTTGTATGTTTACTTTTAATTATACTTGCTTTTTTAGGTACAAGAAAAAAAGAATTTATACCAAAAGGAATTCAAAATGTTTTAGAATATAGTTTACAACTTATTTATAATTTTACGAGAGATAATGTACCTCACGGAGAAGATCATGGACCAAACATTGTTCCTTTAGTTTTCCCTTTAATTGTATTTTATGCTTTTTATATTCTTACTTGCAATCTTTTAGGGTTAATCCCTGGATTTATGTCTCCCACAGCTAACATAAATGTAACATTAGGGTTGACTTTAATAACTATTACTTATTATCATTTTCTTGGATTTAGATTCAAAGGAATTAAATATCTTAAAGACTTTTTAGGTCCGATTCCATGGCTTGCTCCTTTAATGCTTCCTACTGAAATATTTTCTCATGTAGGAAGAATTATTTCTCTTTCTGTCCGATTGTTTGGAAATTTAGTTTCCAAAGAATTATTATTAGGTCTATTGACTATGTTAGCCGGGAAATTTTTTGCTCCTTTACCAATTATGCTTCTTGGTGTTTTAGTAAGTTTTATTCAGACCTTAATTTTTGTTCTTTTAAGCCTTGCTTATTTTGCTGGAGCTGTAGAAGAACATCATTAAGGCACTATAAAATTCTTTATCAGGGGGGAATACCCTTCTGATAAAAGGTTGAAAACATAAAAATAAAATTAAGGAGGGGAGGTATGAGGAAGTGGAGTATTTTAGGACTTGCGATTTTAGTAAGTTTGCTTTTAGCTTATCCTGCTTTAGCTCAAGAAGGAGATAAAATGGTTACAGGATTTGGATTTTTTGGTGCAATAGTATTAGCTGCGGGACTTGCTGTAGGGATTGCTGCATGTGGATGTGGAGTGGGAATGGGGCATGCAACTCGTGGTGCCTGTGAAGGTATTGCTAGAAATCCTGAATTAGCTGGAAGACTTACTGTTACCATGATTCTTGGTATTGCTCTTATTGAATCTCTTACTATTTACTCACTTGTTATTGCTTTAATATTATTGTATGCTAACCCAATATTACCTAAATTCTTATCTGTTCTTGGTCTTGGCGGATAATAAAAATTTTTGATTTAAAGATAAAAAGGCCATAGGGTTAAATACCTTATGGCCTTTTTTTATTTTTTTAGAAATGTTCTCTAAAACCTTAAGTTTCACTATTTTAGGTATTGAAGCTTTTTTAGTAGAAGTTGAAGTTGATCTGAGTTTAGGTCTTCCTGGAATTATAATTGTAGGATTACCAGATAATGCAATAAAAGAAAGTAAAGAAAGAATAAGATCTGCTTTAAAAAACTGCGGATTTCAACTTCCGATGAAAAAAGCTACTATTAATTTAGCACCAGCTGATTTAAAGAAAGAGGGAAGTGGTTTTGATCTTGCTATTGCTATAGCTTTACTTGCTGGTATGGGAATTTTACCGAAAGAAAATTTAGAGAAAAAAGCATTTTTAGGGGAACTTGCTTTAGATGGAAGAATAAAAGGAACCAAAGGGATTTTACCTGCAGTAATAAAAGCTAAGGAATTAAAATTACAAGAAATCATAATACCTTTTGAAAATTTAAAAGAAGGTTCCTTAATCAAAGATTTTAAAATAATAGGAGTAAGACATTTAAGAGAGGTTACAGATTATTTAAGAGGAGAATATGTGCCTATAATAGAACACTTTGAAATTGAACCCTCTTTTTATGAAAATTACGAAGTAGATTTTGCTGAGGTTTTAGGACAAGAATTAGCTAAAAGAGCTTTTGAAGTAGCAGTAGCAGGAGGTCATAATATTTTAATGATAGGTCCTCCTGGAGCAGGAAAAACTATGCTTGCTCAAAGAATACCTACTATACTACCCCCTATGAGTTATGAAGAAGCTTTAGAAACTACTAAAATTTACTCTGTAGCAGGACTTCTTACACCTGAAACACCTTTTATTTTCACTCGGCCTTTCAGGAATCCTCATTTTGCAATTTCTGAAGTAGGAATGATAGGAGGAGGCACTTATCCTAAACCAGGAGAAATTAGCTTAGCTCATAACGGAGTTTTATTTTTAGATGAATTTCCAGAATTTAGAAAAGATGTAATTGAAGCTTTAAGACAACCTTTAGAGGATGGAAAAGTTACTATAACTCGTGCTCATTACACCATCACCTATCCTTCCAAATTTATGTTAGTTTGTGCTATGAATCCCTGCAGATGCGGATATTTAGGACACCCTACCAAACCTTGCCAGTGCAGTTTCCAAGAAATTAAAAAATATAGAAGTAAACTTTCAGGACCTATTATAGATAGAATTGATATGCATTTAGAAATTCCACCAGTTGATTTAAAGGATTTAATAAAAACTGATATTAAAACTTCTTTAGATTCAAAAACTATTAGAGAAAAAATATTAAAAGCAAGAAAAATACAAAAAAAAAGATATGGTTATCCTTTTAAGGTTAATGCAAGATTAAAGCCTAAAGAAATTAAAAAATATTGTATTTTAGATTTAAAAGCTCAAGAATTTTTAGAAAAAGCCTCTGAAAAATTTAATTTTTCTGCAAGATCACTTCATAAAATTTTAAAAGTTTCTAGAACTATTGCAGATTTAGAAGAATCTGAGATAATATTAAAACATCATATCACAGAAGCAATACAATATAGAATTTTAGAAAAATCATCTATATGGGAAAATTAACCTTTAATGAAACCATTAAAAATGCAGCTCAACCTTTACTTTTACCAATAGTAAAAATTTTAGCTAGCTGGGGTATTCATCCAAATACAGTTACTATTACTTGCCTTCTGGGATTTGTTATAAGTTCTTTTTTTATTGCCTTCGGGAATCTTTTATTAGGTGGAATAGCACTTTTACTCTTTTCGCCTCTTGATGCTATTGATGGTCTTCTTGCAAGATATTCCAAAAAAGTAACTTCCTTTGGTGCTTTTTTAGATTCAACCTTAGACCGTTATGGAGAAATTTTTTTATTTCTTGCTTTTACTTATTATTTTTTAAACCAAAAATCTCTTTATGGAGTAATTTTAAGCTTTTTAGCTATTACAGGTTCTTTAATGGTAAGTTATACAAGAGCAAGAGCAGAAGGAATAGGATTTGAATGCAAAATAGGTTTTTTAACAAGATTTGAAAGAATTTTTCTTTTAATTATTGCTTTAATCTTTGACATATGTATCCCGCTTTTAATATTCATAGCTATTTTTACTCATCTTACAGCCTTACAAAGAATTGTTTATGTATATAAGCTATACAGGAGGTAAAAAATGTGTTTAGCTTATCCTTATAAAATTGTAGAAATAAAAAATGAATGGACTGCTATAGCAGAAGCACAGGGAGTAAAAGCTGAAATATTTTTACATTTATTACCTGAATCTGTAGAAATAGGAGATTGGGTTCTTGTTCATGTAGGTTTTGCCATTAGGAAAATAAGTGAAGAAGATGCTAGAACAAATTTGAGGTACTGGGATGAAATCCTCAGATACTCTGAACCATCTTTGGAGTAAATTTAAAGATCCAGAAAGAGTCAAAAATTTAGTATCCATTATAAAAAGAGAAATAGAAGCTTTTGGAAAACCTCTAAACATAATGGAATTTTGCGGAGGTCATACTCATATAATATTAAGAAATGGACTTGATGAACTTTTAAAAGGATATATCAATTTTATTCATGGTCCCGGATGTCCAGTATGTGTAATTGCTTTAGAAAGAATAGATTTGGCTATAGAACTTGCCAAACTCCCTGATGTAATTTTATGTACTTATGGTGATCTTATGAGAGTGCCAGGATCTAATAAAATGAATCTTTTAAAATTAAGAGCTGAAGGATATGAAATAAGACCTATTTCTTCAGCTATAGAAACTATAAAACTTGCTTTAGAAAATCCAGATAAAAAAATTATCTTTTTTGCTATAGGATTTGAAACTACTTCTCCTCATACAGCAGTAATAATAAAACAAGCAAAAGAACTAAATATCAAAAATCTATGGATAATTTGTAATCACATTCTTGCTTTAGTGGTATTAGAATATCTTTTACTAAGTGAAGAAAAACCCATTATTGATGCTTTCATAGGACCTGGCCATGTAAGTACTATAATAGGAAGTAATGTTTATAAACCTATAGTAGAAAAATATCAAAAACCTATAGTAATCTCTGGATTTGAGCCGTTAGATCTTATCCAAGCTGTTTATCTTATTGTAAAACAATTTAAAGAAAATAGATGTGAGGTTGAAATTCAATATATTCGGTCAGTTACACCCGAGGGAAACATTAAAGCTAAAAAAATTTTAAACGAAATTTTTACTATAAGAAATTCCTTTCCTTGGAGAGGACTGGGTCAAATCCCCTACAGTGCTTATAAAATAAAAGAAGAATATCAAGAATTTGACGGAGAAAATATTTTTAAGGTGTCTATAAATTCTGCAAAGGAAAATCCATTATGTCTTTGTGGAAGAGTAATAAAAGGATTAAGTAGACCCTTTGAATGTAAATTATTTGGTAAAACTTGTACTCCTCAAAATCCAATAGGACCTTGTATGGTATCTTCTGAAGGAGCTTGTTTAGCTTATTTTAAATATAAAAAAGAAAGGGGGTAGGATTTTCTACCCCCTTAATCTTTTTATAAAACCTTTATTCTTTTTATCTCTTTTCCTCTTATATCAAAAATATGAACTGCACAGGCAATACATGGATCAAAAGAGTGAATAGTTCTTAAAACTTCTAATGGTTTTTCAGGATCAACAATAGGATTATCAATTAAACTTGCTTCATAAGGACCCATTTTACCTTTACTACATCTTGGACTCATATTCCAAGTTGAGGGAACTACACACTGATAATTCTTAATTTTTCCTTTCTCAATTACTACCCAGTGAGATAAAGTTCCTCTTGGTGCTTCATGAAATCCAAATCCCTTAACTTCTCCAGCAGGAAAACTAGGTTTATTCCATATTGCCAAATCTCCCTTAGCAATATTTGCTTCTAAAAGATCAAGATGCTTTAAAGCAAGATCACAAAGAACAGCTGCTCTGATAGCTCTTGCTAAATGTCTTCCAATTGTAGAATGTAATGCATCTACAGTAAGAGTCACTCCAAGAGCTTTAGCTTTTTCGATGGAGTAATTAACCCATTTCATGGTAGGTTCATGATTGGAAGCAATACCCATTAATACTTGAGCAAGAGGACCAACTTGCATGGGTTCACCTTTAAAACGTGGAGCCTTAGACCAGCTATATTTTCCATCAGGATTAAAATCTGTATAATTGGGAACTGTCTCTCCTTCCCATGGATGCCTTGGACCTGTATCTTTATACCAAGAACGAGCAACATCTTCAGCTACATTATCTCTAAAGTATGGATCATTAAAGCTCTTAATAGGTGTATAAGTTTTTAAATCTCCATTAAATATAGTTCCACCAGGTAAATCAAATTGAGTTCCTTTAGTATCAAGAGGCATATCAGGTACAGCTAAATAATTAGTTACCCCTCTTCCAATTTTAACCCAATCTTTATAAAGACATCCTACAGCAATAACATCATTAAGATATACTTTTTGAATAAAATCTTTTACTTGAAGTAACACTTCACGGGCAAGATCCAATCTTTCTTTGTTTAAAGCAGCCTCTTCATTGGGATCAATTGCTAAGGCAATTCCACCAACTGATAAAGTCTGAATATTAGGTGTTTTTCCTCCGAAAATTGCAACTGCTTTGTTAGGTAAAAACTGATACTCAAGGGCAGCAAGATAATGGGCTACAGCCATTAAATTTGCCTCTGGAGGAAGTTTCATCTGTGGATGACCCCAGTAACCATTAGTAAAAGGCCCAATTTGTCCACTTTCTACAAAGGCTTTTAATTTATCTTGAACAGCTTTAAACCAAGTTACACTATTTCCTTCCCAATCAGATAAACTTTGAGCAAGTTCTGCTGTTTTTTTAGGATCAGCCTTTAAAGCCGATACAATATCAACCCAGTCAAGAGCAGAAAGATGATAAAAATGAACTAAATGGTCATGAATCCCATGTGCTGCAAGAATAATATTTCTTACTAATTGAGCATTAAGGGGAATCTCCATTCCTAAAGCATTTTCTACTGCTCTTACAGAAGCTATAGCATGAACGGTGGTACAAACATTACAAATTCTTTGAGTAATTAACCATGCATCCCTTGGATCTCTACCTTTTAAAATAACTTCAAAACCTCTCCACATCTGACCAGAAGACCAAGCATTTATTACTTTTCCTCCATCTACTTCTACATCTATTCTTAAATGGCCTTCAATTCTTGTTATCGGATCAACTGTAATTTTCTTACCCATAGCAACCTCCTTTTATTTTTAGTATTTTTTATTATCCTAAGGACTCATAAAAAGGACTCATGTTATCCCAGAAATTAGGTTCAGTGCACCCGATACAAGGATGTCCCGAACCAACAGGCCAAGTTCCTACATCACAAAATCTTATCACAGGACAATTAGCATATGTCACAGGGCCTTTACACCCTAATTTGTATAAACAATATCCTTTTCTATGTCCTTCATCCCCAAAAGCATTAGCAAATCTTCCTTCATCAAAATGAGCTCTTCTTTCACAATGGTCATGAATAAGTCTTCCATAAGCAAATTTTGGTCTTCTCAAATTATCAAGCTCGGGAAGTTTACCGAAGGTTAAAATATAACTTACTGTAGCTAAGAAATTATAAGGATTAGGTGGACATCCAGGAATATTTATAACTTTGTCTTTACCAATTACTTCTCCAATTCCTACAGCACCTGTTGGATTAGGAGCTGCTGCTTGAATACCTCCAAAACATGCACAAGTTCCAATAGCAATAGTTAGCATAGCATCTTTAGTAACTTCCTTTAAAATCTGAATAGCTGGTTTGCCTGCAATTTTACAATAAATTCCTCCATCTTTGGTAGAAACTGCTCCCTCCACTACACAAATATACTTTCCTTTATATTTCTCCATAGTCTGATGAAGAACTTCTTCAGCTTGCTTTCCTGCTGCAGGCATTAGGGTTTCGTGATATTCTAAATTAATAATATCTAACACAAGTCTCCCAATAGGTGGATGGGAAGCTCTTAAAAGAGATTCTGTACACCCAGTACACTCCATAAAATGCAACCAAATTACTGTAGGTTTTGGACCTTTTTTCATTGCAGCTTCCACTTTCTCTACCATAGAATAAGGTAATCCCATAGTGGCTGTCACAATAGTACATATTTTAAGAAAATCACGTCTAGTTAATTCTTTTAAATAAAACATAGCTAACCCCCTTTAATTTTATTTGTTAATATTTATCATATTTAATTTTGTGAAAAAAGACAAGGTTATATTAAAATTAAAATTTGTTAATTTTAATT
>CAYPPW010000023.1:0-23371 GCA_964412755.1 uncultured Thermodesulfatator sp.
ATATTATTTGAAACTTTTATTTTATTTTGTATAGTAAATATTGTAGTTTCAATTTTTAAAATATCCTTAGCAATATCACATATTTTTGGAATTCTTGCTCCTCCACCAACTAAAAAAATAATTTCAATGGGAATCTTAAATTTATCCATCACAAATTTAATAGTATAATCAATCTCATTTAAAGCTTCTTTTACATAATTTATATAAATATCTTTAAGTTGATTATAATAGGTTCCTTTCTTAGGATTTACTATCAAATTTTCTGCCATTTCAGAATCCACTTTTAATTCTTTTATTATGGTCCTTTTCAAATTCTTAAATCCTAAGTTAAAAAGTTCTCTGCTATATATAGGAAATTCGGAATCGCAAAATAATACTTTAATTTTACTGTATCCCCAATCTATTATAGCTTTAGGTTTCTCAGCATAAAGAAATTCTGCAAGATTATGAAGATTTATAAAATCAGCATCTATATTATTAGGCTCACAGGCTAATTCTTTTAAAAGTGTTTCATATTGATCTATTATGTCCTTTTTAGCTACTAAGTAAAAAATTTGATAAAAATCTTTCTTAGGAATTATATAATAACTGTAATTAATATCTTCAATTTTATAAGGAATTTCTTCATTTATTTTGCTTCTTATTTCCTCCTCAGTTGGAATATGAGAAGTTTTAAAGGAATCAAAAATTACAAGATCATAAGGTAAAGAAATATTTCCAATTCTAAATGAAGTGCCCAGATTTTCAAATATGTTTTTAATATTAATTAATAAATGCTGAGGATCATTAATAATACCATTAATAATAACATTTTTATAAGTTCTTCCCTGAATAAATTTAGTTAATACTGGATTGCCTTTTTCGATTTGAATTTCAGCAATTTTTATAGAATAACTTCCAAAATCAAAGGCAAGAATCCCATTCCTTCCACCTTTAAACTTATTTATCAAATTTCTTAATTTTGAAAAAACCACTTTTACCATTTTATAATTTTTTATATAATATTTAATAAATTTGTTAAAGTCAAGTATTTTTTTTAAATTTTTACATAATTAATATTTCTTCTATTTTTATTAAACTCATTAATAGGTTTAATGGTATCTAATTTTTTATAAAGATTATCTAACTCATTTAAAAATCTGTCTTCTACTTGAAATAGCCAATTTTTCAATTCTTTTTTAGAATACTTGAGATAAGCATTAATTTGTCTTTTCCACATATTTTTTAACCTTTTATTTTTATCTTTAATTCTCTTTATAATATAAATAGGTCCTATTAAAGTAGATACTGCAGGAATTGCTTTTAAGGGTAAAGTTTCTGGAATAGCTGCTGTAGCAATTAATCCCCCTGCACTCAATGCAACTCCAGGAGCTATAGTTAAAGTTTTTTCTAACATACTTTCTTTCTCTTTTATATCAGGTAATAAAGGATAAAATCTACCATTTTCAGAAAGTGCCCAATTTCTTATTTTATCTCTAAGATTTTCTTTAAAAAATTCATATTGAATGTCTGGATGTAATCTCTTGACATCCTCTAAAATTTCTTTCATAAAATAATTTAAGAGAGTATCAAGTAAAATTTCAGCCTTTTCTTTCAAAAGCTTGCGAGGATAATATTTAGCAAATTCTTTTAGAAAATAAATATCTAATTCCTTGTCTAAAATAAAAAAGACCTCTCTTTTAATTAATTCAATCTCTTTAGAAATATCCTCTTCTAACTTTTTTTCAATCTTTTTTAAAATATCTGATTTTATCATGGTAAAATTTTTAAAAACCCTTCTATTTTTTTTATTTCTTTTTCAATTAAAGCAATTTTCTTTTCTGCCATTAAAATTTCATAATCAATTCTTTCATTAGATTTTAACTCTTTTTTAAGATCTTCCAATCGATCTCTTTTTTCTTCTAAAATATATCCAATTTTTGCTTTATAAAAATTGAGAGCTCTATAAAATTCATCTCTCAATTTTTCAACCACTTCAATAAAACTTTCTAAAAGATTATTACATAAAATCTTAAGAAAAGCCTCTTTATCAAAAATTTCTTTAGTTCCCACTATTATTTTTTTAGTTCGTTCAGACTTAAACCACTTCCAAGGTTTCAAAAAATTCCAATTTTCTAACAAACTTTCTACTTTTTCTTCAATAATAGGTTCTCTTTTTATAACTTCTCTTCTGCAAGTTTCTTCTATAGCAGCTAAATCAATTTTGGGTATAGAAATATTATATTCCTCCTTAAATTGTTCCCCTACTTGCTCAAGTTTTTTTCTAAAAAACTCGCTTATTTGTTTTAAATTTTCTTTTACTAATTGATTAAGACTATTTTCTGCATCTCTATAGTATTTTCTAAGCTCTTCTAATTCTTTAGCATTTAAAAAGACATCATAATATTTCATTTTTATTTCGTTAAGTTGAGCTTCTATGGGTGAATGAACACCCATAAATACAGTAGCTGCTTCTTCTAAGATAAGATAACAATATGTCTCAAGTTTTTTTAACCCCTTTTGCATTCTATCAATTTCTCTCAAAAATTCTTCTCTATCCTTTTTTTGTGTTTGAAGTAATTTTATGGTTTCTTGATAAATAGAAATTTGTTCTTTATACCCATCTAAAATTATTTCTAAAATTTTTGCTAATTCTGAAAAAGGAGCAGAAACCAAAAAATTTTCTAAAACTGGTATCAATTCTTCAAATCCTGAATATTGGAGAAATGCTTTTTTTTCTTCTAAACCTTCTTCTTCTGCAAGATCTTTAAAATAGATTATCCATTTTCTTTTATGCCTTGATTCTCTTTTAATTTCATCCAAGGTTTTACCTTTATTTAAATCTTCATAAATAAGTTTAAGGATACTATCTACTGCAAAAATTCTGTGAGACGGAATAATAGAACTATAAATACGTTTAGCTTCCTCTAAAAGTCTTTCTTTTTCTTCAAAAAATATTGCAGAATGAGTAAGAACCAAAAATAAAGCTTCTTTGCTTTTATCAGTAATTACTGAAGAAACAAACCTTTTCAATGATTCAGATTCTACTGGTTTAATGGGGTGAATAAATAAAATAGCATTTGATTTTTCTAAAAAAGCAAAAGAGAGATCATGAACCCCTCCTATAGCATTAACTCCAGGCATATCTACTAATCTTATTTCATCAAATTCCCAGGGAAAGGGATATCCTAATTCAATTCTTACAGGAATATTATCTTTAGATCTACTCATTACATAATTTTCTAATTTATATCTAACCTCCTTCAAATTTTCTATTCCGGATCTTTCCTCTAAATATTTTATGAAATCTTCATCTATTATAGGGATGTGTCCATATTCTAAAATATAAAGGTCAATCAAATTTACTGGAATATCTCTATATTCTTCTGGGATTGAGGCTACTTTTTTTAATTTTTCTTTAATAACTTCCCTGGCCTCATCTTCTAAAATTTCCGTTTTACCAGAAGCATAACTAATTTTTAAATAGGGTTTTTTAGAATAAAAGATTTCTATTAGTGCATTAGTAGCTTGCAGAACATCAGTAGGAAGAATTTCTTCTTTTATTAAACTATTTATAAAAGTCGATTTCCCGGCTTTAACTTCTCCTGCTACAGCAATTATAAATTGATTATTTTTAAGATTGTATATTTTATTTTCTAAACTTTTAACATCTACTCCATCATTTAACGCCCCTTTTAAATTTTTATAATTTTCAAAGATTTCAATCACTTGTTGTTTATATATTTTATATTCTGCAAATTTCTTAACCTCTTTATTAAAACTTTTTGCTTCTAAAAACATCATTTTTCCATAAGTTCCATGTATTTTTCTCTCATTTCTTCCAGTTGAAGTTTTAGTCTTCTGCTTATAGTTCTCAATTGTTGAAAAAGTTTATCTACCTTTACAGAATCCTCCATATTATAAGCTATTATAAGTTCTTTCCCTATAAGATGTAATACCTGGTAAGTATTTTCAAATTCTCCAAAATCAAAATCTTTTACCACTTGCCTAAACCTCTCTCCTTCTTCACTGTAATACCATTTTCCAATAGGAAAGGTTTTATAATCTCCCCACCTTTCTGGATCAAGTCTATCAAGTCCTTTTATATGAGCTTGTAAACGAAGAATATACCTATCAATATCCTTTTCAAATAGATCAAAAAGAATATCTTCCATTTTTTTAGTTTTTACTGCAGATGCAATAGTTTTCATATAAGAAGAAATAAGTAAAGTTTCATAGGTATATTCACTTATTTTATCTATTAGTTGACTAACTTCTGAAGAAATTTGATTTATTTCTTCAAAGGCTTGATTTATAGTTTCTAAAGTTTTCATTCCCTTCTCAATATCTGTAGCAATTTCTAAAGTATATTCACTAATTTTTTCTATATAATTAAAAATTTGGGGTAATAAATCTTTAATTTCCTCTTCTTTTAAATTTTCTATTTTACTTTTAAGGTCTTTTAAAGTATAATTAATGTTACTTATATTTCTTGAAATCTCCCCTATACTTAAACCAAAATCATCTGCTATTATAGAACTTTGAGCTACCTTTAAAGTCTGAAATTTAATTTTTTCATTAACATTTTCTACTAATTTAAATATATCGTCAACTTCTTCTACAAGTTTAATAGAATAATCTAAAGTTTTAGAAGAAAAGCTTTTCATATACTCCAGAACTCTCTCCGTACTTTTAGCAATTTTTCCAACTAGATCTTCCCTCTCTTTAATATTTTTATCTAACTCTACAGTAAGATCTCCTTCAGATACTTTATTAAGTAAATTCCCTACTTTTTCTAGAGGTTTGTGAGCTATAAAAATATAAGTTAAATACACTAAAATTGAAGAAGTTAAAATCCCTCCTAATCCTAAAAAAATATAAAGAGGAACTATTAATTTAAGGTCTTCAAATATATATCCTATCGGTAAACCAATATTTATAGCTCCCATAACTTCATTTTCTGCTATATTATAATGACATCTTAGACAATCTGATTTAGCTTTTATAGGATATATTCCTCTTAAAAATTTTTTTTCTAAATCTAAAATAATTTCTTCGTTTCCAGTTAGAAGAACATTCTCTTCAATTTTATCTTTAGGATAATATTCTAGACTTTCTTTACCAAAAACTTCATCAATCTTATTACTTCTTATTATCCTCACATCAGGCCGCCTTTTTAAAAATTCTTGTCTTAGAATTTTATAATTTGTAATAGGAGCCCCTTCCATCCTTTCAATAATAGCTCCGTGTTTAATTAAAGTATCATAAATAAGCTCAAATTCTCTTTTCAAAACCACCTCTCTCCCGTGTTTAAGCCCAAAATAATATGCTATAAAAGATGTCACTATTATAGTGAGAACAATAAGAATAGAAAAACATATTACAATTATAGGAATCACCTTTTTATGTAAATCTAATTTTCTATGCAAACTCAAAAACCAAGCTTTAAATCCCATTTTTTATCCTCCTTATTTTACATTTTTAAAAAGATTCCATATTTTTTATCCATAATTAAAATATGATTTATCCACCAATTCTTAAAAAACTTTAATATTTCTATTAAAGAGACATTTCCTTTTTCATGATAACTTTGCAACATCTTATTCAGTTTTTCTTTAAAATTTTTATGTTCTTCTCTATGTTCCTCAATTCCTGGATAACCCTTTTTTTCCATTAACTCTTCTTCTAATCTAAAATGTTCGTTAAAATATTTTACCAAGGAATAAAGAGCTTCTTCTATAGCTTTTTTTTCCACATTTAATCTTATAGCTTCATGCAAGGCATTAAGCATATTCACCAATTTTTTATGCTGAACATCACACTCTTTTATTCCCGTTAGAAAATTGTCATTCCACTCTATAAAAGGCATTTTAAAAATAATACTTTTTTAATTATTAAAATCGTATTTTTTTAAAATTAGCTTAATTTGTTAAGATTTTTAATAAAATAAAGAAAAGACTTATTGACTTTATAAACTGCTTAAAATATAATTTAAATTTTAAATGATGAATATTTTATTTTATTTTTTAATAGGATTTTTAATTTTCAATTCAAAAGTATATTCTTATGAAGATCAAATAGAAAGACGTTTAAATCTTTGGCCATTTATAGTTTATACTAAAAACAAGCTTTACAATATAGAAAGATTGGAAATAGCAGGCCCTTTTATATACAAGTATTCTTTTCCTAAAGAAAATGGAACCTCTATTAGACCCTTTTATTCCTCAGTAAAATTTTTAGAGGGTCAAAAAGTTTTTTTCCTTTCACCTCTTGGGATATATAAATCTGATAACGAAACTGCCTCTTTCAAACTTATTCCCTTAATTAATAAGACTTGGACTATAATTCCTGAAGAAAAAAGAGAAGAAAAACATTTTGATTTTTTTCCTATTTTTTGGGGAGAAACCTCTAAAAATGAAACTTATGGAGGATTTTTCCCTATTTATGGAAAATTTAAAAATAGATTCGGGAAAAAAGAAATTTCCTTTATCCTTTGGCCTTTTTATACTAAAGTTAAATATTTTGAAGATTATACTGCTAAAAATTATCTATGGCCTTTTGTAAGGATCTTAGAAGAAGAGAATAAAAAGGAAGTTCAATATAGTGGATTTAAAATATGGCCTTTTTATGGATATTTTAAAGAAGGAGAAAAAGAAAGAAATTTTATTATATGGCCTTTTTATATAAAAGAATCTTTTAAAAGTTCTGAAGGAGATTTTTCAGAAAAATTATCCATTTTTCCTTTTTATATAAAAGAAGATACAGAAAGTTATAATAAAAAAATAATTTTGTGGCCTTTTTTTCAAAAAGTTTATGCTAAAAATTATTTTTATAGACAACTAGATGCTCCTTGGCCTTTTTATAGAAAAATAGAAGGGGAAGAGATTTCAGGTTCTAGAATATGGCCATTTTATGGGTTTTTAAAAAAATCAGACAGCTTAGATTATTTTATTCTTTGGCCATTTTATTCTTATAAAGAAGATATTATAGAACAAAATAATCTAATTTTTAATGAAAGGGAACATCATTTTTTAATTTTTTCAAAATATAAATATACTCTTCAAACAGATCAACCTATTGAAAAGGAATATAAAATATGGCCTATAGTATATGGATATGAATCTTATAACAATTCTTTAACAAATTTCTATTACTTTCCTGCTATTCTTCCTCTTTACGATGAAGGAATTGAACGTAATTATAGTGCCTTTTTAAAATTATTTGAATATTATAAACATCAAGATTATGTTTTTTTAAAATTATTATGGGGACTTTATAGATATGAAAGATTTCAAAATAGAAGTATTCAAGAATTGGCTTTTATTTATAGAATTGTAAAAGGACCTGATACAAATTATGTAGAATTTTTAGAAGGTTTGTGTGGATTGGGAAAATTAGAGGGAAAACCCATAATTAAAGTATTCTTTATAAATTTAGTTTCACCTGAAAATTCCTCTAAATTAACTTCAAAAAATGAAATCTACTAAAATAGGAGTTTATCCTGGTACTTTTGATCCTATTACAAATGGTCATTTAGATATAATAAAAAGAGCTTTAAAATTATTTGATGTAGTAATAGTTGCTATTGGTGAAAATCCTTGCAAAAAACCCCTTTTTTCTATAGAAGAAAGACAATTTTTAGTTAAAGAATCTATAAAAGAAATTGAAGAGAGTTATAGAATTAAAGTAGAAACCTTTTCAGGATTATTGGTAGATTTTGCTAAAAAAAAGTCAGCCTGCGCTATTATAAGAGGATTAAGGGCTGTTTCTGATTTTGAATATGAAATGCAATTAGCTTTAATGAATAGAAAACTCTATAAAGATCTTGATACTGTTTTCCTTTTGCCAAGTCTTAAGTGGATTTTTTTGAGTTCTTCAGTAGTTAAAGAAGTAGCTAGATTTGGGGGTAATATAGAAGACTTAGTACCTAAAATTGTAGCAGAAACACTTAAGAAAAAATTTGGAAAGGGGGAATAAACCCCCCTATAGAAATTTTTAAAGTTCTTGAACTGTAATAGAACCTGTAGGACAAACTTCTACACAAGTAAAACATACCATACATTCATCTGGTCTTGCTACAATAGGTTTTCCATCTTCTCCTTTGTCATATACTTGAGCAGGACAAGAATCAATACAACTTCCACAAGCTTCACAAGTGTCATAATTAACTGTTATTTCAACCATACCCCACCTCCCTTAAGTATTGTTTTTACTAGCTAAACTCTTGAGCTTTTTTTAAAAAATTCATTGCCCAACATTTTACACTAAAAATATGAATATGTGTATAGGTTGCTAATAAATTTTTAAATAAAATCCCATCCATTTTATTTTTAAAACCTATACCTCTTTCTAATTCAAAAATAAATCTTAAATTTTTTTGTTCTTTTATTTCTAAAGGCCTTGAGTAATGAAACTCATGTCCTTTTATAACACTTCCTAATTCAAAATATGGATTTTTTTCTTTAACTTTAGCAATCACATATCCGTGCCCTTGAGGAAATTTTTCTACTGTAAATATTATAGGTAATACTCCACACATCGGATATTGTTGATTTTTCCATATAATTTTTTCACCTAAATACATTAATCCGCCACATTCAGCATAAACTGGCATTCCTGCTAAAATAGCTTCTTTAACTTCTTTTAAAAGCTCTTTATTTTCTCCTAATAATTCAGCTTTTACTTCCGGGAACCCCCCTCCCAAATATAAACCAGAAACTTTAGGTAATTTTCTATCTTTTATAGAGTTTATAAATTCTAATTTAGCTCCCATTCTGACTAAACTTTCTAAATTTTCGGGATAATAAAATTGAAAAGCTTCATCCATAAAGACACCAATTTTGATTCTATTAAAAATCATTTCATTATTCATACTAAATAATTCAATTTCTATTGGAGTTACTTCTTTACTTAATTTTAATATTTTTTCTATTTCTACATTTTCTTTTATAACTAATTTAAGCTCTTCTAAAAAGTTTTTTTCATTATATTCTAGAGAAGTAATTAACCCTAAATGTCTTTCTTGCGGGAGACTTTTCAATTTAGGAATAACTCCTAAAACTTCTACATCAGTATAATATTCAATAGAAGCACGTATTATATTTTCGTGCCGGGGACGAGCTATTTTATTTAATATCACTCCTTTAATTTGAATATCTCTTTCAAATTCAATAAATCCTTTTACTAAGGCAGCAATGCTTCTTGTTACTTTTGTGCAATCAAGAATTAAAATTATAGGAGTTTTTAAAATCTGAGCGAGTTTTGCAGTGCTACAACTCCCAAAAACATCCAATCCATCAAATAAACCTCTGTTGCCTTCTATAATCGCAAGATCTTTCCCCTGCGAACCTAAATAAAAAGAATACAAATTATATTGCTCATCAAATAGGAATAAATCTAAATTTCTGCAAGAGGTCTTGGAAATTTTACTTAACCAGCCTGCATCAATATAATCTGGTCCTTTTTTAAAAGCAGATATATTAATACCTAAAGAACGAAGATAATAAATTAATCCGAGAGTAAAGATAGTTTTTCCGGCTCCACCCTTATGAGAAGAAATAAGAAGCCGAGGGACATTATAAAAAATTTTCATATCTTAAAGATAATAAGAAAAACAGAAAAAGAAAGGAGGAAAGTCCTCCTTTCTTAATTTATTTTTTATATAAGAGACCCTCGTATTTTACAACCAATTCTTGAGAGGCTTTCACTTCCAAAGCTATTTTATAAAGGATTGTCATAATGAGGAATCCAGTTGCCCAAACCCCTAAAGTTATACCAATTTCTGGCAATGTAGGTCTATAGGTAGTTATAGTTTCAAATGGAGTAGGTGTATATCCTCCAACAATCAATCCAGCTCCTTTTTCTAGCCAGCAAGAGAAAAATACTGCTATACAACCTAAAGCTAATGTAGTTTCATTTTTTCTCAAAGGTGGAATAGCTAAAAGTAAAATAGCAATAGCAGCTAAAATAGCAGCAGTCCACATAAATGGAGCCCACTCTGCATGCCCTTCCATTCCTACAAAAAGATATTTAAAAGAAGCTTGATGAGTATAAATTCCACTATAAAATGCAGTAAATATTTCAAATAAAAAGAAAAGAACAAATAAAATAAATGCATAAGTAACAATTTTTGATAATGTTTCTATTGCTTTTTTTCCTGGATCAAAATTAGCAACTTTTTTTAATAAAAGGGCAACTATAACAATTAAAGCTGGACCAGAAGAAAAAGCAGAAGCCAAAAATTTGGGTGCCATAATTGCAGTTAACCAATAATGACGCCCAGGTAATCCTTGATAAAGAAAAGCAGTCACTATATGAATACTAGGTGCCCATATTATAGCTAAATAAATAAAAGGCTTTAACCAAGAAGGATATTTAGTCCCTTTATACTCTGCATGAAGAACAGTCCATCCACAAAGCAAGTTTAATAATAGATATCCACTTAAAACTATAACATCATAAAACATGATAGACCTTGGAGAAAGAAATCTTAAAACATTTAAAACTCTCATAGGCTGACCAAGGTCTACAAAAACAAAAAGAATACACATAGTTACAGCTGCAACAGCTAAAAACTCTCCTAAAATAGTTATTCTACCAAATTCTTTATAGTCATGCCAATAATAAGGAAGAACTACCATTACTGCAGAAGCAGCTACTCCAACTAAAAAAGTAAAATTAGCAATATAAAATCCCCAGGATACATCTCTACTCATTCCCGTAATACCTAATCCTACTTTAAACTGGTATAAATAACAAAGAAATCCTATAAAAATTATAGATAATAAAAACAATACCCATAACCAATATTTTTTACTTCCTATTAATGCTTTTTCTAGCATTCTTACACCCCTCTCTTATAAAAATTTTTAGCCTATTAAATAAAATACCGAAGGTCTGGTTCCAAGTTCAGCTTTTCGTCTAATAGCAACTCTCTCTTTTAAGATTTTACTAACTTCAGAGTTTTCATCAGCTAAATCTCCAAAAATTAATGCCTTTTCAGGGCAAGCCTCTACACACGCAGGAATTTTACCTTGAGCTAATCTTTCATAGCAAAATAAACATTTTTCTACTACACCTTTCATTCGTGTAGGATACTCGGGATTAACCTTTTTAATATAAGGACGTGGGTCAAACCAATTAAAAGATCTTGCCCCAAAAGGACAAGCAGCCATGCAAAAACGACATCCTATACATCTATGAAAATCCATCATTACAATTCCATCTTCTCTTTTAAAAGTAGCTCTTGTCGGACAAACTCTTACACAGGGTGGATTATCACATTGATTACATAAAAGTAAAAATGGAGTCCCATGAAAAAATTCTTCTAGATATTTTTCTGCTTGTTCAGGAAAGGCATGTTCAAAAGTATCTTCCCAAATCCATTTAATTTCCCTCTTTTTATCAGAAATAGATGGTACATTATGTAAAGCATGACAAACTTCAATACACTTAGTACCGCAGGTAGCTCTTGCTTCTTTACATTTTTTCACATCAATCACCATGGCCCATCTCTTACCTACTAAAGCTTCAGGAGGGAGGGTATAGCCTTTAGCCTTTACTTCTCCTCGAGTAAGTAAATTACCTACTATACCTGAAATTGTACTACCTAATAAAGTTAAACCTGTTAATTTTAAAAAGCTTCTTCTTTTTATTGCCATTTTTGTGCCACCTCCGGTGCAATATGACAATCCCAGCAATCTGGGTGTGTTATTACAAAATTATGACATTTATCACAAAAATTTTCCTTATTATTATGACATTTCATACAGGTTCTTTGTAAACTTATAGTATACGTTTCATTATCACTTGCTTCGTATATATGTTGATTCTCACGAACAACTTTTTTCCTCCATTCATCTAGTAATTTCATATGATAGGCTCTCATATATTCCTTTGATTCAACACATTTTTTCTCTTCTTTTGGAAGTTCAGGCTGAGGAATAGCCTCTAATCTTCCCCAGTTCAACCATACGGGAATAGTAAAAAAAATTATTAACACAATTATAAAAAATATTACCTTTCCAGTATTATACATTTTCTACCTCCTCTCCTTTATACATTTCCTTGTTTACCTTTCAGAGGACGATATCTTAAATCAGTGGTTCTTTCTTTTTCTCCTGGGAATATCAAAGCATTTGCTACCAATTCATGAAGTCCTGCTACATCAACCCCTGGAACCCAATATTGCATAAGCGGAGGAAGTGTAGCTCTATCAATAGCACATATACATACTAAGGTATTTACTCCAAATCTCTTATGAACATATTCCACAGCATTTGCTCTTGGAAATCCTCCTCTCATTCTTATTTCCATATTTTCACCTGCATTAAGCCCAGCTCCAGAACCACAACAGAAAGTTTTTTCTCTAATAGTATTTTCTGGCATCTCAACAAAATTATTACATACATGTTTTAAAATAAATCTTGGTTCTTCAAAAAATCCCATTGCACGGGAAGGATTACAAGAATCATGAAAAGTTACTATTAAATGATCATTTCTTGAAGGATCAAGATTTAGTTTATTATGAGCAATAAGGTCTGCTGTAAATTCACAAATATGGACTATTTTATTATCTTTAGCATGTTCAAAAACTGTCCCTGTAATAGGTGATTTAGGAACTTCTAAGAAATCTATAGGTCCAAACCAAGTATTATGATATTGATGCCAAAGTCTCCATTTATGACCACATTCACCCCCTAAAATCCATTTAACTTTAAGCCTCTTAGCTTCTTCATATATTTTAGAATGTAATCTCTTGGCCATCTCTAAAGAATTAAAAAATCCGAAGTTTCCACCCTCTGTAGCAAAGGCACTTAAAGTAACATCTAAATCCAAATAATGAAAGAGAGCAAGAATTCCCATCATAGTATAAATCCCTGGATCAGCAAAATAGTCTCCTGACATAGGAACATAAAGTATTTCTGCTCCTTTTCTATTAAGATATTTAGATACATCTACTTGAATACCAGTAACCTCATAAAAATCAGACATTAAAAATTCTAAATTTTCTTTTAAAGTGTGAGGAGGAATACCAACATGATTTCCTATATAATAGGAATTATGCACAGGTTTTATCCCCCAATCAGTTCCTATTCCTAATTTAAGTAAAATCTCTCTCATCATCATGGTTATTTCTGCAGTATCTATTCCATAAGGACAAAAAATTGAACATCTTCTACACTCAGTACATTGATAAAAATAATAAAACCATTCTTTTATTACATCTTCCGTTAACTTTCTTGCACCTGCGAATTTTCCAAGAAGTTTACCAAAAGTACTAAACTCACCTTTTATTATAGATCTAATAAGTTCTGCTCTTAAAACAGGCATATTCTTTGGATCTCCTGTCCCGAGAAAGAAATGACACTTATCTGCACAGGCTCCACATCTTACACATATATCCATAAAAAGTTTAAATGATCTATGCTTTTCCATTCTTCTTAAAATTTCTTCTCTTACAATCTCTTTCCAATTTTCTGGAAGAGGCCATTTTTCTTCATGTGGTTGCCATCTCCCTAGATTAGGAAGATCTAATTCCTCTAAAACCTTAGGATCTACAATAGATAAATAATATCCTCTTTTTAATTCCGGTTTTATATCCATCCAATGTTTTTCAGGTGTTTTATGTAATTCTACATCTTGAAGCAATTCATCAGGTTTAGGAAGACTCATATCTTACCTCCCTTCTCTTTTATTGATTATTTCTTTTCAGGAGCATACCAACTTTGCCATTCATGTTTTTCTGGCTTAACTTCCTCATCAATAGGTATTCCGGCTTGTTCCATAACATCTTTAAATCTCTCTTGAAATTCATAATAAGTTATATGTTTTACAGAATATTCCCAAGGATTGACATGTCTTACAGCACGATTATTATTAGGCATATTTCTGGTAGGACTAAAAAAGACACCTACCATATGAACTAACTTACTAAAGGGGAAGTAAGCAGCTAAACTTGATACCAAGAACAGATGAATATAAAAAATGGTTCCTATTTTTGCCCCTTCAGGAATTGCTGGATTTAAAGTAGCAAGTCCAAGAGTTAATTGTTTTACTGCATATACATCTACTTTTATATAATATCTCATCAGTACTCCAGTAATTACTATTCCAAGTATAAGAAAAAGTGGGAAGAAATCTGATCCATAAGAAAGATAAGAAACCTTAGAATCAACAAACCTTCTTAGAAGAAGAAATGTTAATCCGGCTAAAATTAAAATATCAGTAATATAAACTGGTGGCACTCCTAAGGTTTGAATGAAACTATCTATATAATCCAATTTTTGAATTATCTGAGGCACAGGATTTGTAAAAAGCCTAAGATGTCTTAAAAGGATTATAAAAAAGGACCAATGGAAAAGAATTGCTCCTAACCACAGCCATTTAGCGGATCCATAAATAAGCCTTTTCCCAGATAAATCTGCTCTCAGATTTCTAAACAAACTTCTGAAAAATACTATCTCTAAAAACATTCTCAAAATTACTTCCCAAGTATAAAAGGGACTTTCTAATCTATCTTTTAAAGTTCTTTTTATCCAAGGAAGACTCTTTTGTTGCCCACAAGTAGTTGGAATTTTATAAGAAACCGGAGATCTTGCCCAATATATAATTTTATAAATTAAACCAATAACAAATACCAAGAAACATGCATAAGGAATTATAATACCAAACAAAATATCTAATCCTAAAATACTTACTCCTACCCACGGTATAAATATAAGAATACTTACTAGTATAAAACTAACTAATGCGTTCATACCTCACTCCTTTTTAATTTATTTCTTCTGTATCTGTTTTAGGCATCCCTTCCATTGGATCATATACTAAACCAGCTCTTTTTAATAATAAATAATGGGCTCTTTTCCATTCTTCATATCTGATCTTGTCTAATCTTTCTTTATATTTTAAAAAATAATCAAAACTTTTAATGAGCATTGCATTAATCCTATCTTCTAATTTCAAAAATTCCTCTATCCCAAATTTCTTTAATATTTCTTCTCCAATTTTTTCCCTAATTATTTTTTTTAATTGAATAAATAAATGTAAAGCTTTAGATGGTTTTTCTTCTTGAATAGCCCTTAATTGTACAAGTCTATCTAAAAAATAATCTATTTCATCCCAATTAAACTCTCCAAAAAGATTGTTTATCAATCCTTCAAAAGTTTCATCTATTCTATATCCAAAAGGATTTTGAAACCTATCTACTTCCTTGGTAAAAAATCTTTTTGCTTCTTCTCCAAAAGAATCCCAAAATAAAGACTTCCAATGTTTCAATATTAAAGCTTTTTTATCTTCTAAATATTTACCAAATTCTTTTGAAAATAAAATCTGAGGTTTTTGCATTTTTAATTTTTTAGTTTTTATATAGACTTATTTATAAAAGTCAAGAGTAATTTTGAAAAATTTTTAAGTCTTTTATTTTATTTTTCTAACTTCACAAAAGATTTTTTTAATTTTTTTTAAACTTTTCAACAATTTTTTAATAATTAAATATTTTAGGAAGTTTTCTAAAAAGTTCTATTTTAGTAAAATCAGCTAATTTCAATTTTTGTAAAATTTCTTCTAATTCTTGAATAGTAGTATTATAAAGATTTTTGTCTAATTTGTATGGGTATCCATCTTTTCCTCCGTGAGCGTAACTATAAATTACAGGATCTTTTCTTGAGGCTTTTACATTATAAATTAATTCAGAAGTTAAGGTTAATGCCCTTAAAGCCTTTGCTCCCATTCCAGGAATTAAAAGTAAATCCTTAAAATCAGAGGGAGGATTTTGATAAGTTTTTTCCCAAATTTTTTTTAAAGAATGATATGAAAAATCTTGCGGAGTTAAATAATGATCCTTTTTAAATATAAAATAGACTTTAGGGGTTAATTCTTTTAATATTTTATTAAAATCTTCTTTTACTAAATTTATAAGTGAATTCTGGACCTTTTCACTTTCAGAGGCTACAAGATTAAGAACTTCTTTCTTTTTTATAAAAGAAACTATTCCTGTATGTGGTTCTTTACATAAATTTATAATCTTTTCGCTATACCAATGATATCTTCTTGCATAACAAATTTTTTCATCCATTCCCTGTTGAATAACACCCCAATATCCTTCTTTTGAAAAGATAAAAAGATGAAAATAAAGTTGAAAACCATCTTGTATGGCATTATTATCAATTTTTGCTGTAAGGCGACTTAAAGTTATAAGTTTTTCGGTTTTTTGAGAAAGGGCTTCTTTTTCACCCCAATAAATTATCTCTTCAGGTGTTTTTAAAGCCCTTCTCCCTTTTCCTCCACATATATATATACCTAACTCTTTAAAATAAGGTTTTAATGCTTCTTTTACTGCTGCCCCTACTGTGGTAGTTAAACCTGAAGAATGCCAATCAAAACCTAATAAACATCCTAAAGCTTGAAACCAAAAAGGATCAGTTAATCTTTCTATTAACTCCTTTGGTCCAAATTCTTCATATACCAAAAGTAAAATAGCCCTACTTAACTTTACCATCTTTTCAAAAAGCCAAGGTGGACATTTACCGCTATGTAAAGGAAGATCAACTATATTTCTAATAATCATTTATTTGCCCAAGCTTTTTTAATTTCATCTATGATTTTTTCACAAACTTTTTCAGGAGAAACAGCCTCTCTAATAGGTCTTCCTATTATTAAATAATCTGCCCCAGCAATTATTGCTTCATAAGGAGTAGCTGTTCTTATTTGATCATCCCCAAAAGTTTCCCATCTTATTCCTGGTACGAAAGTAATCAATTCTGGAAAAAATTCCTTTATTTTACTAACTTCTTTTGCTGAACAAACAATTCCCTCACATCCAACTTTATAGGCAAGTTTGGCTAATTTAAATACCAATTCTTTAGTATCTCTTGCAAGTTCGGAATTAAAACCCACTTCCATAAGATCCGCTCTATCAAGGGAAGTAAGAATAGTAACTCCAATTATTTTTAAATTATTATAAGCTGCTTTCAATACGCTTTTCAATGCTAAAGTTCCTGAAAGTATATGTACAGTAACCCAATCTACTTGTAAATTTGAAATTACTTTAATGGTCTTTGAAAGAGTATTAGGAATATCGTAAAGCTTCAAATCAAGAAAAATTTTATTGTTAGTTCTCATTTTAATTTCTTCGATTACCTTAGGACCAACACTTGTAAATAGTTCTAATCCAATCTTATATACTCCCACCAAATCATTTAATCTTTCTACCCATTCTAAAGCTTCTTTTAAAGTGGAAACATCTAAAGGAAAAACTATTACATCTTTAGGAAGTAAATTATTCTTCATGACCAAGCTCTTTAATTTGGGTTATAAATTCCCCAATATCTTTAAATTCCTTATAAACTGAAGCAAATCTTATATAAGCAACTTTATCCCATTCCTTTAAAGCTGAGATTACTTTTTCTCCTATATATTGAGATGATATCTCCTTTTCTCCTTTTTGTATTAAATCTAATTCTAATTCATTTAAAAATTTTTTAATAGTGTCTTCACTAATAGGTCTTTTATGACAGGCTTTTCTTATACCTGAAAGTAATTTTTCTCTATTGTAAGGTTCTCTTCTACCATCTTTCTTTACTACCATTATATCAAGCTCTAATCGTTCATAAGTAGTAAATCTATAACCACATTTACTGCATTCTCTTCTTCTTCTAATAGAAAACCCATCTTCTATAATCCTTGAATCTATAACTTTAGTTTCTAATTCTTTACATTTGGGACATTTCATAATTCAGAAATTATTATACCATTTTTTAAAAATTTTGAGAAAAGATGTTACCTTGACTTTAATATTTTAATTTCCTAAAATAATTTTTTAAAAAATGTAAGTTGGAGGATAAAGATGGCTTGTATTTTTTGTAAAATAGCAAATAAAGAAATCTCCTCTAATGTAATTTATGAAGATGATAAAGTAATAGCTTTTCATGATATTAATCCACAGGCTCCTTATCACATCTTAGTTGTCCCCAAAAGTCATATTGAGACCCTCTTAGACCTTAAAGAAGAAGATAAAGAACTAATGGGGCATATTTATTTAGTAATAAATAAAATCGCAAAGGATTTAAAATTTGAAGAAAGAGGTTATAGAGTAGTAGTAAATTGTAAAGAAGAAGCAGGACAAACGGTATTTCATCTTCATTTTCATGTATTAGCAGGAAGACCTATGGGCTGGCCCCCAGGTTAATATTTGATATCCTTTCTACCCGAGGATAAAGAGGCTTTCCTTTTTGAATGGGAGATCCTTCTTTTAATAATTCAAAAGAAAAAGCTTTTTCCCATAGAATATCTTTAGTTTCTACAGATAAATTTTCTAATAAAATTTTTGATGTTTCTGGCATAATAGGATAAAGGGCGATTGCAAAGCTTTTTATACTTTCTAAAAGAACTCTTAAAATAGTTCCTGCCTTTGCCCTATTCCCTTTTTTAGCTTCAGACCAAGGAGCAGTTCTATCTATATAAACATTTGCTTTCCTTATCACTTCCCATAATTTTTCTAAAGCTTTGTTGAACTGAAAACATAAAAAATAGAACTCATAATCTTTTAATGCATTTTTAACACTTTCTAAAAATTCTATATCTTCAGGTTTTAGAAATCCTAAATGGGGGATCTTACTTTCAAAATATTTTTCCACTAAATTTAAAGTTCTATAAATTAAATTCCCATAATCATTGGCTAAATCTGCATTTAT
This sequence comes from uncultured Thermodesulfatator sp., assembly GCA_964412755.1. Taxonomy (GTDB): domain Bacteria; phylum Desulfobacterota; class Thermodesulfobacteria; order Thermodesulfobacteriales; family Thermodesulfobacteriaceae; genus Thermodesulfobacterium. The sequence goes on from CAYPPW010000023.1 coordinate 18,672, forward strand.
TCTAATAGTAAGATTAGGAAGATTAAATTCAGCATCGTATCCAAAGGCCATTTCTCTTAATAAAAAATATCTTAACTGATCCCTTCCAAATTTTTCAGCAATTTCTATTGGATCTACTATATTTCCTAAAGTTTTTGACATTTTAAAATGATTCACCAACCAATATCCATGAACAAGAAGTTTTTTATATATAGGAACCCCCAAAGCCTTTAACATTATAGGCCAGTATATAGCATGAGGTCTAAGAATATCTTTAGCTATAAAGTGATAAACATTTTCCCACCACTTTTCCCATTCTGGATTTTCTGGATATCCAATTCCTGAAAGATAATTTATTAACGCATCAAACCATACATATGTTACATAGTTAGTATCAAAAGGAAGTTCTATTCCCCACAAAAGCCTTTCTTTAGGACGAGATATACATAAGGGTGGAAGTTCTTCTTCAAGCATATTTAAAACTTCTTCCTTATAAAAAGCAGGATAAATTAGGTCATTTTTTTCAATGTAGTCTTTAAGCCAACTTCTGTATTTCTCAAGATTGAAAAAATAATTTTTTTCTTTTATTAATTCAGGATAGATTTTATGATCTTTACATTTCCCTTTTTCATCTAATTCTTTATAAGTCAAAAATCTCTCACATCCATAACAGTAAAATCCTTCATATTCATCAAGATAAATTTCTCCTTTATCATAAAGTTTTTGTAAAATAAATTGAACCACCCTTTTATGTTCTTCAGAAGTAGTTCGAATAAATTTATTATAAGTTAGGTTAAAATAATCCCAGGTTTTTTTAAAAATATAGCTTATTTCATCTACAAAATTTTTGGGATCTTTTCCTTTATCTTTAGCAGCTTTTTGAATCTTATCTCCATGTTCATCAGTGCCTGTTAAAAAGAAAACTTTATAGTTTATTAATTTATAAAATCTAGCTACAATATCTACAATTATAGTGGTATAAGCATGTCCCAGATGAGGGGTAGCATTAACATAGTAAATAGGAGTAGTAAGATATATTCTTTTCATTTTTAGAACTCCTCAAGTTCTTTAAAATCCTCTTCTAAAGGTGCTTCTTCTATTTTTTCTTCCATAAAACTTCTGATACTTTCCACAGGAATTTGAATTAAATTTCCTTCTTTATTTTCTAAATAAGCTACTTTTTGAAAAATATTATATTTTAATATCTTATATGACTCTCCATTAATTTTTATTTTATTCCCTATTTGAGGAAGATTTTCTAAAAATTCTTTATAAACATCGTATTCATAACTCACACAACAAAGAAGTCTTTCACATACACCAGAGATTTTATTAGGATCTAAAATAAGTCCTTGTTCTTTTGCCATTTTAATTGATAAAGGGGTAAACTGTTTTAAAAATTTAGCACAACAAAATTCCTTTCCACAGTATCCTATTCCTCCTACTAAAGCAGTTTCATTTCTAACACCTATTTGTCTCATTTCAATTCTCATTCTTAATGCTTTTGCAAGGTCTTTTACTAATTGCCTAAAATCTATCCTACCTTCTGCAGTATAGTAAAAAATTATTTTGCTTTTATCATAAAAACAATCCACTCTTACAAGATTCATTTCAATTCCTAATTCTTGACAAAATTGAAGACAAAGTTCTTTAGCTTTTTCTTCTGTTTCCAGCTTTTTTTCATATTCCTGGATTTCCTTTAGAGTTGCTTTCCTTCTCACTATAGGAAGTCCCTCGATATCAAAAGGAACTTTATAGGAGACCTCTGTAAGAATAAAAATCTCTTTTCTACCTTCTGGAAGTTTAACTAACACATAAGTTCCCTTAGGTAAAGGTTTATTCAATTTTAAAGTTACATCAGGATATCCTTTTTTAAGGCTTCCCATACTAAGCCAAATTTCTTTGGCATCAGATTTTTGAATTTCTCTTTTCTTTTTACTCATTTATCCTCCAATGGCTCTCATGGGTCTTAAAGTAAAATTCAAAGGATGCTTAGCTGGTTTAAATTTTAAAGCAGAAAAAAATGCAGATTCTAAAGTACCTTTACCTTCTCTTAAAATAGGTTTTAAATTTATTTCATAATCAGAAAAAAGGCAAGGCCTTAATCTACCATCTGGAGTGATTCTTAATCTATTACATTTATCACAAAAGTGTTCAGAAATGGGCGAAATTAAACCTATCTTCCCTACAGCATTTTTCCATTTAAAAACTTTAGCTGGTCCTCCTCCGAAAGAGGAAGCAGGACTTAATTTTTCAAATTTTTCTAAGATTGACTTTATTTGTTTTACAGTTATAACATTTCTTTCATCCCAGATATTGTTTTTTCCAATTGGCATAAATTCAATAAATCTTACTTCTAAGGGTTTTTCTAAAGTAAGTTTTGCAAGATCTAAAATTTCATCATCATTAAAGCCCTTTATAACCACCACATTGATTTTTAGCGGATTAAAACCTAACTCCAAAGCCAGATCAATACCTCTTAGCACTTTTTCAAAGGCTGAAACCCCTGTAAGTTTTTTGAATTTTTCTTTATTTAAAGTATCTAAGCTTACATTTATTCTTTTTATTCCAGCTTTTTTTAATTTTTCAGCAAATTCCTCTAAAAAAAACCCATTTGTAGTAAGGCTTAAATCTATAATTCCAGGAATTCGACTTAGTCTTTCTATAAGGAATTCTATATTTTTTCTTAAGAGGGGTTCACCTCCAGTTAATCTTATTCGTTTTATCCCTAACTTAGAAGCTTCTTTTACAATCATTTCTATTTCTTCAAATCTTAAGATCTCAGTATGAGGAAGCCATCTCCAATTTTGAGAGGTAAAACAATAAATACATTTAAAATTACATCTATCAGTAACAGAAACTCTCAAATATTCTATTTTCCTTCCTAAGCGATCAACTAACAAATTTTAAATTCTCCTTATACCAAGCTCTTGCTTTATTAAAAATTTCAATAATTTCAGGTTGTTGATAATCTGGATAAGTCCAAGGAAGTGGAGTAAAAGTTTTATTTCTGTATATTAAGGTAACTTCTGCAAATACCCCCTTCCCCAAGTAAACTCTGTGAGCATAATCCTTAAAAGTTGATAAAATTACTTTAGAAAGCCCTAAATACCCTGGATCTAAATTAATAGTTCTATTTCCTAAAGAATTAGAAAATTTTCTTTCTAGTTCGTAACATTTGTGTTTTAATTCAACAAGATATTCAGGAGATATTAGTTTTTCAAAAAAATAAAGACCCTTTTTTAATTCTTCCCCCATCTCTTTAGCATAATAAGAAGTAAAATCTGAAAAGTTAAAAATTTTAGATTGAAAAATAACCTTTCCTAAAATATTTATTAAAATATCTATTGTTTCCCCCCAAATATCTTGATTTTTTCCAGTAATAGCTACAAAATATAAATTAGGATTAGGGATTTTAGGATGACTCATTTTCTTCATTAATTAAAACAGATATTGCTTCTTCAATAAGCATAACAGGAATATCCTCTATTATAGGAAATAAAATTTTACAACTTTTACAATAAAATCCCTCTTTATCTTCAAAATTTTTATAAAAGACTTCACTTTTGCATTTAGGACAAGCTAAAACTTTAAGATATTCTTGAATTCTTTTTTCTTCCATAAATTTTTATGATATCATGTTTCATATTTTACACAATTTTTACCTGCCATTTTAGCTTTATAAAGTGCTAAATCAACTCTTTTTAAAGTTTTCATTATTTCTTCTCTTGGAAAATATTCAGTTACCCCAAAACTTGCTGTGACTAATATTTTATCTATATTATACTCACTTATTTTTTTTCTTAAAATCTCAGCAAGGTTAATAGCATCTTTTAATTTAGTATTTTTTAAAATTATTATAAATTCCTCTCCTCCCCAACGCCCTAAAATATCAGTAGCTCTTAAATTTTCCTTTAAAATTTTTGCTATTTCTTTCAAAACTTTATCCCCTACCTCATGTCCATAAGTGTCATTTATTTTTTTAAAATCATCTAAATCAAGAAAAATAATGGAAAAAGGCTCTCCATACAAAATAGCTTTATCTCTTTCTGTAGATAAAATCTCTTCTATAAATCTTCGATTATATAAAGTGGTGAGTCCATCTGTAAAAGCTTCTATATATAGCTTTTGTTCTAAAATTTTTCTTTGGGTAATATCATAAAAGTTAATAATAGCACCTAAGATTTTCTGATCTTCTTTTATTGAACTAGCAAATATATTTACAAAGATAGTTTCTCCATTTTTCTTTTTAAAAAGAGCTTCTCCTTCCAATTTTTTTTCACTTTTTGCACACTCACAAATAGGACAGGTTTTTTCTTCTAAAATATGAAATATCTCGTGATCTATTTTCCCTAATAGTTCATCTTCTGAATATCCTAGAAGATCAGACATTTTTTTATTTATCAAAACTATATTACCTTTTGAGTTTATAAAATATACTCCCCCCTCCATAAAAGAAATCAAGGTTTTTAATTTTTTTCTTTCTAAAGCTATTTCTTGAACTTTACTAATTAAAAAAATACTTAAAATAAAAAGTATCACTAATAAGCTACTAAAAAGAATCAAATTTTGATAAAAAGATTTATAAGCTCTTTCTATTTCTTCTGCCTTGTTCAAAACTACTAAATATCCTTTTAATTCTCCTTGAAAATCCTTTAACGGCAATAAAGAGACTTTATAAAATCCCTCTTTATCTTTATAAAGAAAGACCTGAGATACAG
>CAYPPW010000024.1:0-19924 GCA_964412755.1 uncultured Thermodesulfatator sp.
AGGTATAGAAGAATGAGTGATATTTTACGGTATTGAAGATATTCATACTCAGTGTCTTTTCTGGAAATTTTATGCTTTTTTAAAACAGATAAGTCCAAATTTTGTAAAATTTTTAGAACTTCCAACAAATAAACTTCATGGAATTGTAACACGAATTGAAATATAAAATAAGTTAACATATTTAAAAAAACTCATAAGTGTTTTTCTCTTGAAAAAATTAGGTTCTATTCTAAATTTTAAAATCAAATTTTTTAAATGGAGGATGAAGAGTATATGGAAAAATTGGAGATAAAGATTGAATCTTCAGCTCCGATAATTATTGAAACTGGGGAATATGCTAAATTTGCAGATAGTTCTGTAGTTGTAAAGCAAGGAGAAACAGCGGTTTTAGTGACAGTAGTTATGGGAGATAATGTAGTTGAAGGAGTTGATTTTGTTCCTTTAACTGTAGATTATAGAGAGCAAGCTTCTGCTTGGGGTAAAATTCCCGGCGGATTTATCAAAAGGGAAGGTAAACCAAGTGATAGAGAAGTCTTAGTTTCCCGGTTGATAGATCGTTCTATAAGACCATTATTCCCTGAAGATTTTTTCAATGAGGTAGTAATAACTGCTCTTACTTTATCTGCTGATGAAAAATATGATCCAGATGTACTTTCTATAATAGGAGCTTCAACGGCTTTACATCTTTCTGAAATACCTTTTGAGGGACCTATCTCAGCTTTAAGAATTGTAAAGATTAATGAAAATTTAATAATTAATCCTACTTATGAAGAAAGGCGTCAAGCAGAACTAGATTTAGTAGTAGCTTGTTCTAAAGAAGGTATAGTAATGGTAGAAGGCGGAGCAAAAGAATCTGATGAAAAAACAATTATTGAAGCACTTTATTTAGCTTTAGACAAATGTCAGCCTTTAATTGAAGCTCAAGAAAAGTTGAGGCAGAAAATAGGACTAAATAAAAAAGAAATAGCTTTGATTGAATTACCTGATCACATAAAAAAGAGTATGAAAGAATTTTGTTTTGAAAAAATAAATCAAGTCTTTGGAATTCAAGATAAAAAGCTTAGAAAAGAAGCATTAAATAAAATATTTGAAGAGTTTTTAAGCAGTTTTGATATCTTGTCTGTGGATAAAACAAAGGCTCAATTTTTTTATAAAAAATTAATTAGTCAGGTTTTAAGAAAAAAATTATTTAATGAGGGAAGAAGAATAGATGGAAGGGTTCCTGATGAAATAAGAGCTATAGATATTAAAATACATCCTTTTGAAAGACCTCATGGAAGTGCAATTTTTACTCGCGGTCAAACTCAGGTTTTGGCCACTGTAACTCTTGGATCTCGAGAAGAAGCTCAATTAGTAGAAAGTATTTATGAAGGAGAAACTTTTAAAAGATTTATGCTTCATTATAACTTTCCTCCTTTTTGCACAGGGGAAGCAAAACCTTGGGGGCCTCCCAGAAGAAGAGAAATAGGGCATGGAGCTCTTGCTGAAAGGGCATTGGAACCTTTCATTCCTTCTGAAGAAGACTTTCCCTATATAATAAGAGTAGTAGCAAATGTATTAGAATCAAATGGATCTTCATCTATGGCTACTGTATGTGCCAGTTCCCTTGCACTTTTTGATGCAGGAGTGCCTGTTAAAAAGCATGTAGCTGGAATAGCCATGGGACTTGTGGTGGAAGAGGATAAATATATAATTTTGACTGATATTGCAGGAGAAGAAGATCAGCTTGGTGACATGGATTTTAAAATAGCTGGAACAAAAGATGGCATTACAAGTATTCAAATGGATATAAAAATTAAAAGTCTTAAAAAAGAAATTTTGGAAGAAGCACTTTTGAAAGCTAAAGAAGCTCGGCTTTTTATTTTAGAAAAAATGTATTCCATTATGCCAGAACCCAGGAAAGAACTTTCTCCTTATGCACCTAAAATTGAAATCATTACCGTACCTGAAGATAAAGCTTTTCTTATAATAGGTCCAGGTGGTAAAACGGTGAAAGAGATAAAAGAAAAAACTAATACAGTAATATGGGTTCTTGATGGCGGTAAAGTTTCTATTAGTGGTCAAAAATGGGAAGATATAGAAGCAGCTAAAAAAGCTATTGAAGCTATTATAGGAGAAATAGAAATAGGTAAAATTTATGAAGGAAAAATAACAAGAATTGAACCTTATGGACTTTTTGTGGAAGTTTGTCCTGGTAAGATAGGACTTTTACATGTTTCTAAAATGGAAAATCCTCCAAAAGATTTAAAGGCAGTTTATAAAATAGGAGATATTATAAAAGTGAAAATATTAGAAATTGATGAACTCGGAAGACCTAAATTTACCACTAAATTTAAAAATGGAGAAAATATAATTAATGAGAAGGGAGGACCTTTACTTTAAAAAAGTTGACGAAACTTATAAATTTTTAAAAGAAAAAATCCCTTTTTCTCCAGATATTATACTTACTTTAGGTACAGGTCTTTTTTCCTTAGGAGAAAAAATAGAAAAAATTACGGTTTTTCCTTATGAAGAAATTCCTAATTTTCCGATACCTACAGTAGAAACTCACAAAGGTGAACTTATTTTTGGATATATAGAAGATAAAAAAGTAGCGGTGTTACAGGGAAGAGTCCATTATTATGAAGGTTATTCTACTAAAGAAATTACTTTTCCTTTAAGAGTTTTAACTCAATTTAAACCTAAAATATATCTTGTTTCAAATGCAGCAGGTGGTTTAAATTTAAGTTTTAAATCTGGAGATATAATGATTATAAAAGATCATATAAATTTAATTCCTGATAATCCTTTAAGAGGGATAAACTATGAGGAATGGGGGCCGAGATTTCCGGACATGTCAAATGCTTATGATAAAGAGTTGATAAATTTATTCAAAGAGACTGCTCAAGAATTAAAGGAAGACATAAAAGAAGGAATTTATGTAGTAGTTCCTGGTCCAAGTTTAGAGACTCCAGCTGAGACAAGATTTTTAAGAATGATAGGAGCTGATGCAGTAGGGATGTCTACTGTTCCCGAAGTAATAGTTGCAGTGCATGCAGGCTTAAAAGTTTTAGGAATCTCAGTAATATCTAATGTAAACGATCCTGATAATTTTAAGCCTATTATTTTTTCTGAAGTAGTAGAACAATCTAAAAAAGTAGAAAAAAGATTAGAAAAATTAATAAAATTATTTATAAAGAAATTAAAAATTTAAAAAATGGGGAAACTTCTTATAAATTATGCTCCTTTTGAAATAAGGGTAGGGCTTATTGAGAATAATCAATTAGTAGAATTTTATGTGGAAAGACCTTCAGAAAAAGGTCTTGTAGGAAATATTTATAAAGCTAAAGTAGTAAGAGTGGTCCCAGGAATAAGTTCAGCTTTTTTAGATCTTGGTTTGACGAGAACAGCTTTTCTTTTTGGTGAAGATATTATGCCTTCTGCCGAGATAGAATGGGATAAAGAAGGAATATTTTTTACTAATTTACATGAAATTTTAAGAGAGGGACAGGAGATATTAGTACAGGTAATAAAGGAACCTATAGGAAATAAAGGAGCAAGAGTTTCTACTAACCTTACTTTACCTGGGCATTACTTGGTTTATCTTCCCTTTGTAAATCATATTGGTATTTCAAGAAAAATTAAAAATGAAGAGGAAAGAAAAAGACTTAAAAATTTGTTAGAAAAATTGAAACCTCCTAATACAGGATGGATTATAAGAACTGCAGCTGTTGAGGCAGAAGAAGAAGATTTGAAAACAGAGATAGAGTTTCTTCTATGTTTATGGAAAGAGATTAAAGAAAAAGCCGAAAAGGTTAAAGCTCCAGCCCTTATTTATGAAGAACTCAATATTGCTTTGAGAGCTGTAAGAGACCTCTTTAATAAAGAAATTTCAGCTATTGTTGTAGATAATAAAGATTTTTATGAAGAAATAAAGAGTTTTTTAAACAAATTTTTTCCGCATTTAGTTCCTTATGTGCAGCTTTTTGAAGGTAAGGAGGATATTTTTACTGCTCATGGCATTCAAATAGATGTTAAAAAAATACTTTCCAAAAAAATCTGGTTAAAATCAGGTGGGTTTATAGTAATTGAACCTTGTGAAGCTTTTACAGCAATAGATGTAAATACAGGTAGATATACTGGGAGTAAAGAACTTGAAGACACAGTATTTAAAATAAATCTGGAAGCTGCTGAAGAAATAGCATATCAATTAAGATTAAGAAATATAGGGGGATTGATAATTATAGATTTTATAGATATGGAAGATCCTGAACATCAAGAGTTAGTTCTTCAAACTTTGAAAGAAGCTCTAAAAAAAGATAAAGCTAAACACGGTTTTCTTCCTATTACTCCATTTGGAATTTTGCAAATGACAAGAGAAAGAAAAAGAGAATCCCTTTATCAAATTTTTTATGAAACCTGTCCCTATTGTCAAGGAGAGGGTAAGATAAAGAGTAAAAGGAGTATATATTATGAAATTTTACGTAGGCTTATTAGAATGGGACCTCATATTAAAAATAAAAAAATTGAAATAGAAATTAATCCCAATCTTTCTGAAATTATAGGAGAAGAAATCTATCACTTGGAAAATCTGGAAAAAAAATATGGATTTATGGTTATACTTAAACCAAATAAAGAATTTCATCTTACTGAATATAAATTTCATATTCTGTCTGAATAAAATTTAATGAATTATAAAGTGATTTTTTTAGATAGAGACGGTACCATAAATGAAGAAAGAGGATATATAAATGATCTTTCAAGACTTAAGCTTTTACCAAAAGTAGCTGAAGCTTTAAAAATTCTTAAAGATAAGGGGTTTAAACTTATTGTAATTACTAATCAAAGTGGTCCTGCCAGAGGTTATTTCCCGGAGGAATTAGTTTTTAAAGCCAATGAGCTTTTACAGAAAAGGCTTATAAAAAAGGGAGTAAGTATTGATGATTTTTTTGTTTGCTTACATCATCCTAATGATAATTGTCCTTGTAGAAAGCCAAAACCAGGACTTATTTTAAAAGCGCTTGAAAAATATCCTATAGATCTTTCTAAATCTTATTTAATTGGAGATAAAATTGTTGATATAGAAACTGCACAAAATATGGGTATAAAAGGTATTTTAGTTCTTACTGGTTATGGAAAAGGAGAACTAAAATATGTAGCCCCTAAAAAAAATATAACACCCTACTTTGTAGCTAAAGATTTAAAGGAAGCAGCAGAGTTTATTTTAAAGGATTCTCAAAAATAAAAATGAGACTTCTTATAGTAAAACTCTCAGCTTTGGGAGATGTGGTTCAAACCCTACCTTCCTTAACCTTAATTAAAAATAATTTTCCTGATTTTCAGATTGACTGGGTAGTAGATGAGAGAAATGCTGAAATTATAGAAGGTCATCCATATATAGATAGACTTTTAATTTTTTCAAAAAAATATTTGGTTTCTATAAAAAGATTGAGAAAATTTGTAAAAGAATTGAGAAAATATGAATATGAAGCTGTAATAGATTATCAAGGACTTTTTAAAAGTGGTATTATTGTTAGATTTTCTAAAGCTAAATATAAAATAGGATTCTCAAATTATAGAGAAGGGAGTCCTTTATTTTACAATTTTATTCTCCCCCCCTATGATTTCAATTTACATGCTGTAAAAAGATATATTTTTCTTACCACAGAAGTATTAAAAATCTTAAATATAAACAAATCTTTTGAAGTGCCTGAAGAGATTCCTCATTCAGTATTTAGTAAAAATATATTAGAAAATAATTTAAATTTTATTAAAAAACCTTATATTGTATTTATTCCATCAGCTCGTTGGATGACTAAATGGTGGCCTCTATCTTATTGGGAAAGGCTTGTTGAAGATTGTGAGGAACTAGGTAAAGATTTTGATATTTTTATTACTGGGAGTTTATCAGAAGTTGAACTTAAAAATTGGGCAGAAAAAATTGAGAGAAAGTATTTTTATGTATATTCTTTAGTAGGTAAACTCTCTTTAAAAGAACTTGCCAATTTGATAAAGAATTCTCAAGTTGTAGTAAGTGTTGATACAGGACCTATGCATATAGCTTCTGCTCTTCGAAAACCTACTGTTGCTCTTTTTGGTCCTACTTCTCCAGAAAGAACAGGTCCTTGGGGTGGAATAGCTAAAATAATTAGAAGCTCTTCTTTTTGCAGCCCTTGCTTTAATAAAAAATGTAAAGATGTGAATTGTATGAAGGAAATTAAACCCGAAGAGGTTAAAAAAGCTTTGTATGAATTATTAGATTATTCTTTGTGAAAAGTTTGATATAAGTTTTTATAAAGAGGATACTTTGAAAGTAACTCCTCATGAGTTCCTTCACCTATTATTTTACCTTTATCAAGAAGAATAATTTTATCAGCTTTTTTGACGGTGGAAAGACGATGAGCAATTATAATAATAGTGGTAAAATTTTTAAATTTATCCAGAGCAGAATGAATAGCTGTTTCAGTTATACTATCAAGTTGGCTGGTAGCTTCATCAAGAATAATTATAGGAGGTTTTTTTAAAAATATTCTTGCTAAAGCTAATCTTTGTTTTTGTCCTCCAGACAGATTAAGCCCTTCTTCACCTAATACAGTATCATATCCTTTGGGGAGTTTCTTAATAAATTCATGAGCCATAGCTAATTCGCAAGCAGAAATTATTTCCTCTTTAGTAGCATCAGGTTTTGCCATAATTAAGTTCTCCCAAATAGAAAGATTGAAAAGAAAGGGTTCTTGTAATACCATCCCAAATAAATTTCTCAAACTTAAAATTTCAAAATCTTTTAAAGGTATGTTGTCTAAGTAGATAGTTCCTTCTTGAGGATCATAAAAGCGGGGAAGTAATGCTACTAAGGTAGTTTTTCCTGCACCACTTGATCCTACCAAAGCTATAACTTTATTAGCAGGAATAAATAAATTAATTTTTTCTAAAGCTAAAGGTAGATGAGGAGCATATTTAAAGGACACATTTTCTATCAAAAATCCATGTTTAGGAGGGAAGGCTTTGAGAGTTCCTCCTTTTTCTTCTGGTAAGCTCATCACTTCTTGAATTCTGATCCAAGCTCCTTGAGCTTCTTTTAAACCAGTATAAGATCTGGCTATTTTTCTTACAGGATTAAAGATAAGGAGTATAGCAGTTAATACAGAAAGAAAAGTTCCTGGGCTCATATGACCTTTTATAATCAAAAATCCTCCATATCCTATTACTAAAGCACCTCCAACTCCAGTCATTATATCTACTAAACTTTTAGATCCCTCTCTATACTTAGTAATTTTCAAAGTCCATCTATAAAATCTATTTAGTTCCTTTGAAAATAGTTCTGTTGTTTTTTGATAAGAACTATTTATCTTGATTTCTTTAATTCCGTTTATGATTTCGTTCATTTTTTGCGTAAGTTCTCCAGTTGAAGATTGAGCTAATTTTCTTGCTCTTCTAGTTTTTACTCCTAATATTTTAGTAGCAACTATTACTACAGGGATAATAGAAAGAGCTAATAAGGTTAAATCCCACTTTTGATAAAAAGCTACTCCTAATAAAGCTAATACTGTAAATATTTCTTTAATAATATTTTGTAAACTATCTCCTAAAATTGGCTCTATTTGAGCTGTATCGTTAATAACTCGAGAAATAGTTTGACCGGTGCCATGTTTACTTAATTTTTCTACTGGGGTATATAAACACTTTTTAAATAAATTGAGCCTTATAAAATTAACTACTCCGATAGAAACTGATTTCATAAAATATGCTTGAAGAAAAGAAAAAATTCCAACAGAGCTGAAAATTAATATAAGAAATAGAGGAATAAATTTAAAATACTCATAATGTTTATCTATAAATACATAGTTAAAAATTGGTTTTATTGCCCATGTACTAAACCCGGTAGTAAGAGAGGCTAAGATTGCAAAGATTATACCTAATAGAAACTTTCTCCAAAAAGGTTTTAGATATCGGAGAATATCTTTTAGAAAATAAAATAGTTCCAATGATTTTTTTTACCTTAAATGCCTTCTTTAGCCATTTTCATTAATCTTGCAATTCTTTCATCAATAGGAGGATGAGTGGAAAATAATTTAAAAATACTTTTACTTGAAAGAGGGTTTACAATATACATTTGAGCATGAGCTGGGTTTACATCTATTGGATAAGCTCTATTCCAATTTTCAAGTTTTTCAAGAGCTTTTGCCAAAGCTACAGGATTTTTAATAGTTTTAGCTCCGGTCTCATCTGCTAAATACTCTCTACTTCTACTTATAGCAAGTTGAATAAGAGTAGCTGCAATTGGAACTATAATAATAGCAATTAAAGTTGCAATAAATCCTAAAGGATTGCCGCTTTCTTCATCATCTCTTCTAAGTCCTCCAAACATAAGAGCCCATTGAGCCATATAAGCTAAATATGTTATTGCACCTACCAATACAGCAGCAATAGTAGAAATTAATATGTCTCTATTTTTAATATGAGCAATTTCATGAGCAATTACTCCTTTTAGTTCCTCAGAAGTTAAAAGTTTTCTTAAGCCTATAGTTACTGCAATTACTCCATTTTCAGGATTTCTTCCTGTAGCAAAAGCATTAGGTGTTTCTACAGGGATGAGATAAACTTTAGGTTTTGGGATATTAGCTTTTCTTGCTACTTCTTCTACTATATTATGAAGTTCCGGATCTTTCTCGCGCTCAACTGGAATAGCACCAGTGGTGGCTAAAACTATTTTATCTGAAAAGAAATAAGCTATTAAATTCATTACTAAAGCCATAACAAGAGCAACAGTCATCCCGGGTTTTCCACCTATTAAATTGCCTACCACTATAAAAAGAATACTTAATAAAGCTAAGAATATAAAGGTTTTTAAAATGTTAAACATTTTATTTCAACCCCCTCTTAAATCCTTAATTTTTAATTATTAATATTTTAAAAATAAATATAAATAAAAGTTTGTCAAGAATCTGGAATAAAGGTTACTTGACAATTAATAGAAAAAGGATAAATAAACATTATTTTTTAAAATAACTCCTTTATATAAAAAATGTTTAAAATTAAGTTTTTACCTTATAATATTGAAGTTGAGAGTTTGCCTAAGGAAACTTTAATAGAAATTGCTATGCGATATGGAATTCATATAAATGCCAATTGTGGAGGTTCAGGAGTTTGTAACAAATGTAAAGTAATTATAGAAAAAGGTGAGGTAGAAGGGGAAATTTTAGAAAATAATGTGTACAAAGCTTGTACCACTTATCCAAAGTCAGATTTAATAATAAGAATTCCTGTAGAAAGTGATATAGATAAAAGGATTATTTTTCAAAAAACTAAAAGAAAAGCCCCTTTTTTTCTAAAAAAAATAGAAAAAAAACTTTCTTCTCCTTTTAAAAAGCTTTACTTAGAATTAAGGCCTCCTACTATTGAAGAAAATTTTTCTGATTATATCAGACTAAGCAAAGCTTTAGAGCAAAGAGGCATTTACGAGCCAGAAGTATCTTTATCTTTCCTTCAAAAACTTCCTTATATATTAAGACAAAAAGATTTTAAAATAACTTTAAATCTTTATTATCATCCAAAGAAAAATAGATATTATTTAATAGATGTTGAAAGTGGGCATCAACTCTCTCCTAACTTAGGAGTAGCTGTAGACTTAGGGACTACTACACTTCAACTTGAACTTATAGATTTAAATACTGGAGAAGTTCTTGCTTTTAATTCAGATTATAATCCCCAGATAAGCTATGGAGAAGATGTAATAAGCAGAATAGAATTTACCAAAAAGAAAGAGGGATTAAAAATTCTTTCTACTAAAGTAAAGGAAAAAATAGTTTTATTAATAGAAGAAATGTTAAGAGTTACCCAAAAAGATTGGAATGATATTAATTTAATTTCTGTAGCTGGAAATACTGTAATGACTCATTTATTTTTAGAACTTGAACCTAAATATTTAAGAGAATATCCCTATGTACCTGTAGCTAATGATTTTCCTGTATTTTTAGCTAAAGACTTAAATTTAAATTTAAAAGAAACTACTTTAATTCAGATAATACCTTGTAAGGCAAGTTATATAGGAGGTGATATAGTAGCTGGTATAATTGCCTCAGGAATAGTTGAAGAGGAGCCCTTAACATTATTTATTGATCTTGGAACAAATGGTGAGATTGTCTTGGGAAATAAAGATTTTTTAATATGTGCTTCTTGTTCAGCAGGTCCTGCTTTTGAAGGCGGAGGAATTAAGCACGGGATAAGAGCTACCTCAGGTGCTATTGAAGCAGTAAATATTGACCCTATAAGTTTAGAGCCCATGATTTTAACTATAAATAGAAAAAGACCTGTTGGAATATGTGGATCTGGTATCATTTCAATTCTTGCCAATTTATATAAAGTGGGTTTAATAGATAAGGCAGGTAAATTTAACCCCTCTATAAAGCATCCGAGAATAAGAAAAGGAAATGAAGGATGGGAATATGTGGTGGTATGGAAAGAAGATTCTGCCATAGGGAAAGATATAGTTTTTACTGAAAGTGATATACAAAATATAATAAGAGCTAAAGGAGCTATGTTTGCTGGTTACAAAATTTTATTAGAATCTATAGGACTTACTTTTGATGATATTGAAAGGGTTTATCTAGCAGGAACATTCGGGAATTATATTGATTTAGAAGAGGCAATAATTATAGGCCTTTTACCTGATCTTCCAAGAGAAAGATTTTTTTTCTTAGGAAATACAAGCCTTGAAGGAGCTAAACAAGCTTTATTATATGAAGATACTCTTTTAAAAATGGAAAGAGTTGTTAATATGTTGACTAATATAGAACTTTCTGTATTTCCTAAATATATGGAATATTTTGTAGCGGCTTTATTTTTACCTCATACAGAAGAATCACTCTTTCCTTCTGTAAAAAGTTATTTTGAAAAGGGAGTAAGAACATGATTCACAGAGAAGGATTACCCTGGATACTTTATCCTCTTGCCTTTTCAGGATTATCCTTCATTTTTAAAAAAAGAAAATTAGCTATAGGAAGTTTAGCATTAGGAGCCTTAAATGTTTATTTTTTCAGAAATCCTAAAAGACAACCTCCTTTAAATCCTGAATTAATAATTTCTCCAGCTGATGGTAAGATTGTTCTTTGTAGAATAGAAGAAAAAAAGGAATGGTATTCTATGCCTCTTTGGCGTATAGGAATTTTTATGAGATTATGGGATGTCCATATTAATAGAAGTCCGGTTACGGGTAAAATTTTAAAGTTGAGTTATTTTAAAGGAGAAAAAAATCCAATTTTTAAAGATAATTCCTTTGTTAAAAATGAAAAGCAGATATATTTGATTGAAAGAGAGGATGGATGTCCTTTTTGGATGGTTCAAATAGCAGGAATAATAGCACGAAGAATAAAGGGATTTGTTTTACCTGGCGATGATGTAGTTTCTGGTGACCCTATAGGAATTATAAAATTTGGATCAAGGGTAGAATTATTTTTTCCTGTAGAAAATGCTGAAATTTATATAAAAGAAGGTTATCGGGTCTTTGCAGGAGAAACTATTTTAGGAAGAATTCCCTTAAAATCATGATTTCTTTCTTGCCTCATATTTTCACTACTTTAAATCTTTTTTGCGGATTTTATGCCATTATTAAAATTATTGAAGGAGATTTTTGGAAAGCAAGTTGGGTTATTTTTTTAGCTATAACATTTGATATTTTTGATGGAAGAATAGCGAGAATATTTAAAACAGAAAGTTATTTCGGACAAGAATATGATTCTTTATGTGATCTCATATCTTTTGGAATAGCTCCAGCTCTACTGGTTTATCAATATTCTTTAAAGGAATTTAATCAAATAGGATGGTTAGCAAGTTTTCTTTATATTTCTTGTGTAGCTCTAAGATTAGCAAGATTTAATGTAAAATCTATATACAAATATAAATATTTTGAGGGGCTTCCTTCTCCAGCAGGAGCTGCGATTTTAGCTTCTATGGTATTATTTCTAACAAGAACAGAGCTTTTCCCTTCTTATCAAAATTGGGGCATTCTTGTGATGGTTTATATAATTGCCTATTTATTAGTTTCTCCTATTCAATATCCAAGTTTTAAAGAAATAAAAATTAAAAAACTACAAGCTTTTTATTTTCTTGTACTTTTTACTCTAAGTTTTACTGTAATTGCTTCAAATCCCTCTTTATTTTTGTTTATGATCATGGTTTTTTATGTACTTTTAGGGCCTATTTTAATTCTCAAAAATAATAGTAAGAAAATTTTTAAAAAACTTAATAGAAAAAAAATAATTTGAAAAATTTTGATAAAATAAAAAAATGATTTAAAATATTTTGAAAATTTTAAAAATTTTTTAAAAATTAAAAAGGGGGTAGAATATATGGGGAATGCTTCAAAATTATTAAACATTGGTTTTGGTAATTTTGTAGTAGTTGATAGAATTATTGCTATAGTAAATCCAAATTCAGCACCTATGAAAAGACTTAAGGAGGAAGCTAAGGAAACTAAACGTCTTATTGATGCTACTCAAGGGCGTAAAACAAGATCTATTATTGTTACAGACAGTAATCATGTAATTCTTTCTGCTATTCAAGCTGAAACAGTAGCTCAAAGATTGATAAGTGAAGGGATAGAAAAATCTATCAAAGAAAATGAGGAGTAATTCTTTAATTCTTATAATTTCGGGTCCTTCAGGAGCAGGTAAGACCACCCTTCTTCAATTTTTACCTTCTGAAAATTTTTATTTTTCAGTTTCTCATACTACAAGAAGTCCTAGAAAAGAAGAAGTAAATGGTAAGGATTATTATTTTGTTAGTAAAGAGGAATTTTTAAAAATGATAAAAAATGATGAGTTTTTGGAATGGGTAGAAATTTTTGGTACTTATTACGGGACATCTGTGAAAGAAATTGATAAAGCTATTTTACAAAATAAGCATTTAGTTCTAGATATAGAAGTAATTGGAGCTACTCGTTTAAGAAATTTTTTTGGAAATTCAGCTATTTTTATTTTTATTCTTCCACCAAATTTGGAAGTACTAAAAGAAAGACTTAGAAAAAGAGGAACCGAAGATGAAATAGAAATAGAAAAACGGATAAATAGAGCTTTAGAAGAAATTAAATTTGCTGGCTGGTTTGATTATATAATAATTAATGATGAGTTAGAAAGAGCTAAAGAATGCTTGTTCTCAATAATTAATGCAGAACTTTGTAAACCTTATAGAAATAATAAATGGCAAGAAATTTTAAAAAATATTAATAAATGAGTAAAATTGTATATGGGATTAATCCAGTTTTAGAAGCTCTTAAATCTTCTCCTCATTTAATTGAACAAATATGGTTACATAAACAAACACTCTCAGGTAGAAAATATCAAATTTTGGAAAAAGCTAAAAAAATGAACATTCCTTTGAAATTAATTTCAAGAAATGAATTTAGACCTCCTAAAATTTCACCTCACATAAATACTCAAGGAGTAGTAGCATATATAAAAGATTTCCCTTATTCGAGTTTAGAAGAAATTGTAGAAAATTGGAGAAAGAAAAAAGAAATACCTTTGGTAGTTTTGCTTGATGAGGTAGAAGATCCTCAAAATGTGGGTTCAATTATAAGAAGTGCAGATGCTGGAGGAGTTCATGGGATAGTAATATCAAAAAGAAGAAGTTGTGAGATAAATGAAACAGTAATAAAAGTTTCTTGTGGATCTGCTTTTAATTTACCTATCGCAAAAGTGAATAATCTTAAAGATGCCATTTCTTTTTTCAAAGAAAATAATCTTTGGATTTTAGGATTAACTCATAAAGTAGAAACTTTGATTTATCAATTAGATCTAAAACTTCCTTTAGCTATAATTGTAGGAAATGAAGCAAAAGGAATTAGAACATCAATTTTAGAAAAATGTGATTTTTTGGCTAAAATACCAATGAAAGGGAAAATTGAAAGTTTGAATGTTTCCGTTGCGGCTGCTGTTGCAATTTTTGAAATATTAAGACAAAGATATTTTTCCTAATATGCAGATTTACAATCTGCAAATACCTCCCTTTCAACCTCCACTTAAATATATGGCAAGAATCTTTTTTTCTATT
The DNA here is from genome assembly GCA_964412755.1 of uncultured Thermodesulfatator sp. Taxonomy (GTDB): domain Bacteria; phylum Desulfobacterota; class Thermodesulfobacteria; order Thermodesulfobacteriales; family Thermodesulfobacteriaceae; genus Thermodesulfobacterium. The sequence continues at coordinate 14,029 of CAYPPW010000024.1, forward strand.
TCAATCTTAAAAAGTTTTTTTTCTTTTGGCTGATAAAATTGAAAGAATTTATATTCTGGAATTAGTTCTTTATTTCCTATTTGTTTTTCATTAGTATAAAGATTTAATAAAATAAATTTTTTGAAATTGGTTATAAGAGCAAAAAAAGGTAAAGGATCAAAAAAGACTCGTGCTAAAGCTAAAATTCCTCTTTCTGATACAATTAGATTTTCTTGAAGCTTATAATCTGCCAAAAAAAACGTTTGAAAATCATGTTTAATTACTAAAGGTATTTCAAATTCAAAAATAAAATTTTTGTAAGAGAATTTATATTTTATTCTTTCTTTAAAAAATTTTTCAGGATATCCTTTTTCTTTAAATATATTTTTTAAAAGGGAAAGATGAGTATTTAGAGAAATCTTTTTTTCACTATTTTCCATATTTTTTCAATTTCTTCTATTTTAAGCCCTGCACCTAATCCAATTTTGATAGCCAATTCTTTAGATAAAATATCTGAAGGAGAATGAGCATCTGAATTAATAATTAAATTTGCTCCATACTTTTTAGCTAATTTTACTACATGGCCATTAGTAAAAGAATGACCTTTTCTACCTGATATTTCTAAAAATACATTTTTTTCTGCTGCTAATTTTACTTCTTCTTCATTTATCAATCCTGGATGAGCTAAAATATCAGCTCCTCCTAAGATAGCAGAAAGATTAGTACCTTCTGCTACAGGTTCTACTATGGTCTCTCCATGAACTACCACAATCTCTGCTCCACATTTTCTACATTCTTTTATAAGATCCGGAATAAATTCTGGAGGTACATGTGTTAATTCTATTCCTACAATAAAATGAGGAGTTAAATTTTGAAAATTCTTTTTTATTTTTAAAAGATTAACAATAATAAATTCAAAATTAGAATGATCGGCATGATCTGTGATAGCTATTGCTGAATAACCGAGTACCTTGACTCTTCTCCAAATTTCTGTAGGAATGAGTTCTCCATCACTAAAAACAGAATGACAATGGAAATCTATCATTAGAAGTCTTACATTTTATATTTAAATCGTTTAGGATCAAGAGTTTCTAGAATTTCTTTAAGCCTTTCTTTTTCTTCTTCTGTAGTGACTACTATTTCTTCTTTTTCAGTAGAAGGAGTTTCAGTATAAATTTGACTTTTTTGTAACACTTCCTCCCTTACAAAAATTTCTGCTCCTGTTCTTAAAGCAATAGCTACTGCATCACTTGGTCTCGCATCAATATCTATGGTTTTACCCTCTATATTGAGAGTTATGATAGCATAATAAGTATTTTCTCTTAAATCAACAATTTCTATTTTAGGAATTTTCACTTGCAAAAAATCAAAAATATTTTTCATAAGATCATGAGTTAAAGGTCTTGGAAATTGAATATTTTCAAGTTTAGCAGCAATAGAGGTAGCCTCTAATACTCCTATCCAAATAGGTAATATCCTCTCTCCATCAACCTCTTTCAAAAGCATAACAGGACTGTTAGAAACAGGATCCATTGCTATTCCATGAATAACCATTTTTATTTTCATGTTTTGATTCCCTCCTTTTACGTTATTTTCAAAGCATTTTTAATAATAATAATATATGTTAAAACCTAATTATAAATTGTCAACAAAAATTCAATATCAAATATCTTAAACTCAAGAAAATTTTTTAAAATTATTCTTGACAAAAAAAATTTTTTAATGTTATAATTTGTGAATATTATATAAAAAATAATAAAATGGAGGTAAAATATGAATAAAAATTTTATTTTTCTGTTAACTTTAGGTATAATTTTAATTTATAATCCTTATTCTCTTTTTGGTTTAGAGGTAAATGAGAAAATAAGTTTAGGAGGAACTATTACAACTGTATATCAATGGTTAAACCATTCAATAGGAGATTTTCCTAACAAAAATAGAGGTTCAGGTGCTATAGATTTAGATTTTTCGCTTAAATTTACAGAAAATGATGAGATTTATATTTTAGGTAGTTTTGCAAGTGGGAATGGATTAAAAGGTCTCTCTCCCTTTATTTTGGCGCCAAATGCAGATGATTTAGAAGAGGATGTAAAAAATATTAATGGCCATAAACAACAAGATAATATTTTAGAATTGAAGTATGCTCATACCTTTACTTTTAATGAGAATACTTATTTAAAAATTACCGGTGGAATTATTGATGCAACTGTCTATATTGATGATAATCGTTTTGCTGATGATGAAATTACTCAATTTATGAATGATGTATTTGTGGATATTCCCTTAACAACCCCTCCAAGTTACGACTTAGGCTTAGTTATAGAATTATATAAAGAACCTTTTTCTGTTAGACTTCTTGGAATAACAACTAAAGATGGAGAGGAAGGTCCTTTTTATCAATACTATGCCCTTCAACTTGGATATACTTTGAAATCAAAAATTGGTGAAGGAAATTATAGGATTTTTGGATTTATAACAAGTGAGGATTTTTACAATTGGGAGGGAACTAAAAAAGAAAAACATCAAGGTATAGGAATTTCTATAGATCAGGATTTAGGTTTTATTAAGAATCCTTTTGCTGAAAATCCAATAGGATTTTTTTTAAGAGCAGGATGGCAAAATGATGAAGCTCCAGTAGATTACAATAATTTGATTTCTTTTGGGCTTAATATCCCCTTTTATTTTTTGGGTAAAAAAGGAAATGAAATAGGAATAGGATATGCATATTTAAATAGTCCTAAAGAACATGAATTATCTAATACCCATGCTTTTGAAGGATATATTAAATTAGCCATTTTTTCTCATGAAGCTTTAAGTTCAGATTTGACTTTAGATCTTCAGTATATTAAAGATAATTATAAAAATCAAAAAGATAATGAAGGATATATTTTAGGTTTTAGATGGAATTTTTCTTTTTAAATTTTATTTTAAATGAACTTTATTCCATACACTTGACATATAAACAAAAGTTTATTATATTTAAAGTCAAATTTAAGATCGCGGGGTAGAGCAGCCAGGTAGCTCGTCGGGCTCATAACCCGGAGGTCGTGGGTTCAAATCCCACCCCCGCAACTATTTTCTAATAATATTAATCTTTTCCTAATAGTAAAAAATTTTGAATCTACGATTTTCCCAAAAAGAGGGGTTTAGTGAGAGAAGTAGAAAGGATCAAAAAACAGATTTTAAGACAGCTTATTAAAAATCCTGCTACTTTCTGGGAATTGATAAATTATCAAGATTCTCATATAGTAAGTTTTTTACAAGCCATTAAAGAACTTTTAAAAGAAAATATTATAGAATATAAAAAGCCTTATTTTTATCTTACAGGTAATATAGAAATATTACCTTATAAAGATCCAGGATGTCTTAATTGTTCTCCCTTTTCTAAAGATTCTTATTGGAAAGAAATATTACAAAAGTTTAAGGATATTGTAAAAGATAGACCCCTTCCTACTAGTGATTTTGATCAAGGTTTTGTAAGACCTGAAGATACAATAAAAAGGGTTGCCTTTATTTATGAAAGAGGAGATCTTGAGGATACAGAAATTTTCATTTTGGGGGATGATGACTTAATCTCCTTAAGTATAGCGCTTACAAAATTACCTAAAAGAATTGTAGTAGTAGAAATTGATGAAAGAATAAATAAATTTATTATAAAAAAGACTAAGGAATTAAAATATGAAAATATAGAGGTTTATAATTATAATGTAATTGATAATCTTCCTCAGGAATTTCATAAAAGTTTTGATGTATTTATAACAGATCCTGTGGAAACTTATAAAGGATTGAAATTATTTATCAGCAGGTGTATAAATTCCTTAAAAGGTGTGGGGTCTGTTGGATATATGGGTTTTACACATAGAGAAGCATCCTTAAAAAAGTGGTATCAATTTGAAAAATTTATTTTAGACTCTGGACTTGTTATTACTGATATTTTAAGAGATTTTACTATTTATCCAGAAAAAGATAATCAATGGGAAGATTTTTATAAAACCTATAGAATAATGAAAGAATTTGATTTAGATTTACCTACAGTTGACTGGTATAAATCTTGTTTTGTTAGATTTGAAGTTATTGAAGGACCTAAATTTTTAAATATACCTCAACCTAAAAGTTTAGAAGAACTTTATTTTGATGATGAGGCTTGGGCAACCCCCTTGCCATCTTTTTTAAAAAAGGAGGTTAAGTAAAGATGGCTTATACTACCTCTGATTTCAAAAAGGGACTAAAAATTGAATGGGAAGGAAAACTTTATGAAATTTTGGATTTTCAACATGTGAAAGTTTCAAAAAATCAACCTACAGTCAGAACCAAGCTAAAAGATCTTGCTACGGGTAGAGTTTTAGAACTAAATTTTAGAGCAGGAGAACATTTTGAAAAACCAGACTTTTACGAAAAAGAAATGCAATTTCTTTATAAAGAAGGAGACCAATATGTATTTATGGATCTACAGGATTATGATCAAATTTATATTTCAAAAAAAGAATTGGGAGAGGCTTATAAATTTTTGAAGGAAAACTTAAATGTATATGTCCTTTATTATAAAGGTAAAATTATTGGGATAGAACTTCCTAATACAGTAGAATTAAAAGTAATAGAAACTGAACCTGGAGTTAGAGGGGATACTGTAGGAACTGCTACCAAGCCTGCTAAATTAGAAACTGGTTTGATTTTACAAGTACCTCTTTTTATAAATGAAGGTGATATTATAAAAGTAGATACGAGAACAAGTGAATATATAGAAAGAGTAAGTGAGTCTGGAGATTAATATTAAAGATGACTTATTATATAAGGGCTAAAAGTTACTATAGATATGCGTGGGACCTCTTTAAAAATCTTTCTCAGATAAAAAAAAATCCAGAGGAATTTCGGAAAAAAACTAAAGAAATCTTTAATTTAGGATTAAAGGCTATTTGGGCTGTTTCATATGTTACTCCACCAGAAAAACCTCCTGAATTTAAGGAATTGTGGGATAAATTTGTAGAAACTTTAGAACCTGAAGATCTCTCTGAAGTAGAAAAAATAAAAAATATAATTTTTTCAGAAAAAATTTCAGAGGAAGAATCAATAGAGGGTATAAGGAAATTTTTAGAAATTATTAAAAAAACATTGAAACCCATTCTTTGAATAAGTATAATTAAAATTTGTGAAATTTTTTAAAATAAATTTAAAGATTTTCTTTAGTATTTTATTATTTTTTTCTTTTATATGGGTTGGAGGTTATTTCCTTTTTAAATTAAATCTCAAATATTTTGAAAATTTAACATTATCTCGCTTTTTAGAAACTCAAGAGACTTTATTTAATTCTGTGATTTTCAGTACGAAAGATTTAATTTCTGTATATTTTGAAAAAATTATATATGATCCCAAAATTATAGAAATATTAAAACAGAGTAAAAAACATGAAAATATAGCTAGACAAAAATTGTATCAGTATCTATTTCCAACTTATAAATATCTTAATGAAAAATTAGGAACTATGGAATTGCATTTTCATACTTCTGATTGTAAAAGTTTTTTAAGATTTTATGAACCTACTCAATTTGGAGATGATTTGAGTAAAATAAGACCTGATGTAGTTTATGTAAAAAATACCAAACATTCTGTATATGGTTTTATAGGAGGAAGGGTATTATTTGGATTTAGATACACCTTTCCTATAATCACTTCTAAGGGTACTTATTTAGGAAGTGTAGATATTACTAAACCTTTAGACTTTTTTCTTAGTATATTTCACAATATTGATCCTTATTCATCTTATAAAATTATTATTAAACAAGAAAGTTTACCAGAAAAAATTCAGAAGGGTAAACATTCATATTTACTCATTAAACCTCTGAATAATTGGGTAGAATGGGATCAATCCTTTTTAAGTAAGAATTCTTATAAATTTTCCAATATTTATAAAAAATTATTC